>NZ_JBFTOU010000002.1:0-405992 GCF_056398125.1 Pseudomonas sp. 05L36 | reverse complement strand
CTTTGGGATGGACTCGGTTTGGTCTCGATATTGGATACGGTAAACCGGCTTAATCGCATAATCTGAACCGCCGTATACGGAGCCGTACGTACGGTGGTGTGAGAGGACGGCGGTCGCGAGACCGCCTCCTACTCGATTCCGCTGTCAGCTGGTTGCACCGCGCAATTCGACTTCGAACACCAATGGAGTGAACGGTGCGATCACGTCGCCGGCACCGTCGGCGCCATAGGCTTGGGCCGACGGAATCACCAGTCGCCATTTCGCCCCGACCGGCATGTTTTGCAATGCACTGCGCCATCCGGCGATCACGCTGTCGAGACTGAACCATTGTGGCTGGCTGTTCTGATCGAACACCGTGCCATCGGGCAAGCGACCGATGTACAGCACCTGCACTTTGCCATTCGGTCCGGCCTTGGCACCAGTGCCTGGCGTCAACTCCTTCAGCAACACGCCATCAGCCAGTTCGCGCACGCCGGGCTTGGTCTTTTCTGTGGCGAGAAAACGCTGTTCCTTTTCCAGCGCCATTTCGCTTTGCGGCTCGGCTGACTGCATGGCGATCCGGGCTTCATGTTCGGTCAATATCTGCCGGATCTGCTCGTCCTTCAGCGCCAGCGGTTTGCCCTGATAGGCCTGCTGCAATCCTTCGACCAGCGCCTGGAGTTGCAGGTCGGGAGCCTCCTGGCGCAAGCGTTCGCCAAGGCTCGCACCCAGGCTGTAAGCGAGATCGCGGGCTTCATTTTCCTGTGTTGTCGCGGCGGCTTGGGCCACCGAAAAAAACACGCACAGCGATAAAAAAAGGTAGCGCGGCATGGGCACTCTCCGATCTGAATTGCGGGCGATTATGCCAGTGAGAATGCGCGCAACGGTGAACTGCTTTTGCGTCGCGGCAGAAGTTTTTCGATCCTTTGCAACGCGGGGCTTTCGATAGTGTCAACATGCCCTAGCGGCGGTTGCAGCAGAGGTCTAGTATGAGCCGCACTCACTTCAGCCAGGAGGTAAACCATGTCGGCCACCAAGAAGCCAGTAAACACTCCATTGCACCTACTCCAACAACTCTCGGGCAGCCTGCTCGAGCACCTGGAAACCGCTTGTTCCGAAGCCTTGGCTGATGCTGAAAAACTGCTCGCCAAACTGGAAAAGCAGCGCGGAAAAGCGCAAGAAAAACTGCACAAGTCCCGCACCAAATTGCAGGACGCTGCGGCGGCCGGAAAAGCCAAGGCACAAGCCAAGGCCAAGGACGCAGTGGCCGACCTTGAAGAGCTGCTCGATGCCCTCAAGGATCGTCAATCGGAAACCCGCGGCTACATTCTGCAACTCAAGCGCGATGCCCAGGAAAGCCTGAAACTGGCCCAGGGTGTCGGTCGTGTACAAGAGGCTGTCGGCAAGGCGTTGTCCCTGCGTGCAGCCAAACCTGCTGCGGCACCTGCGAAGAAAGCCGCTGCCAAACCGGTTGCTGCAAAAGCACCGGCCAAGCCGGCCGCCAAAGCACCGGTGAAAGCCGCAGCCAAACCAGCAGCGAGAAAAGCAGTCGCTGCCAGCGCTGCGAAACCGGCTGTTAAAACGACGCCAGCCAAGCCTGCCGCAGCCAAATCTAGTGCTGCAAGAACTGCTGCTGTCAAACCCGCCGTGGCGAAAACCGCGGCTGCAAAACCAGCTGCAAAAACGGCCGCAAAAACGGCCGCTAAACCCGCAGCAAAACCAGCCGCAAAACCCGCAGCCAGAACTGCAGCAGCGAAGCCTGCTGCGAAGCCAGCCGCCAAATCTGTCGCGGCTAAAACCGCTGCAAAACCTGCTGCGAAAACTGCGGCCAAACCCGCTGTAAAAGCAGCGGCCAAGTCGGCCGCTAAACCGGCAGCCAAACCTGCTGCGGCTAAACCTGCCGCTGCTGCCAAACCGGCCACTGCCAAACCGGCCACCGCCAAACCCGCTGCCAAGCCAGCGGCGGCGAAGCCAGCTGCAAAACCAGCAGTGAAAAAACCTGTTGCCGCCAAGCCGGCCGCCGCGCCAGTTGCCAAGCCAGCCAACCCGGCTCCGGCAGCAACGTCTGCTTTAGCAGCAGCCACCTCGACAGCCACGCCAGCGCCAACGCCGGCCGCCGCATCGATCGCAGCAACCACCCCAACCAGCGCTTCCTAAGTGCCGGTTACCGCGACGCGCAGCTGATGCAGCGCGTCGCGGTCCAGGTGGGCGGCGCCTGCCGCCACACCATTGAGCCAGGCCGATAGATCGGTCGCCTCACCTTGCGGCCAACTCAACGCCGATCGTTCCAGTCGTACCAACAGATGTCGCTCGGCTTCCAGTTCGAGTGCCTTCACTTGCTCGCGCAAAGCATTCAGTTCGCCATCGTCGGCGGCAACGACTTTCCAATTCACCCGCAAGGCTCGCAGCGGTCGCACCACGTCTGCGTCCCACGGCTCGGCCACGCTACGCAGTTGCTGCAATCGGTGTTCGTTAAAGGCGACGCCACGTTCTCCCAGCCACAGTCCGCAGAGTAGCAAGCACACATTGATGCCCGCCGACTGCAATTGCAGGCATGCGGGTTCAACGCCGGGCTGGGCATAAGTACTAAGGGAAAAACTCCACAGGTCAGAGGACATAGTGCTACTCGCGCCAGTTGCGAGCGAAGCTGGTAGACTCCGCCGCCATTATGATTCGACTTCAGAACCTGACTTTACAGCGTGGCCCGCAACGTCTGCTAGAAGACGCCGAGCTGACCCTGCACGCCGGCCACAAAGCCGGCCTCATCGGTGCCAACGGCGCCGGCAAATCGAGCCTGTTCGCCTTGCTTAGGGGCGAGCTGCACCCGGACTCGGGTGATTGCTTCCTGCCGGCCGACTGGCGTATCGCCCACATGCGCCAGGAGGTCGACACCCTCGAACGCCTGGCGGTCGACTACGTGCTCGATGGCGACCTGCGCCTGCGCCAGGTGCAACGCGACCTGGCGGCCGCCGAAGCGGCCCATGACGGTGCCGCACAGGCCCGCCTGCACTCCGAACTCGACAGCGCCGACGGTTACACCGCCGACGCCCGGGCGCGCAAGTTGCTGGCCGGTCTCGGGTTCACCAATGAGCAGATGGATCGTCAGGTCGGGGATTTCTCCGGTGGCTGGCGGATGCGTCTGAACCTGGCACAGGCCTTGATGTGCCCATCGGACCTGCTGCTGCTCGACGAACCGACCAACCACCTGGACCTCGACGCCATCATCTGGCTCGAAGAATGGCTCAAGAGCTATCCCGGCACCTTGATGCTGATTTCCCACGACCGCGACTTCCTCGATGCCGTGGTCGATCACGTGGCCCACGTCGATCAGCGCAAAATCACCCTGTACCGCGGTGGCTACAGTGCCTTCGAGCGTGCCCGTGCCGAACGCCTGGCCCAGCAACAGCAGGCCTACGAGAAGCAGCAGGTGCAACGTGCGCACATGGAAAGCTACATCGCCCGCTTCAAGGCCCAGGCCACCAAGGCGCGTCAGGCCCAGAGCCGGATCAAGGCACTGGAGCGGATGGAAGAGCTGACCGCTGCCCACGTCGATTCGCCGTTCGACTTTGTCTTCCGTGAATCGCAGAAGATTTCCAGCCCGCTGATCGACCTGTCCGATGCCCGCCTGGGTTACGGCGACAAAGCCGTGCTGGAGAAGGTCAAGCTGCAACTGACCCCGGGTGCGCGAATCGGTCTGCTCGGCCCGAACGGTGCCGGTAAATCGACCCTGATCAAGAACCTTGCCGGTGAGCTCTCGCCATTGGCCGGTCGCTTGACCCGTGGCGAGAACACCGTGGTCGGTTACTTCGCCCAGCATCAACTCGATTCTCTGGATTCCAAGGCCAGCCCTTTGCTGCACTTGCAGCGCCTGGCGCCGACCGAGCGCGAACAGACCCTGCGCGACTTCCTCGGCGGTTTCGACTTCCGTGGCGCGCGAATCGACGAACCGGTACTGAATTTCTCCGGTGGCGAGAAAGCGCGCCTGGCGTTGGCCTTGATCGCCTGGGACCGACCGAACCTGTTGCTGCTCGACGAACCGACCAACCACCTGGACCTGGAAATGCGCCTGGCGTTGACCATGGCCCTGCAGGAATTCAGTGGTGCGGTACTGGTGGTCTCTCACGATCGTCACTTGCTCAAAAGCACCACCGACAATTTCTATCTGGTGGCGGACGGCAAAGTCGAAGAGTTCGACGGCGATCTGGAGGACTACACCCGCTGGCTGGTGGAGTATCGCCAGCGCAACGCCCCGGTCAGCAACACGCCGGTCAACCCGGACAAGACCGACAAGAAAGCCCAGCGTCAGGCCGCTGCTGCGTTGCGTCAGCAACTGGCACCGCACAAGCGCGAGGCTGACAAGCTCGAAGCCGAGCTGGGCAAGCTCCACGAAAAGCTGGCGAAAATCGATGCCAGTCTCGGCGACAGTGACATCTACGAACCGGCACGCAAGAACGAATTGCGTGATCTGCTAGCCGAACAGGCCAAGCTGAAGGTGCGTGAGGCGGAGCTGGAGGAAGCGTGGATGGAAGCCCTGGAATTGCTGGAAGGCATGCAGGCGGAGCTGGAGGCACTGTCCTGATGGACGCCTTCAAGCTGCCGCTGCCGGCGGTGTGGGTCGAGCCGATCTGGCTCGGCGTGCAAATCCTGCTGATCCTGCTCGCCGGTTACATCACCCAGCGCTTTGTTGCCAAATGCCTGACTCGTCTCGGTGAGCGCTACCCGTTTCCGCCGCAGTTGCTGATGCCGCTGCGCGGGGGCCTGCGCTGGCTGATCATGGGCAGTGCGTTGATTTTCGTGCTGGAGCGCCTCGGGGTTTCGGCCACTGTGCTCTGGACCGCGCTATCCGGTTTTGTCGCGGTCGCGGCGGTGGCGTTTTTCGCCATGTGGAGCGTGCTCTCCAATCTTCTCTGCGCGATTCTGATCTTTACCGTCGGTCCGTTCCGCCTCGGTGATGTGGTCGAGTTGGTGGACACCACCGACAAGCCTGGCGTCAAAGGCCGGGTGGTGGCGATCAACCTGCTGTACACCACGCTGATCGAGGCCGAAGAACTCGGCACTGGCAGCGCCATGGTGCAGGTGCCCAACAGTTTGTTCTTCCAGCGTTCGGTGCGGCGCTGGCGGGGGACGGATGGTTTCCCTTCAAGCGGGTTTGAGAAGTAAGCCAGCTCAAGATCTAAAGATCGCAGCCTTCGGCAGCTCCTACATTGGAGTGCGTTTCCCTGTAGGAGCTGCCGAAGGCTGCGATCTTTGCTTTTGGCTGTTAGCAGTCGCCATGTCCTACAAAAAATCGGTAGTCATCCAATCAAAGCCGCATTAGTTTAGACGTCTGTCACGAGTCTGAGTCGAGGTGTGCAATGGAGCTTGAAACATGGCTGGCGTTTTTTGCCGCCTGCTGGGTGATCAGCCTGTCCCCCGGTGCCGGCGCCATTGCGTCGATGTCCAGCGGTCTGCAATACGGATTCTGGCGCGGCTACTGGAACGCCCTGGGTCTGCAATTGGGCCTTGCAGTGCAGATCGCCATCGTCGGCGCCGGTGTGGGCGCGATTCTGACGGCGTCGGCCACAGCCTTTCTTGCGATCAAATGGTTTGGCGTGGCGTACCTGGTCTACCTCGCGATCAAGCAATGGCGTGCGCTGCCCAGTGATATGAGCGATGACGCGGCGGTGCGTCAGATCGGCAAGCCGATGGCCCTGGTGTTCCGTGGTTTCCTGGTGAACATCAGTAACCCCAAGGCGCTGGTGTTCATGCTGGCGGTGTTGCCGCAGTTCATCGATCCCCATGCTCCACTGCTGATTCAGTATCTGGTGATCGGCGTGACCATGATCTGCGTCGACTTGATCGTCATGGCCGGCTACACCGGTCTGGCGTCCAGGGTGTTGCGTCTGCTGCGCACACCGAAACAGCAAAAACGCATGAATCGGACCTTTGCCGGACTGTTCATCGGTGCGGCAGCATTCATGGCGACGCTGCGCAAAGCTGCGGTCTAAACCCGCAGAAATCCAGGAAGGCGACCCATGAGGTCGCCTTTTTCATTGGTGTATCAATACCTTGGAGAGCCCGTGATTTCACCGGAAGTCCCGACAATGCTTGAGCGAAACCCGTTGGGCGTTAACAATATGTAACTTCGTTTTTCAAATTGAGATTCATTCATGATTGCCCCCTCCCGTTTGCTGGCCTGGCTGTTGCTGCCGCTGTTCGCGGCGTGCAGCGTTCAACTGCTGGCCGCCCCCGCCGAAGGTGCGCCGCAGGCGCTGCACTTGCTCGATTACATCGGCGCGGATTACCCGGACACGGTGCAGGCGGGCAGCATCACGGACCAGGCCGGATTTCGCGCGCAACAAGAGTCGGCCAAGACGCTGGGAAGTCTGATTGCGGCCATGCCGGCCAAACCGGAAAAAGCCGCGCTGGAGCAAAGCCTGACCGCGCTGGGAAATTCCATCGGCGCCCGTCAGGACGGTGCTGATGTCACTCGCCAGGCCCGGCAACTCGGTGCAAAGCTGGCTGTGGCCTATGAAGTCAGCCAGGCCCCGGTCATTACGCCGGACCCGGCGCGTGGCGCGCCGTTGTACGCTCAGCATTGCTCGGTCTGCCATGGCGATACAGGGGCCGGCGACGGCCCGGCGGGCGTCGGGATGAAGCCACCGCCGTCCAACCTGCGCGATACCAAGCGGCTGGATCGACAGAGCCTCTACGCGATCTACAGCACCTTGGGTCTGGGCGTCGAGGGGACTGACATGCCGGCCTTTGCCGATCAACTGGATGATCGTCAGCGTTGGGACCTTGCCACCTATATCGCCAGCTTCAGTGTTGACCCGGCGACGGCCAAGGCTGAAAAGACCTACAACATCGCCGACCTGGCTCGTCAGACCCCGGCAGAAGTACAGACCGCCGAAGGCCCGCAAGCCACCGCAACCTTCCGTGCCCAGCGGGCGCAACCGCCGCAGGTCAAGCGTGGCCCGGCGCAACTGCTCGACTACACCGCAGCCACTCTGGACAAGAGCATCGCGGCGTATCGTACCGGTGAGCATGATCAGGCTTATGACTTATCCGTAGCGGCGTATCTGGAAGGCTTCGAGCTGGTTGAGAGCTCGCTGGATAACATTGACGCCAACGTGCGTAAAGACACTGAAAAATCCCTGATGGCCTACCGTCAGTCGTTGCAGGACGGTCTGCCGGTGAGCGAGGTCGAGCAGCGCCTGGACGTGGCCAAGGCCAAGTTGAAGGCATCGGCCGGCCTGCTGGGCAACGACGGTTTGAGCTGGTCGCTGAGTTACATTTCCGGCCTGCTGATTCTGCTGCGCGAAGGTCTGGAAGCGATTCTGGTGCTGGCGGCGATCCTGGCTTTCCTGCGCAACACGGGTCAACAGGCGGCGGTACGCAGCGTCAACGCCGGTTGGGGGTTGGCGTTTTTGGCGGGACTGGGTACCTGGGCGCTGGCAGCCTATGTGATCGACGTCAGCGGTTCGCAGCGCGAATTGCTGGAAGGTGCGACGGCGTTGTTTGCCAGTGTCATGGTGTTGTGGCTGGGCGTGTGGATGCATGACCGTCGTCACGCGGCTGCCTGGCAGGATTACATCAAGACCAGCCTGGTGGGTGGCGGCGGGCGTTTCGGTTTTGCGACCCTGGCGTTTTTCTCGGTGTATCGCGAACTGTTCGAAGTGATTCTGTTCTACGAAACCCTGTGGTTGCAGGCAGGTCCGGCGGGGCATAACGCGGTGCTGGCCGGTGGGGCTACGGCGCTGGTGCTGCTGGTCGGCCTGGCCTGGGTGATTTTGCGCGGTTCGGCGAAGCTGCCGCTGGCGCTGTTCTTCAGCATCAACGCCGGTCTTTTGTGCGCCTTGTCGGTGGTGTTTGCCGGGCATGGCGTGAAAGCGCTGCAAGAAGCCGGGATCTTCGGCACTCGACCGGTGCCGTTCTTTGACTTTGAATGGTTGGGGATCCATGCCGATGCGTATTCGCTGAGTGCACAGGCTGTGGCGATTGCAGCAATCATCGTGTTGTATGGCCGTAGCCGGGTGGTTGAGAAGCAGCGGGTGCAGGTTTCTTAAAGGGCATTCGCTGCGCTCATATTCGCGGGCAATAGAGGAAAACATGATGCGTGTGTGGATCGATGCCGACGCCTGCCCACGGGCAGCCAAGGATCTGGTGGTGAAGTTCGCCCTCAAGCGCCAGTTCGAAGTGGTGCTGGTGGCCGGGCAGCCGCAAATCAAGCCGGGTCTGGCGCTGGTCAAGCTGATCGTGGTGCCGAGCGGCCCGGATGCAGCGGACGATTATCTGGTGGAACACGCGGTGCCCGGTGAGCTGGTGATCTGCAGCGACGTGCCATTGGCCGACCGTCTGGTGAAGAAGGGCGTGGCTGCGCTCGATCCACGGGGCAAGGAGTTTGATGCGCAGAACATGGGGGAGCGGTTGGCGGTGCGCAACCTGTTCACCGATTTGCGCGAACAGGGGCAAATGGGTGGGGGGCCAGCGCCGTTCGGCGACCGTGAGAAGCAGGCGTTTGCTAATGCGCTGGACCGGATTTTGACCAGGTTATCCCGCAACGCCTGAAAAGATCGCAGCCTGCGGCAGCTCCTACAGGTATACACCGTCCCCTTGTAGGAGCTGCCGCAGGCTGCGATCTTTTGATCTTGTTTTTACGCATCGTTTTCGTGGGTCAGTTCCAGTACCCGGTCCACCAGCTTGTTGATGCCCGATGCCGCTTCACTGATCGATTGCGCCAGCATGTAAGCGGGTGTGCTCACCAGTTTGCGCGCCTTGTCCTCGACGATGTCACTGACCGCGCAATCGGCATGGGTGGCACCCATCTTGTTCATCGCGGCAGCGGTGTCGGTGTCATTGCCAATGGTGCAGGTGACGCCGGGGCCGTAGATCTTTGCCGCCAGGGCAGGGGAGATACACATCAACCCCACCGGCTTGCCGGCCTCGGCAAAGGCTTCGGTCAATGCCAGGACATCCGGTTGAACGGTGCAGCCAGCGCCTTCGATGGCGAAGTTGGACAGGTTCTTGGCCGAGCCGAAGCCGCCGGGCACGATCAGCGCATCGAACTCATCGACGTTCGCGTCACGGATATCCTTGATGTTGCCCCGGGCTATCCGTGCCGACTCCACCAGCACGTTGCGCGATTCAGGCATTTCTTCGCCGGTCAGGTGATTGATCACATGCAACTGCGCGATGTTCGGTGCGAAACACTGCACCTGGGCACCGCGCTGGTCCAGACGCAGCAGGGTGATGACGCTCTCGTGGAGCTCGGCGCCGTCGTACACGCCACAACCGGAAAGGATCACTGCAACTTTTTTGCTCATGGGCTTTTCTCCAGATTCATGGCGTTAAATGTCCACTAATTTGTCACTCGTTGCCATAGGGTTAATTCACGACTACACATAGCATCTGTCCTCAAGATTCCGGTCAGGGCGCGTCATGGACTTCATTCTGTATGCGGTGCCGTTTTTCTTTGTGCTGATCGCCGTCGAACTGCTGGCCGACCGTTGGCGCGGGGTCAGTAATTATCGGGTGGCGGACGCGATCAACAGCATCAGCACCGGCGTGCTGTCGACCACCACGGGGCTGCTGACCAAAGGCGTGGGGCTGGTGACCTACGCGTTCGCCCTCAAGTACCTGGCGCTGTTCGAACTGTCGGTCGACAGTGTGTGGGTCTGGGTGTTCGCCTTTGTCTTCTATGACTTCTGCTACTACTGGCTGCACCGCATGGGCCACGAGCGCAACATCCTCTGGGCCGCCCATTCGGTGCATCACCAGAGTGAGGACTACAACCTGTCCACGGCGTTGCGCCAGACCAGTACCGGATTCCTGCTGAGCTGGATCTTCTATCTGCCGATGGCCGTGTTCGGCGTGCCGCTGCTGATGTTCGTCAGCGTCGCGGCGCTCAACCTGCTCTACCAGTTCTGGGTGCATACCCGGCACATTCCCAAGCTTGGCTGGTTCGAATGGTTCTTTGTCACGCCGTCCAATCATCGGGCTCACCATGCACAGAACGCTCTCTACATGGATCGCAACTACGGCGGCGTGTTTATTATTTGGGACCGTCTGTTCGGCTCGTTCCAGGAAGAAGACGACAACGAGCCGGTAATCTTCGGCGTGACCACGCCGCTGGCGAGCTGGAATCCTGTGTGGGCAAACGTGCAGTTCTACGCGCAGTTGTGGGCAGATGCGCGGCGTGCCGAGAGCACCTGGGACAAGCTGCGGATCTGGTTCATGCGCACCGGTTGGCGCCCGGCGGACGTGGCGGCCAAATACCCGATGAACAAGCCGGACCTGTCCTTGTTCCGCAAATTCGAGGTGCCGCTGGACGGGCGTCAGCAGCTTTATATCCTGCTGCAGTTCTGTGTCTACATCGCGCTGGGCAGCTACTTGATGAATCTTGAACCGAAACTGCCAGTCGCCGCCCTTATGTTGGGTTGGGGGGCGGTGGCGTTCGGTCTGTTTGTGCTGGGCGTGGCCCTGGAGAATCGCCCGTGGGCGTTGAAGCTGGAGTGGGTGCGGCTGGCGTCGAATCTGCCATTGGTATGGCTGGCCCCGATGGTGGGGTTGTGGCCGGCCAGTGCGGTGGGCTGGGTCGGCCTGCTCAGTTACAGCCTGTTGAGCGGAATCGGTCTCTACTGTTGCAGAAATCGCATTACTCGGTTGGCGTCGTAGGACCCTCGATTTTGGTTCGTTCGACCTTCATGGCTTGCTCGTCGGCGTAGACCTGCCTGGCCAGGCGGGCATTCTTGAAGCGCCGGCGCAGCCATAGCACGAATCCCAGGACCAGCAGGGCGCCGAGCACCCAGAGTTCGTACTTCTTCACACTGCCGAGCATGCCTTCGAGCACGGCGCCGAAATGGTACGCGGCCGCCGCCAATGCGGCGGCCCAGATCGCCGCGCCAATTCCGTTGAGCAGTAGGTAACGGCCCGGCGGATAGCCTGACAGCCCAATGGCCACCGGCATGACCGTGCGCAAACCGTAGACGAAGCGGAAGCTCAGCACCCAGATGTCCGGATGCTTGCGAATGTGTTCCAGTGCCCGGTCGCCCATCATTTGCCAGCGCGGTTTGCGCGCCAGCAGCTTGCGACCGTGCTTGCGTCCCAGGAAGTACCACAGTTGGTCGCCGGCATAGCTGCCGAAGAAGGCCACGACCACCACCAGGTTGATGTCCATGTATCCACGGAACGCGAGGAAGCCCGCGAGTACCAGAATGGTTTCGCCTTCGAAGAACGTGCCTAGAAAGAGGGCAAAGTAGCCGAAGTCATGCAGGAATTGTTGGAGCATTGTCTGGGTGCTGGCGAAATGAACGCGCAGCCTAACCCTTCGGACACATTCAGGAAAGTGTCCAAATGTGTCTCGACGTGAACATTTCCTACAAGGACAATGGAATGCGGCTACCTGTCGCAGCGTGCGCATAACTGTAATACGTTCGTCATAATGGCCGCTTATAACTGTTACGCTCGCACGTCTGCGGGCTCAGGAGTCTGCCGTGAGCTTTGCCCCCGCCAACCGTTTGTTCCCCGCAACCCGCCTGCGCCGCAACCGTCGTGATGACTTCTCGCGTCGTCTGGTCCGTGAAAATGTCCTGACCGTCGATGACCTGATCCTGCCGGTATTCGTGCTGGACGGTGAAAACCGTCGCGAAGCGGTGGCCTCGATGCCGGGTGTCGAACGCCTGACCATTGACCTGTTGCTGGAAGAGGCGGCCAAGTGGGTCGAGCTGGGGATTCCGGCGCTGGCGCTGTTCCCGGTAACACCCTCGGAGCTCAAGTCGCTGGACGCCGCCGAAGCGTGGAACCCGGAAGGCATCGCCCAACGCGCGACCCGTGCGCTGCGTACGCAATTCCCTGAGCTGGGCGTGATCACCGACGTCGCCCTGGACCCGTTCACCACCCACGGCCAGGACGGCATTCTTGATGAAGTAGGCTACGTGCAGAACGACATCACCGTCGACGCACTGGTCAGGCAAGCCCTGTCCCTCGCCGAAGCCGGCGCCCAGGTCGTGGCGCCATCGGACATGATGGACGGCCGCATCCAGGCGATCCGCGAAGCCCTCGAGGTGGCCGGTCACGTCAACGTGCGGATCATGGCCTACTCGGCCAAGTATGCCAGCGCTTATTACGGCCCGTTCCGCGATGCGGTCGGTTCGGCGCTGAACCTGGGCAAGGCCAACAAGGCCTCCTATCAGATGGACCCGGCCAACAGCAACGAAGCCCTGCACGAAGTGGCGGCGGACTTGTCAGAAGGTGCAGACATGGTCATGGTCAAGCCAGGCATGCCGTACCTGGACATCCTGTGCCGGGTAAAAGAAGAATTCAAAGTGCCGACGTTTGTTTATCAAGTCAGCGGCGAATACGCCATGCACATGGCGGCGATCCAGAATGGCTGGTTGAGCGAAGGGGTTATCCTCGAGTCCCTGACCGCTTTCAAACGTGCAGGGGCAGATGGCATCCTGACGTACTTTGCCGTTCGTGCTGCTCAATTGTTACGAGAGCAAAAATAGCCCTCCCAGGAACATTCGATGAATACCGAAGTGCTCACTGAAGTTGCCGTAAAAGACGCTCAACCTGTGGTGGAGCAAGTCGACGAGACCCCGCCGGAGCTGGAGCCGGCTCCGCCTGCGGCGGTCGTCGAGACCGCTACGCCAGTGCCAGCGGTGGCCATCCCCGGTCTGGATGACAGCAGCCTGTACATCCACCGCGAGCTCTCGCAACTGCAGTTCAATATCCGCGTGCTGGAGCAGGCGCTGGACGAGTCCTACCCGTTGCTGGAGCGGCTGAAGTTTTTGCTGATCTTCTCCAGCAACCTGGACGAGTTCTTCGAAATTCGTGTCGCCGGCCTGAAGAAGCAGATCACTTTCGCCCGTGAACAGGCCGGTGCCGATGGTCTGCAACCGCACCAGGCCCTGGCTCGCATCAGTGAGCTGGTTCACGGTCACGTCGATCGTCAGTACGCAATCCTCAATGACATTCTGTTGCCGGAGCTGGAAAAGCATCAGGTCCGCTTCATCCGTCGCCGCAATTGGACGACCAAGCTCAAAACCTGGGTCCGCCGCTATTTCCGCGACGAGATCGCCCCGATCATCACCCCGATCGGCCTCGACCCGACGCACCCGTTCCCATTGCTGGTGAACAAGAGCCTGAACTTCATCGTCGAACTCGAAGGTATCGACGCCTTCGGTCGCGATTCCGGTCTGGCGATCATCCCGGCGCCACGCCTGCTGCCGCGCATCATCAAGGTGCCGGAAGAAGTCGGCGGCGCAGGCGACAACTACGTGTTCCTGTCGTCGATGATCCACGCCCATGCCGATGACCTGTTCCAGGGGATGAAGGTCAAGGGCTGCTACCAGTTCCGCCTGACCCGGAACGCCGACCTGGCGCTGGATTCCGAAGATGTAGAAGACCTGGCCCGTGCCTTGCGCGGCGAGCTGTTCTCCCGTCGTTATGGCGATGCGGTACGTCTGGAAGTGGCTGATACCTGCCCGAAACACCTGTCCGACTACCTGCTCAAGCAGTTCAACCTGGGCGAGAGCGAGTTGTATCAGGTCAACGGTCCGGTGAACCTGACGCGGCTGTTCAGCATCACTGGTCTGGACAGCCAGCGCGAGTTGCAATATCTGCCGTTCACCCCGCAGATCCCGAAACTGCTGCAGAACAGCGAGAACATTTTCAGCGTGATCAGCAAGCAGGACATCTTGCTGCTGCACCCGTTCGAGTCGTTCACCCCGGTGGTCGACCTACTGCGCCAGGCCGCCAAGGATCCGCACGTGCTGGCGGTGCGCCAGACGCTGTACCGTTCTGGCGCCAACTCGGAAATCGTCGATGCGCTGGTGGATGCGGCGCGTAACGGTAAGGAAGTCACCGCGGTGATCGAGTTGCGTGCGCGGTTCGACGAAGAATCCAACCTGCAACTGGCCAGCCGTCTGCAAGCGGCCGGTGCGGTGGTGATCTATGGCGTGGTCGGCTTCAAGACACACGCCAAGATGATGCTGATCCTGCGTCGCGAGGCGGGTGAAATCGTGCGTTACGCGCACCTCGGCACGGGTAACTACCACGCCGGCAACGCCCGCCTGTACACCGACTACAGCCTGCTGACCTCCGACGATGCCTTGTGCGAAGACGTCGGCAAACTGTTCAGTCAGTTGATCGGCATGGGCAAGACGCTACGCATGAAGAAATTGCTGCACGCGCCGTTTACCCTGAAAAAGGGCATGCTCGACATGATTGCCCGCGAAACCCAGTTCGCCCTCGACGGCAAACCGGCGCACATCATCGCCAAGTTCAACTCGCTGACCGATCCGAAGATCATCCGCGCGCTGTACAAGGCCAGTCAGTCAGGCGTGCGCATCGATCTGGTGGTGCGTGGCATGTGCTGCCTGCGGCCGGGCATCGCCGGGGTCTCCCACAACATCCACGTGCGTTCGATCATTGGCCGCTTCCTGGAACACACCCGGGTCTTCTACTTCCTCAACGGTGGCGACGAGCAGATGTACCTGTCCAGTGCCGACTGGATGGAACGCAACCTCGACAAGCGCGTCGAGACTTGCTTCCCGGTGGAAGGCAAGAAGCTGATCATGCGGGTCAAGAAAGAACTGGAGTTGTATCTGACCGATAACACCCACAGCTGGAGCCTGCAGTCGGACGGTCGTTACATCCGTAACACACCAACCGGCAACCAGAATCCGCGCAGCGCTCAGGCGACATTGCTGGAGCGTTTGGGCAGTCCGATACTGGCTGTTCGTTAACGCAGCGACCCTAAAAAAGGGCGATCCATATGGATCGCCCTTTTTTTGTATCAACGCGGTCCCCTGTAGGAGCGAGCTTGCTCGCGAAAAACGTGAGGGCAACGCGTATCCAGATAACACGCGTTATCGTTAGCCTCCATCGCGAGCAAGCTCGCTCCTACAGGGGGGAATCAGCGTGCGTTCAGCACAATATCGACGCGAGTGAGCCATTCCGCTTCGATGGCGAAGTCGGCCTGGGTCAGCTGGTTTTCGTCCAGCCAGTTCTCCGGGAACACTACTTCCAGGCTGTTGCCATAGGCGTTCAGCTCCACCTGGGGCATTTGCTGGGTGCCACGGATGTGGTGGAACAGGATTGCAAAGCGCAGCAGCACGCACAGGCGAATCAGCTTGATGCCGTCGTCGCCGAAATCGGCGAACTTGTCCTTGGGAATATTGCGGCGGTGGCCGCGCACCAGTAGTGCGAGCATCAATTGGTCTTCGCGGGAGAACCCGGCGAGGTCGGAGTGCTCGATCAGGTAGGCGCCATGCTTGTGGTACTGATAGTGAGCAATGTCCAGGCCCACTTCATGGACCTTGGCCGCCCAGCCGAGCAGTTCGCGCCAGACGCCGTCTTCCAGATCCCAGTCCGCGGCCACCTGATCGAACGCATGCAGCGCCTTGCGCTCGACCCGTACCGCTTGCTCTTGATCGACGTGGTAGCGCTCCATCAGCGAAGTGAGGGTGCGCTCGCGCACGTCTTCGTGATGATGGCGGCCCAGCAGGTCATAGAGCACGCCTTCGCGCAGGGCGCCTTCGCAGTGATCCATGCGTTGCAGTTCGAGGGAATCGAAGATCGCTTCGAGGATCGCCAGGCCGGCCGGGAAAATCGCACGGCGATCCGGCTTGATACCATCGAAGTCGATTTTCTCGACGTCGCCGAGCTTGATCAGTTTGCGCTTGAGCCAGGCCAGGCCTTCGGCATTGACCTCGCCGGTGCCGTGACCGCCAGCCTTCAACGCCAGACCGATGGCGCGGATGGTGCCCGAGGAACCGATGGCTTCATCCCAGGTCAGGCGGTGCAAGGCGTGCTCGATGCTCATGATCTCCAGCCGCGCCGCCGTGTACGCCTGGGCGTAACGGGCCGGGGTGATCTTGCCGTCCTTGAAATAGCGCTGGGTGTAGCTGACGCAACCCATCTGCAGGCTTTCGCGCAGCAGCGGTTCGAAGCGCTGGCCAATGATGAATTCGGTACTGCCGCCGCCGATGTCGGCCACCAGGCGCTTGCCCGGGGTATCGGCGAGGGTGTGGGACACGCCGAGGTAGATCAGGCGCGCTTCTTCACGACCGGAGATGACTTCCACCGGGTGGCCGAGGATTTCTTCGGCGCGACGGATGAATTCGGCGCGGTTGCGGGCTTCACGCAAGGCGTTGGTGCCAACAATGCGAACGGCGCCGGTGGGCATACCGCTGATCAGTTGGGCGAAGCGCTTGAGGCAGTCGAGCCCGCGCTGCATCGATTCTTCGTTGAGATGGCGCTCTTCGTCGATGCCGGCGGCCAGCTGAACCTTCTCCCCGAGACGCTCGAGAATACGGATCTCGCCGTTCTGGGCCTTGGCCACGACCATGTGAAAGCTGTTGGAGCCCAGGTCGATTGCGGCGATCAGGGACAGATTCTTGGCTTGGGATTGCGGCATGGTCAGGGGTCTCGGTCGATAACCTCGACATCGTGCCACGATCAAAGGCTGGCGCCAACGCGAAGGTGACCGCTTCGCGGTCAATCGCGAGCAAGCTCGCTCCCACAGGGTTCCAGGTTGCCGCTAATCCCGCGACCGACGCAGGCCCCATGTGGGAGCGAGCTTGGTCCGGGCGGCGTTCCGACGATGACGGCTTAGCTGGCGCTGAAGATCTGTCAGCCCGCCGCTTCAACCGTCCCAATGAAATTCGCCAGCTCCGCCGTCTGCGGGTTGGCGAACAGTGCTTTCGGATCCCCAACCTCATGCACCTTGCCCTGGTGCATGAACACCAACTTGTCCCCAACCTCCCGGGCGAAGCGCATTTCGTGGGTGACCATGATCAGCGTCATTCCTTCCTTCGCCAGTTGCCGGACCACGCTCAGTACTTCGTTGACCAGTTCCGGGTCCAGCGCCGAGGTGATTTCGTCGCATAGCAAAACCTTCGGCGACATCGCCAGTGCCCGGGCAATCGCTACCCGCTGTTGCTGCCCGCCGGACAGCCGATCAGGGAAGGCATCGAACTTTTCCCCCAGTCCGACCCTTTCCAGCATCTGTCGCGCCAGCTCGGCGGCCTTGGCTTTCGGTACTTTCTGCACCACTTGCGGCGCGAGCATCACGTTCTCACCCACGGTCAGGTGCGGGAACAGGTTGAACTGCTGGAATACCATGCCGACCTTCTGCCGCAGGCTGCGCAGATCGGCGCGGGCGGCGTCGAGGTATTCGCCGTCGACTTCGATCACGCCGTCGTTGATCGACTCCAGGCCGTTGAGGGTGCGCAGCAAGGTCGATTTGCCCGAACCGCTACGGCCGATGATCGCCACCACCTGGCCTTCCTCGACACTCAGATCGATGCCTTTGAGCACATGGTGATCGCCGTAGTATTTATGCAGGGCGGAAATTCTAAGCAGAGGCATGCAGTCTCCTTTCCAGGTAGCGCGCACTGAGCGACAAGGGATAACAGAGCAGGAAATAGCCGAGAGCGACGAGGCCGTAGACCATGAAGGGTTCGAAGGTGGCGTTGGCGAGCATGCCGCCAGTCTTGGTCAGTTCGGTGAAACCGATGATCGAGGTGACGGCGGTGCCTTTGACCACTTGCACCGAGAAACCCACGGTCGGCGCCACGGCGATGCGCAACGCCTGGGGCAGGATCACATAGCGCAATTGTTCCAGCGGGGTCAGCGCCAGGCTCGACGAGGCTTCCCACTGGCCGTTGGGAATCGACTCGACGCAACCGCGCCAGATCTCCGCCAGGTAAGCGCTGGTGAACAGCGTCAGCGCGATCGCCGCTGCCATCCACGGCGAAATCTCCACCCCGGCCAGCGCCACGCCAAAAAACACCAGGAACAGCTGCATCAACAGCGGCGTGCCCTGGAACAGTTCGATATAAGTGCGAGCGAAACTGCGTGGCAGGGATTTATCCGAGATGCGCATGACCATGATCAGCAAGCCAATCAGCCCGCCGCCAATGAACGCCACCAGCGACAGCGCCAGCGTCCATTGCAGGCCGGTGAGCAGGTTGCGCACGATGTCCCAGAAGGTGAAATCGCTCATTGGCTGTTCCTCGCGATAAACCGATGCCCGATCCAGTTCAGCAATTGGCGGATCAGCAGCGCCATACACAGATAGAGCAGCGTGGTCAGGGCATAGGTTTCAAAGGCTCGGAAGTTGCGAGATTGAATGAAGTTGGCCGCGAAGCTCAGCTCTTCAGTGGCAATCTGTGAACACACCGCCGAGCCGAGCATCACGATGATGATCTGGCTGCTCAGGGCTGGCCAGACCTTACCCAGCGCCGGCAGCAGCATCACGTGACGGAAGGCTTCGAAACGTGTCATCGCCAACGCCGCCGCGGCTTCCAACTGACCCCGGGGGATCGCCTGGATGCCAGCGCGGATAATCTCGGTCGAATAGGCTCCGAGGTTGATGACCATCGCCAGCACCGCCGCCTGCCATTCGGAAATCTGCACGCCCAGGGATGGCAAACCGAAGAAGATGAAAAATAACTGCACCAGAAATGGCGTGTTGCGGATCAACTCGACGTAGACCGCGAAAACCCCCGCGAAAGGCCGGATGTTCCACGCCCGCACCAGCGCCCCGACGATGCCCAGCCCCACGCCGAGCACAGCGCCGATGGCGGTCAGCTCAAGGGTGAACAACGCACCGCGCAGCAACAAATCGGTGTTGTTCACCACCGGCAGGAAATCGAACTGATAAGCCATAAAACGTCTCCAGCGCGCCGAATCAGAGATCGGCTGGCAGCGGTTCTTTCAGCCAGGTCAGGGCGTTCTTTTCCAGCGCGCCATCGCTCTTGGCGGTCACGAGGATCTGGTTGACCTTGTCCAGCAGCGCCGGCTCGTTCTTGTTAACGCCGACGTAGACCGGCGAATCCTTGAGCTTCACTTTCAGCGCCGGCACGCGTTTCGGGCTCTTCTCGCTGATCGCCACCATCACCACGTTGCCGCTGGCGATCAGGTCGACCTGGCCGGCCAGGTAGGCGGCAATGGTCGAGTTGTTGTCTTCGAAACGCTTGATGGTCACGCCTTCGGGGGCGACCTTGGTCAGCTCGATGTCTTCGATGGCGCCACGGGTGACGCTGATGGTTTTGCCCTTGAGATCGTCCAGGCCCTTGATGTTGGCGTCTGGCGGACCGAACACGGCGAGGTAGAACGGCGCGTAGGCGCGGGAGAAGTCGATGACTTTTTCGCGCTCCGGGTTCTTGCCGAGGCTGGAGATCACCAGGTCGACCTTGCCAGTGGTGAGGAACGGGATGCGGTTGGTGCTGTTGACCGGGGTCAGTTCAAGTTTGACCTTTAGCTGGTCGGCCAGCAGTTTCGCGGTGTCGATGTCGAGGCCGCGGGGTTGCATGTCCGGGCCGACCGAGCCGAACGGCGGGAAGTCCTGGGGCACGGCGACCTTGAGGACTCCGCGCTTGACCACATCGTCCAGACCGTCGGCGTGGGCGGGTGCCTGGCTCAGCATCAGGCTGGCAAACAGGGCAGCAAGGAGGGCGCTGTAACGCTGGGTCATGGCAAATCTCCGGATCGGCAAGAAGTGATTTCTGCGGATCGACAGAGCATGGGCCATGCCAACATGGGGTTTTGAGGGCGCCAGGGCGCGGTTTTGCTGGCGTCGCACGGTCTTACTGGTCTGAACAGTCAGGTTGCGTTTCGCACCCCGATGGCGCAGCCGTGAAAATCACCGAACCCCCATGGGGCACGACTTGCCGGGCGTCGCGAATAGCTTTACAACTGAGCGCACATTGGCATGGTTCGTCTGGAAAACCATGAATTCGATCTCCCGTGCCGTACCTGAAGTGGCGTTGCAAGCCATCCGCAAACTGATTACCGAGCAGGGCTTCGGGCCGGGGGATGCCTTGCCCTCGCAACGGGAACTGGCGGTGCAATTGGGGGTTAGTCGGGCGTCGTTGCGCGAGGCGTTGTCATCGTTGAGTGCACTGGGCGTGATCAGCATCCAGCCGGGCAAAGGCGTGTTCGTGCAGGCGCCGGTGGAGCTGCCGCGAGGCGAGGCAGCGCCAGGCTGGCCGTTCGCGGCGCAGGCTTCGCCGCTGGATATCTTCCAGTTGCGCTATGCGCTGGAGGGGTTTGCCGCGGGGCTGGCGGCCGTGACCTTGAGCACCGATGAACTCGATGCGCTGGAAGACAATGTCGCCGCCATGCGTAACGAACTGAAAGCCGCCGATTTCGAAGCGGCGGCGCGCCTGGACTTCGAATTCCACCGCCGCATCCTGCTGGCCAGCGGCAATCAGGCGATGCTGAGCATCCTGACTGCCAGCGCCGACATCTTCCTGGAGAGCCAGAAGCTACCGTTCATCCGGGCCGAGCGGGCCATGGAAACCTGGCAGGAACACCGCAAGATCCTTCGCGCGCTGGCTCGCCGAGCCTCTGGCGCCGCGCAGAAAGCCATGCACGAGCATGTGCGTAACGCGGCGTTGCGCACCGGAATCGCCTTCGTCGCTCCCGCCACGGCGTGACCTGGGCTATACCCAAACTCATGGAACACCATAGCGAGACTCAATCAACTGCACCTTCCTGAACGAGGGAAGGGCAGCTATGATGGGCCACGTTTTTTTGCTTACAACCCTGGAGAATTCCATGAGCAGCGATCTTATCAAACACGTTAGCGACGCTAGCTTCGAGGCCGACGTACTCAAGGCTGAAGGCGCTGTACTGGTCGATTACTGGGCTGAGTGGTGCGGCCCTTGCAAAATGATCGCTCCTGTTCTGGACGAAATTGCCGAGACCTACAAAGGCAAGCTGACCGTTGCCAAGCTGAACATCGACGAAAACCAGGAAACCCCGGCCAAGCATGGCGTGCGCGGTATCCCGACCCTGATGCTGTTCAAGAACGGCAACGTCGAAGCGACCAAGGTCGGCGCACTGTCGAAGTCGCAACTGGCTGCTTTCCTCGACGCCAACATCTAAGCGTCGCTGTAAAGTTTCCTGAAAAAGCCCCGCAAATAGCGGGGCTTTTTGCGTATTCAGGGCTAGACGCTCCTAAACTCAGGTGGTACATTCGGCCCCGCACTGGTTTCTCCATTGCCCCCTGCTAGCCGTCGCCGACGCACTCCTTTTCGAATAAGTACGCGATCCTGTCGCCTTCTCTGCGGCGCGGCCTCATTAAGCCAAAAGCTTAATTTCCCCCCTCCATAAATGATTACGTCATTCCTATATGAATCTGACTGAACTCAAGCAAAAGCCGATTACCGAACTGCTCGAATTGGCCGAACAGATGGGCATAGAAAATATGGCCCGTTCGCGCAAGCAGGACGTGATTTTCTCCCTGCTCAAGAAGCACGCGAAAAGCGGTGAGGAAATCTCCGGTGATGGCGTGCTGGAGATTCTCCAGGACGGCTTCGGCTTCCTGCGCTCCGCTGACGCTTCCTATCTCGCAGGTCCAGACGATATCTATGTCTCGCCGAGCCAGATCCGTCGTTTCAACTTGCGCACCGGTGACACCATCGTTGGCAAGATCCGTCCTCCAAAGGAAGGCGAGCGTTATTTCGCGCTGCTCAAGGTCGACACGATCAACTACGATCGTCCCGAGAACGCGAAAAACAAGATTCTCTTCGAGAACCTGACCCCGCTGTTCCCGACCGTGCGCATGAAGATGGAAGCCGGCAACGGTTCCACCGAAGACTTGACCGGTCGTGTCATCGACCTGTGCGCCCCGATCGGTAAAGGCCAGCGCGGCCTGATCGTTGCACCGCCGAAAGCCGGCAAGACGATCATGCTGCAGAACATCGCGGCAAACATCGCTCGTAACAATCCTGAAGTTCATCTGATCGTATTGCTGATCGACGAACGTCCGGAAGAAGTGACCGAAATGCAGCGCACCGTGCGCGGCGAAGTGGTTGCCTCGACGTTCGACGAGCCGCCAACCCGCCACGTGCAGGTTGCCGAAATGGTGATCGAGAAGGCCAAGCGCCTGGTCGAGCACAAGAAAGACGTGGTGATCCTGCTCGACTCCATTACCCGTCTGGCTCGCGCCTACAACACCGTGATCCCGAGCTCCGGCAAGGTACTGACCGGTGGTGTCGATGCCCACGCCCTGGAGAAACCGAAGCGTTTCTTCGGCGCTGCGCGGAACATCGAAGAAGGCGGCTCGCTGACCATCATCGCTACCGCGCTGGTAGAAACCGGCTCGAAGATGGACGAAGTGATCTACGAAGAATTCAAAGGCACCGGCAACATGGAACTGCCGCTGGATCGTCGTATCGCTGAAAAACGCGTGTTCCCGGCCATCAACATCAACCGTTCCGGCACCCGCCGCGAAGAGTTGCTGACCGCCGACGACGAGCTGCAGCGCATGTGGATTCTGCGCAAGCTGCTGCACCCGATGGATGAAGTGGCTGCCATCGAGTTCCTGGTCGACAAGCTGAAGACGACCAAGACCAACGATGAGTTCTTCCTGTCGATGAAACGCAAGTAAGTCGAGCAGGCACAAAAAGCCGGGGAAACCCGGCTTTTTGCTATCCGATTTTTGATCGGGCGGCAGTTCGTGGTTCTGAACCGAAGGGTTCGGCGCTAAACTGCCTGCCCCGAACGCCACGGCCAACACGAGGCTTACGCATGCAGTATCGCGACTTGCGCGACTTTATCAGCGGGCTGGAACAGCGCGGTGAACTCAAGCGCATTCAGGTTCCGGTGTCCCCAGTGCTCGAAATGACCGAGGTCTGTGACCGCACTTTGCGCGCCAAAGGCCCGGCCCTGCTATTCGAAAAACCCACCGGTTATGACATTCCTGTGCTCGGCAACCTGTTTGGCACCCCCGAGCGCGTGGCGCTGGGCATGGGCGCCGAGGCGGTCAGCGAACTGCGCGAAATCGGAAAGCTGCTGGCGTTCCTCAAAGAACCCGAGCCACCGAAAGGCTTGAAGGATGCCTGGTCCAAGCTGCCGATCTTCCGCAAGATCATTTCGATGGCGCCGAAAGTCGTCAAGGACGCGGTGTGCCAGGAAGTGGTCATCGAAGGCGACGACGTCGACCTGGCGATGTTGCCGGTGCAGACCTGCTGGCCGGGCGACGTTGGCCCGTTGATCACCTGGGGCCTGACCGTCACCAAAGGCCCGAACAAGGATCGCCAGAACCTCGGCATCTATCGTCAGCAAGTGATCGGTCGCAACAAGGTCATCATGCGCTGGCTGAGCCACCGTGGCGGCGCGCTGGATTACCGCGAATGGTGCGAGAAGCATCCCGGCCAGCCGTTCCCGGTTTCCGTGGCATTGGGCGCGGACCCGGCGACCATCCTCGGCGCCGTGACCCCGGTGCCCGACAGCCTTTCCGAATACGCTTTCGCCGGCCTGTTGCGCGGCAACCGCACCGAGCTGGTGAAATGCCGCGGCAATGACCTGCAAGTGCCGGCCACCGCCGAGATCATCCTCGAAGGCGTGATCCATCCAGGCGAAATGGCCGATGAAGGCCCGTACGGTGACCACACCGGTTACTACAACGAAGTCGACAGCTTCCCGGTATTCACTGTCGAGCGCATTACCCACCGGATCAAACCGATCTACCACAGCACCTACACCGGCCGTCCACCGGATGAGCCGGCGATTCTCGGCGTTGCGCTGAACGAAGTGTTCGTGCCGATCCTGCAGAAGCAGTTCCCGGAGATCACCGATTTCTACTTGCCGCCCGAAGGCTGCTCGTACCGCATGGCCATCGTGACCATGAAGAAGTCGTATCCGGGCCACGCCAAGCGGGTAATGCTGGGTGTCTGGTCGTTTTTGCGACAGTTCATGTACACCAAGTTCGTTATCGTCACCGACGACGATATCAACGCCCGGGACTGGAACGACGTGATCTGGGCCATCACCACGCGCATGGACCCCAAGCGCGACACGGTGATGATCGACAACACGCCGATCGACTATCTCGACTTTGCCTCGCCGGTGTCCGGCCTGGGGTCGAAAATGGGCCTCGATGCCACGCATAAATGGCCGGGCGAAACCACCCGCGAGTGGGGCCGAGTCATCGTCAAGGACGATGCCGTGACCCAGCGGATCGATGCCATCTGGAATCAGTTAGGAATAGATTGATGCGTGTAACCTTGCAGCCCTCCGGAGCAGTGCTTGAGATATTGCCCGGTGAGCGGATTCTCGATGGCGCACGACGTTTGGGCTACGAATGCCCGCAAAGCTGCCGCAACGGCAATTGCCACGTGTGCGCGGCACTGCTGGTGGAAGGCCGGGTCGAACAGACCGGCGATGTGCGTGATCATGGCGAGTTCTACACTTGCATAGCGGAGCCGCTGGAAGACTGCATCGTGCTGTGGGATGGCGTGCTCGCGCTGGGAGAACTGCCGGTGCGCAGCGTGTCGTGTCAGGTCATTGAGTGCAAGGACGTGGGCGGCGACACCTGGCGCGTGCGTCTGCGGGCTCCGGCCGGTAAACCGCCGCGCTACCATGCCGGCCAGTACCTGATGATCGAACGCGAGAACGGCGAAAAGTCCGCCTTCTCCCTCGCCTCGGCACCACATGCTGGGCGCGACCTGGAAATCCATGTACTGGCGCGCGAATCCAGTGCGTTGAGCCTGATCGAACAGCTTCAGCGCAACAGCATGGTGCGGGTCGAGTTGCCGTTTGGCGATACCCACCTGGAGGAGTTGCCGGCCGGTCCTCTCGTGCTGATCGCCGCTGGCACCGGCATGGGCCAGGTCCACGGCCTGATCGAACATTGCCGGGCCTCGGGTTTCAAGCATCCGGTGCATCTGTATTGGGGTGTGCGTCGCCCAGAAGACTTTTATCAAGTCGAGCATTGGGACGAATGGCTGAAACTGCCCAACCTGTTCCTGCACAAGGTCGTCAGTGATCAATGCGGTTGGGAAGGGCGTTGCGGCATGTTGCATGAAGCGGTCTGTGAAGACTTCCCTGACCTCAAGTCGCTGCATGTGTACGCCAGTGGCTCTCCGGCCATGGTCTACGGCACGCTGGATGCGCTGGTGGAAGCGGGAATGGATGCGCATCAGATGCGTGCCGACGTTTTTGCCTACGCGCCACGCTCGTAGGTCAGCGTGGGATCAGAAGCGCACGCCAGTGGTCACCATGGCGGCGTTGAAGCCGAGCAACACCAGCTCGGCTGCCACCGGACCGTAATGTGTGCCCAGTGAGGGGATGATCACCGGTGCGACCCCGAAGCGATTCAGGGGGATCTTGTCCTTATGTTTGCCACGGTAGCCTTCCAGCAGGCCGCCCGTGAATTTGATATACACGGGATAGGAGGCGCTTTCGTAGCGTTTACCCGCGTAGATATAATGTGAGCGCTGACTGTACGAATTGCGAAAAGTGGCAGCGCCAAACAGCCAGTCGGACGCGTCGATACGTTCAAGACCAATAAGATCCTGATTGTTGTTGTGCCTGGGGTCGGGCGAATAGTGCTTCGTATAAACACTGGTCTGCAAATACCAGGAGCCGGTGTCCTTTGAGCTTGCATGCTGTGCCAGCGCCAATGGCGCCAAGACCATCAACAGCACTGCGTAAAACCATGGTTTTTTCATCGGCGGCCCCCTGTGAAGGCAGTCTGGCTTGCGCCTGTGTGGCCGTTATACGCGACGCCCGATGGAGGCCAGAAGGCGGCAAATCTGAAGGGGGAGTAGGACGTTTCTGATAAGCGGCTTTATTCCCGGAAGGACTCAATGCTTATGCATATTTCATTCTGGTATTTAAGATATTTGCAGAATGACATTAGGGTATATAAACAGTCAGGCAAACGTCCTTTATCACTTTTCGTTTTACCTTTACTGCTATATGTTCTATTACATTAATAGTGTTTACATTTTGTAATGCTTGCGGGGCCGAACAACTGTTGCCATGAGCGCCATTGAATCTGCTTTTTTGAATCTGGCTTACCCTCCGCGGCTCGATCTGGGGCCGCAACTCACTCACGAACAACTGCTCAGCTCGATGCAATCGACCATGGCGCGCCACAAGGGCGGGCCGGTCTGGTTGTTTGCGTATGGTTCGCTGATCTGGCGCCCTGAATGCACAGCGGTTGAGCGGGTTCGCGGCCGGGTGCATGGCTATCATCGCGGGTTGTACCTGTGGTCCCACGAACATCGTGGCACCCCGGAAATGCCCGGCCTGGTGTTTGGCCTGGATCGCGGTGGCTCTTGCAGCGGTTTCGCCTATCGCTTGCCCGAAGAGCAACTCGAAGCGTCGCTGTACGCACTTTGGCAGCGCGAGATGCCATTCCCTTCCTACCGCCCGCACTGGCTCAACTGCCGTCTTGAAGATGGCAGCCAGGTACAGGCATTGGGCTTTGTGCTGGAGCGACACCTGCCCAGCTATGCCGGCAACCTGCCGGACCATGTGCTGAGCCATGTGTTCGAAAACGCCTGCGGGCGCTACGGCACCACTCGCGATTATGTCGAGCAGACCGCGCATGCCCTGCGCAGCCACGCCATGCCAGACCGGAATCTGGAGGCGCGGCTCAAGCGCTGTAAATCAAAGTCCGCCTGGACGAATGCCACGCTGCCCTGACTGGCGACTGGTTCGTAACACATGAGCTTTTTGCCTGAGTATCTTCGCAAGGTGCTTGGGTCCACGCGCCAATGAAAAGCGATCTGAACGGCGTCTTTCGAAGTTCAGATCGCTTGCCTCGGCTCAGCGAACCTGCACAACAACCTTCCCGACAGCCTTGCGCTGACCAAGATCATTGATGGCCTGCGCCGCATTGTCCAGCGGATACACCTGTGACACCAGCGGCTTCAATTTGCCTTCGGCAAACCAGCCAAACAGTTGCTGGAAGTTCGCGGCGTTGTCCTGTGGCTGACGTTGGGCGAAGGAGCCCCAGAACACACCGAGTACCGCTGCGCCTTTGAGCAGCGCGAGGTTCACCGGCAATTCGGGAATGCGCCCGCTGGCGAAGCCGACCACCAGCAGGCGGCCGTTCCAGGCGATGGCACGGATGGCCTGGTCGAACAGGTCACCGCCCACCGGATCGTAGATCACGTCAGCGCCCTGGCCATCGGTCAGGCGCTTGATTTCGTCCTTCAGGCTGGTTTCGCTGTAGTTGATCAGTTCGTCGGCGCCGGCGGCCTTGGCCACGGCGAGTTTCTCTGCGCTGCTGGCTGCGGCGATCACCCGGGCGCCCATGGCTTTGCCGATTTCCACCGCCGCCAGGCCGACACCGCCGGAGGCACCAAGCACCAGCAGGGTTTCGCCCTGTTGCAGGTTGCCGCGCTGCTTCAGGGCATGCATCGAGGTGCCGTAGGTCATGCTGAAGGCGGCGGCGGTGTTGAAGTCCATGGACGGCGGGATCGGCAACACGTTGTAGCCCGGCACGGCGACCTGTTCGGCAAAGCTGCCCCAGCCGGTCAGGGCCATGACCCGGTCACCGACTTTCAAGTGGCTGACCTTTTCGCCCACAGCGCTGACCACACCGGACGCTTCGCCACCGGGAGAGAACGGGAAGGGCGGCTTGAACTGGTATCTGCCCTCGATGATCAACGTGTCGGGGAAGTTGACCCCGGCGGCGTGCACGTCCAGCAGGATTTCATTC
Source organism: Pseudomonas sp. 05L36 (assembly GCF_056398125.1). Lineage (NCBI taxonomy): Bacteria > Pseudomonadati > Pseudomonadota > Gammaproteobacteria > Pseudomonadales > Pseudomonadaceae > Pseudomonas > Pseudomonas sp. 05L36. The sequence goes on along the minus strand of NZ_JBFTOU010000002.1, from coordinate 378,559 downwards.
TTCTTCGCGACAGGACTGGCGACGTCTTCCAGCACCAGCGATTCGGCAGGGCCGAAGGCTTTGCACAGCACGGCTTTCATCAGGGCTATTCCTTTGGAAGTGATGGCCGATAAGTGTAGGTGTGTGAGTTGATGGGTCAACGAGCATGCCTGGCCCTGATAGTCAGCCATAAGCTTGTGCTGGCGTGACGGGTCGTTATGCTAGGCCGCAAACCGGATAAGGAGCGAATTTTGAAAGCGTGGATCATGTTGATGCTGGCCCTGTCTCTGCCTGTGACAGCGGTGGCCGAAGAAGCCAAAGAGGATACAGCTCCGAAGGTCAGTTACATCACCCTGAGCCCGCCGTTCGTGGGTAACTACGGGCTGGACGGCACGCCGAAACTGAAGGTCTACAAGGCCGATGTGGCGTTGCGGGTGACCGGTGACGAGGCGGCCAAAGCGGTGAAGGCCAATGAACCTTTGATCCGCAATCAATTGGTCGCGCTGTTCGCCCAGCAGACTACCGAGACGATGAACAACGTCGAGGCCAAGGAAAAGCTGCGTCAGGAAGCGCTGAAGCAGACCCAGCAGATCATGAATGATGAAACCGGTAAGCCGGTGGTTGAGGATTTGTTGTTCAATAACCTGATCATTCAGTAAGTCTTTTTTGAAAATCAAAAGATCGCAGCCTTCGGCAGCTCCTACATCAGGCGCGTAATCCTGTAGGAGCTGCCGAAGGCTGCGATCTTTTGGCGGTCATCAGCGCAGCGCTATAACCGCCGCCCACTGCTCCGCCGTCACCGGCATCACCGAAAGCCGCGAGCCTTTCTGCACCAGCGGCAACTCGGCCAGCGCCGTCTGCTGCTTCAGGTAATCCAGCTTCAACACCCGGACAAACGTCTCGACATGCGCGACATCGATCGCGCTCCAGGCATTTTTGTCCGGGGTGGCCTTCGGGTCAAAATAATGGCTCTCCGGCTCCAGTGCCGTCGGGTCCGAATACGCGGCTTCGACAATTTTGCCGATTCCGGCGATGCCCGGCTCAGGGCAGCTGGAATGGTAGAAAAAGAACTCGTCCCCCACTGCCATGGCCCGCAGGAAATTGCGTGCCTGATAGTTGCGAACCCCGTCCCAGCGCGCTTTTCCGAGCTTTTCCAGTCCTTTTATCGAGAGTTCGTCGGGCTCGGATTTCATCAGCCAATAGGCCATGTCTTTTGCTCCTTGCGAGGTGATTGAGCCGCTTGTCGGCGATTTTATGACAAACCGACAGTCGGTTGACGTCAGCATTTGCGCAGCGGTTCACGTTGTCGCAAAATGCCGGCCTTTAAAGCTTGACGCTGCTGCACGGCCTATAAACGGAAACCGCTGCTGTCATCGTGTAGATATGCCTTTGGGGGGTAATCGATGAAACGCAAACCGGATTTACTATGGATTTTGGTCATTTTGTTTGGCCTTGGCGTCGTGACCACTGGCTATGCCCAAAGCCTGTGGGCCAGCAAGACCGATGCACCAGTCGAGCTCGCCCAATTGCAGCAACAGTCGACCGCCTTCAAGCGCTGATCCTGTTGCCTCGGCGCCGCTGATCGAAGTGGCGCCTAGCCTGCGTAATACCAGGCCTTGTCCGTCACCGTTCCTTGCAGCGGCACATCCCAGCTTGCCTGAGCCAATCGCCCCACCTTCTGACATTCATGGGCCAGCCCCAACAGCGTCGGCTTGCGCCAGTCATTTCGTCGCGCCAGGTAGGCCAGGCTCCGATCGTAGAAGCCGCCGCCCATTCCCAGGCGTCCGCCGACATCGTCAAACCCCACCAATGGCAACAGCACCAGGTCCAGCGCCCAGATCTTGCGTTGCCGGGCGAGGTTGGCCCGTGGTTCGAGAATGCGGAAGCGGTTGGGTTTGAGTTTTTCCCCGGGACGGATGCGCTGGAACACCATTTTGGTTCGCGGCCAGGCGCTCAGCACCGGTAGATAGGTGGCTTTGCCCCGGCGCTGCGCGGCGCGCAGCAACAGGCGCGGATCGATTTCACCGTCGGTGGGCAGGTAGAGCGAGATGTGTCTGGCGCGGCGGAACAGCGGTTGCTGGGCCAATTGCTTGTACAGCCCGCGAGCGGCCTGGCGCTGCTGACTGGGTGTCAGTGCGCGGCGGGCCTTGCGCAGCATGCGTCGAAGTTGCGGGCGGGGGAGCAGCGCAGGTTCGGTCATGTATTCGGGCTTCAACAATGCGGATACGTGGAGCGTACCCGTAAAAACGCCAATGCCGGTATCAAAACCGGCATTGGACTGAAATCAGGCTCCCCGAATGTGCCGCTGTCGACTTAGCCCTTGAACCCGAAAGTTCAAGGTGGAAGATGCAGTAGGCTTTAAGGCTTTCCGTCTAGCGGACATGCACACCAGCCCAACGTGCAACCTCCAGGGTATAGCAAATCGGCTCAGGGACATCGCCAACTGGCAAGCACCCCAGGGAGTGAGGGGATTATACCGCAAGTGGTGGCGCGAATCAGCCTTTGGTGACGTCCGGATCGGTGGCAAGCGCCAGATCGACGCGATCGAGCAGGTCGCGCACCTGTTCGCGGGTCGAACCGCTGGCCTGGATATCCGGGCGATCTTCCTTGTGCAGCAGGTCGTGGGTGATGTTCAACGCTGCCATCACGGCGATACGGTCAGCGCCGATGACTTTGCCGCTGCTGCGGATCTCGCGCATCTTGCCGTCCAGATAACGGGCGGCGCTGATCAGATTACTGCGCTCTTCCTGAGGGCAGATGATCGAATACTCTTTGTCGAGGATCTGCACGGTGACGCTATTGCTTGAACTCATGAGTCTTGCTCCAGGGCCTTGAGGCGCGAAATCATCGATTCGACCTTACGCCGGGCGATTTCGTTTTTTTCAATGAGGTGCGCGCGTTCCTCGCGCCAGGTCTTTTCCTGAGCTAGTAAGAGTCCATTTTGACTCTTAAGTTGCTCGACTCGGGTAATCAGTAGTTCGAGTCTGGCCATCAGCGCTTGCAGATCGGTGTCTTCCATTGTGTCCACTGAGTTCGTGTCTGACCGGAGGTAGCGGGCGGACCACTGTAGGAGCGAGCTTGCTCGCGATGAACTTGAGAACGCCGCGGGGTGTCAGGTACCCAGCGTTATCGTTGACGACCATCGCGAGCACGCTCGCTCCTACAGGGGTAGTCGATGTAGGATACAAGGCCTTCATTCTAGACATAGCGCCGTCTGGCGCCTAGCTACCCATGACCATTCAGAATTCCCCGTACCAAGCCTTCGCCACCCTGCTGACTTCCAGCGGTCACAACGTCTCGCCTGCCGAACTGCACGGCCTCCTGCTCGGTCGCAGTTGCGCCGGTGCCGGTTTCGATGCCGAAGGCTGGCTGATCGACGCCGCCGAACTGCTCGAAGGCGAGCCCCAGGACAACGTTCGCAACGCCCTGATCGGCCTGCAAGAGATGGTCAAGGGCGAGCTCACCGGCGATGACGTGACCGTCGTTCTGCTGTTGCCGACCGACGACGCCCCGCTCACCGAGCGTGCCATCGCACTGGGCCAGTGGTGCCAGGGTTTCCTCAGCGGTTTCGGCCTGAATTGCCGTGACAGCAGCATGCTGAGCACCGAGGCCACCGAAGTGTTGCAGGACCTCGCGGCCATTTCCCAGGTGCAGGATGCCCTGGAAGAGTCCGAAGACGGCGAGAGCGACTACATGGAAGTCATGGAATACCTGCGCGTCGCACCGCTGTTGCTGTTCTCCGAGACCAAAAAAGACATGCCGGCCGCCAAACCGTCGCTGCACTAATCGTTGCCAGGGAACGCCATCTGCCCATGATCCACATCCCGAAATCGGAATACAGCCGTCGCCGCAAGGCCCTGATGGCGCAGATGGAACCCAACAGCATCGCCATCCTGCCCGCCGCCGCGGTGGCCATTCGCAACCGCGACGTCGAGCACGTCTACCGCCAGGACAGCGACTTCCAGTACCTCAGCGGTTTTCCCGAGCCCCAGGCCGTACTGGTGTTGATGCCGGGGCGCGTGCATGGCGAATACATTCTGTTCTGCCGCGAGCGCAACGCCGAGCGTGAGTTGTGGGATGGCCTGCGTGCCGGGCAAGAAGGCGCGATTCGCGACTTCGGCGCCGACGACGCCTTTCCGATCACCGATATCGACGACATCCTGCCGGGCCTGATCGAAGGCCGTGACCGGGTGTATTCGGCCATGGGCAGCAACCCCGAATTCGACCGCCACCTGATGGAGTGGATCAACGTGATCCGCTCCAAGGCCAACCTCGGTGCCCAGCCGCCGAACGAATTCGTTGCCCTGGATCATCTGCTGCACGACATGCGCCTGTATAAATCGGCGGCAGAAGTGAAAGTGATGCGCGAGGCGGCGCGGATTTCCGCCCGGGCGCACGTACGGGCAATGCAGGCCTGTCGCGCCGGGTTGCACGAATTCAGCCTGGAAGCCGAGCTCGATTACGAATTCCGCAAGGGCGGGGCGAAGATGCCGGCCTACGGGTCGATCGTCGCGGCGGGGCGCAACAGTTGCATCCTGCATTACCAGCAGAATGACGCAGTGCTCAAGGACGGGGATCTGGTGCTGATCGACGCCGGTTGCGAGATCGACTGCTACGCCAGCGACATCACCCGGACCTTTCCGGTCAGCGGCAAGTATTCAGCGGAACAGAAAGCGATTTACGAATTGGTGCTGGCTTCCCAAGAGGCTGCCTTTGCCGAAATCGCCCCGAACAAACACTGGAATCAGGCGCATGAAGCCACGGTCCGGGTCATCACGGCCGGGCTGGTCAAGCTGGGACTGCTCCGGGGCGACGTCGACGAACTGATAGCCAGCGAAGCCTACAAAGCGTTTTACATGCACCGCGCCGGCCACTGGCTGGGTCTGGATGTGCATGACGTCGGCGAATACAAGGTCGGCGGCGAATGGCGCGTGCTGGAAGTCGGCATGGCGCTGACCGTGGAGCCGGGGATCTATATCGCTGCGGACAACCAGAGCGTGGCGAAGAAATGGCGCGGCATTGGCGTGCGCATCGAGGACGACGTAGTGGTCACCAAAACCGGTTGTGAAATATTGACGGGCGGCGTGCCGAGAACGGTCGCCGAGATCGAGGCCCTGATGGCCGCCGCGCGGACACAAACGGCATGAGTCGAGTCAATCTGGCAATCATCGGTGGCGGGCTGGTCGGTGCGAGTCTGGCGCTGGCCTTGCAAGCTGGAGCCAAGGCCCGGGGCTGGAAAATCGTGCTGATCGAACCGTTCGCCCCCGGCGACACGTATCAACCGAGTTATGACGCCCGTTCTTCGGCGTTGTCCTTCGGCTCCCGGCAAATTTATCAACGGCTGGGTGTCTGGCAGGAAATCTCCCGCCGCGCCGAGCCGATCAAGCAGATTCATGTTTCCGACCGTGGGCGTTTCTCGACGGCGCGGTTGTCGGCGATGGAAGAGGGCGTTCCTGCGCTGGGTTATGTCGTTGAAAACGCCTGGCTCGGCCAATGCCTTTGGCAAGGCGTGGACAAGGACGTGATCAGTTGGCGCTGCCCGGCGGAAGTCACCCGCATGGAGCCGCTGACCGATGGCTATCGCCTGACCCTCAACGATGAAACCACTCTGGAATGCGACCTCGCGGTGCTCGCCGATGGTGGCCGCTCCGGTCTGCGCGAGCAATTGGGGATCGGCATCAGGAAGCGTCCGTACAACCAGAGCGCGCTGATCGCCAACATCACTCCGAGCGAAGCCCACAACGGCATGGCTTTCGAGCGTTTCACCGACGAAGGCCCGATGGCGTTGCTGCCGCTGCCGGAAAACCGCTGCGCACTGGTCTGGACCCGCCTGGGGATGGATGCGCAACGCTTGGCTTCGCTGGATGAACGCAGTTTCCTTAGCGAGTTGCAGGGGGTGTTCGGATATCGCCTTGGTACGTTGAAACAGGTCGGTGCGCGGCATCTGTATCCGCTGACACTGGTCGAGGCTGAAGAACAGGTGCGCCCGCATTTGGCGATTCTCGGCAACGCGGCGCACAGCCTGCATCCGATTGCCGGCCAGGGGTTCAACCTGTCCCTGCGCGATGCCCAGGCCCTGGCCGATACCTTGCTCGCCAGCGAAAAACCATTGGGCGACTTCGCCACGTTGCAGGCCTATCGCGAACGCCAGCGTCTCGATCAGGACCTCACCGTGGGTTTCTCCGATCAGGTCACGCGCCTGTTCGGCAGTACCCAGCCGCTGGTATCCCTGGGGCGCAACATCGGACTGCTCGGCCTCGACCTGTTGCCACCGGCCAAACGCTGGTTTGCCCGACAGGCGATGGGTTTGGGTACGCGTCCAGGTGCGTAACTGGTTGATCCGCCGATTCGGCAAGGCGCGATTGATAAAAATACCTGCCGCAATTGCAGGTCGACATTCATGACGGCGCCGGCCACTTGGTGGCGCGGGTCGGAAAAACCCTTTACGTGCGGCTCAAGCCGCAAGAGAGACAGGCTTAAAGCATGGAAATGCGCGCAGATCTGCTGATTGTCGGAGCCGGAATGGTCGGCAGCGCCCTGGCGCTGGCGTTGCAGGACAGCGGGCTGGAAGTCCTGCTGCTGGACGGCAGCCCCATGAGCGTCAAACCGTTTAACGCTCAGGCCGCGTTTGAACCGCGGGTGAGCGCCCTGTCGGCCGCCAGCCAGCGGATTCTCGAACGCCTCGGCGTCTGGGATGGTATCGCCGGGCGGCGCAGCAGCCCCTACACCGACATGCAGGTCTGGGATGGCAGCGGCACCGGGCAAATCCACTTCTCGGCGGCCAGCGTGCATGCCGAGGTGCTGGGGCATATCGTCGAGAACCGCGTGGTCCAGGATGCCTTGCTCGAGCGCCTGCACGATTGCGATCTGGGGTTGCTGGCCAATGCGCGCCTGGAACAGATGCGCCGCTCCGGCGATGACTGGCTGCTGACCCTGGCCGATGGCCGCACCCTGCGCGCGCCTCTGGTGATCGCGGCGGATGGCGCCAACTCGGCGGTGCGGCGCCTGGCCGGGGTCGTGACTCGCGAATGGGATTATCTGCACCATGCCATCGTCACCAGCGTGCGTTGCGCCAAACCGCATCAAATGACGGCTTGGCAGCGCTTCACCGACAACGGTCCGTTGGCATTTCTGCCCCTTGAGCGCGATGGCCAACAGAATTGGTGTTCGATCGTCTGGTCAACCACGCCCGGCGAAGCCGAACGACTGATGGCAATGGATGACCAGGGTTTCTGCAAGGAGCTGGAGCGGGCCTTTGAAGGTCGGCTCGGCGAAGTACTGAGCGCCGACCCGCGCCTGTGTGTCCCCCTGCGTCAGCGGCATGCCAAACGTTATGTGGCTGAAGGTCTGGCGTTGATCGGCGACGCGGCCCACACCATTCACCCGTTGGCTGGGCAGGGTGTGAATCTCGGATTCCTCGATGCCGCCGTGCTGGCCGAAGTGTTGCTGCAAGCGGCAACACGAGGCGAACGTCTGGCAGATGTGAAAGTCCTCAGTCGTTACGAGCGTCGGCGCATGCCTCACAACCTGGCACTGATGGCGGCGATGGAAGGCTTCGAGCGGCTGTTCCAGGCCGATCCGTTGCCGGTGCGTTGGTTGCGTAACACCGGGTTGAAAATGGTTGAGAAAATGCCGGAAGCCAAGGCGCTGTTCGTGCGTGAGGCGTTGGGGTTGACCGGGGATTTGCCCGTTCTCGCCAAGGCCTGATTTTTGTTGAGACTGCCGGCAAGGTTCCCGTGTAGGAGCTGCCGCAGGCTGCGATCTTTTGATCTTGCTCTTCAACATCAAAAGATCGCAGCCTGCGGCAGCTCCTACATGGAATGCGGTAAATCTCAACGCATGTGCAACATCTGGTAACTCCTCCGCGAACTGTTCGATTGAGAACCTAAATGTGAGTCCTTATCATTTGCCCTCATTTTCAATCGAGGGACCGCTCCCATGTTGGCACCAACGCGTCTACTGACCGCACTGGCCCTGACCCTGATCGGCAGCACCGCCGCCCAGGCCGCTGACGAGGTGGTGGTCTACTCCTCGCGAATCGACGAGCTGATCAAGCCAGTATTCGATGCCTACACCGCCAAGACCGGTGTGAAGGTGAAGTTCATCACCGACAAGGAAGCGCCGCTGATGCAGCGGCTCAAGGCCGAAGGCGCGAATACGCCGGCCGACCTGCTGCTCACCGTCGATGCCGGCAACCTCTGGCAGGCCGAGCAGATGGGCATCCTCCAGCCGTTCACCTCGAAAACCATCGACGCCAACATTCCGCTGCAATACCGGGCCGCCTCTCATGCCTGGACTGGCCTGAGCCTGCGGGCGCGGACCATTGCCTACTCCACTGATCGGGTAAAGCCGGGTGAACTGACCACCTACGAAGCGCTGGCCGACAAGCAATGGGAAGGCCGCCTGTGCCTGCGCACGGCGAAGAAGGTCTACAACCAGTCCCTGACCGCGACCATGATCGAAGTGCACGGCGCCGAGAAGACCGAGGAAATCCTCAAGGGCTGGGTCAAGAACCTGTCCACCGACGTGTTCTCCGACGACACCGCCGTGCTGGAAGCGATCAACGCCGGCCAGTGCGACGTTGGAATCGTCAACACCTACTACTACGGTCGCCTGCACAAGCAGAAACCAGACCTGCCGGTGAAACTGTTCTGGCCGAACCAGGCTGACCGTGGCGTACACATCAACCTGTCAGGTATCGGCCTGACACAACACGCGCCACACCCGGAAGCGGCCAAGGCCCTGGTGGAGTGGATGACCACCCCTGAAGCGCAGAAAATCTTTGCCGACGTGAACCAGGAGTTCCCGGCGAACCCGGCGGTGGCACCCTCTGAAGAAGTGGCGGCCTGGGGCAAATTCATTGCCGATACCTTGCCGGTGGAAATTGCCGGCAAGCGCCAGGCCGAAGCGATCCGCATGATGGACAGGGCTGGCTGGAACTGAGTCGGTTTTAAAAAAGCTAAAGATCGCAGCCTTCGGCAGCTCCTACAGGGTGATCATCAACCCAATGTAGGAGCTGCCGCAGGCTGCGATCTTTTTGCGTTTTCCCTAAACTCCAAGATTTATCCAGAGAGCTTTTCCTTGGCCCATCCCGCCCAACGCCGCTGGTATCCAGTCGTCTTCGCCATCGCGGCTTTGGTCCTGTTGCCCCTGAGCGTTCTGCTGCTTTCCTGGCAAACCATCGACGTTCAAATCTGGTCCCACCTGTGGGACACGCAGATGCCGCGCCTGCTGGGCAACACGCTGACGCTGGTGCTTGGTGTCGGTGCGGGAGTCACCCTGCTGGGCGTCAGCCTCGCCTGGCTGACCAGCCTTTGTGAATTCCCCGGCAGGCGCTGGCTCGATTGGGCGCTGATGCTGCCCTTCGCGATACCGGCCTACGTGCTGGCGTTCGTGTTTGTCGGCCTGCTGGATTTCGCCGGGCCCGTGCAAAGCCTGCTGCGCGAGTGGTTCGGTAGTGGTCTGCGACTGCCACGCGTGCGCTCCACGGGCGGGGTGATTGTGGTGTTGGTGCTGGTTTTCTATCCCTATGTATATCTGCTGGCCCGCACGGCCTTCCTCGCCCAGGGCAAAGGCCTGATGGAGGCGGCGCGGGTCCTTGGCCAATCGCCCTGGCAAGCGTTCTGGCGGGTAGCTCTGCCCATGGCGCGGCCAGCCATCGGTGCAGGGGTGGCATTGGCACTGATGGAAACCCTGGCGGACTTCGGCGCCGTGTCGGTGTTCAATTTCGATACCTTCACCACGGCCATCTACAAGACCTGGTACGGTTTTTTCAGCCTGTCATCCGCCGCGCAACTGGCCAGTCTGTTACTGCTGGTGGTGATGCTAGTGCTGTATGGCGAACGGCGTGCTCGCGGGGCCAACCGGGCGAGCAACGAGCGACCACGGGTCAAGGCGCTGTATCACCTGCGAGGCTTCAAGGCACTGGCAGCCGTGACATGGTGCGGGCTGGTATTTGCCTGCGCCTTTGTCATTCCAATGCTGCAACTGATGGTGTGGTTCTGGCAGCGTGGGCGCTTCGATCTCGACGAGCGTTATACCGGGTTGATCGTCCATACCTTGTATTTGGGGGCGATGGCGGCGTTGATCACTGTAAGCGTTGCCTTGTTACTGGCATTCGCCCGACGACTGGCGCCCACCCGGGTCATTCGTTCCGGGGTCAGTCTGGCCAACCTGGGTTACGCCTTGCCCGGTTCGGTGCTGGCGGTGTCGATCATGCTGGCGTTCAGTTACCTGGATCGCGAGCTGGTGATCCCGCTCTCGGGCTGGCTCGGTGGCGCGGGCAAGCCGCTGCTGCTGGGCAGTCTGTCGGCGTTGTTGCTGGCCTATCTGGTGCGCTTCATTGCGGTGGCCTATGGGCCACTGGAAAGCAGTCTGGCACGTATACGGCCATCTTTGCCCGAAGCGGCACGTAGCCTGGGCGTCAGTGGGCCACGACTGTTTTTCAAAGTGTATCTACCGTTGTTATTACCCGGCACGCTGAGCGCCGCGCTGCTGGTGTTCGTCGATGTGCTCAAGGAAATGCCCGCAACCTTGCTGATGCGCCCGTTTGGCTGGGACACGCTGGCGGTGCGAATCTTCGAAATGACCAGCGAAGGCGAATGGGCGCGGGCGTCTTTGCCGGCATTGACCCTGGTGCTGGTCGGGCTGTTACCGGTCATCGGGTTGATTCGGCGTTCAGCACATCGAAACAGCTAGGTGTCAGTCCTACACCTTGCGGCTACAATGCGCGGCATTCGGTGCGGTCCGTCTGACAGACCAGGTGGCTGAAAGCGGCTGAAGGCCCTTGTTTCAAGGCATTCAGTCCGTGCAGCACCTGCCCGCACCTTCGCCACGCCCGGAAGGAGAAACCCATGGGACAGCGTACGCCTCTGTATGACCTTCATCTCGCACTTGGCGCGAAGATGGTCGATTTTGGCGGTTGGGACATGCCTCTGCATTATGGATCGCAGGTCGAGGAACACCATCAGGTGCGCCGCGATTGCGGTGTCTTCGATGTATCCCACATGACCGTGATCGACGTCGGTGGCTCCCAGGCAAAAGCCTGGCTTCAGCATTTGCTGGCCAATGATGTCGAACGCCTGCACAGCCCCGGCCGTGCGTTGTACAGCACCATGCTCAACGAGCAGGGCGGGATCGTCGACGACATGATCGTCTACCGTCTCGATGCGGGTTATCGCCTGGTGGTCAACGCCTCCACTCGCGATCAGGACCTTTCCTGGATGCAAGCGCATCTCGACGGTTTCGACGTGCAACTTCGCGAACGTTCCGAGTTGGCGATGCTGGCCATCCAGGGCCCCCACGCCCGGCAGAAAATTGCCGAGCTGGTCAGCCAGTCCCGCGGCAACCTGATCCAGCTACTCAAGCCCTTCGAAGGCCTGCCCGATGGTGACTGGTTCATCGCGCGCACCGGTTATACCGGCGAAGACGGCCTGGAAATCATTCTGCCCGCTGATCAGGCGCCCGGCTTTTTCAACGATCTGGTCGGAGCCGGGATTTCTCCCATCGGCCTTGGCGCACGGGATACCTTGCGGGTCGAAGCCGGCATGAACCTTTACGGTCAGGACATCCAGCAAGATGTTTCACCATTGGCCTCCAATATGGCCTGGACCATCGCCTGGGAGCCTGCCACCCGGCAGTTCATCGGGCGCAAGGCCCTGGAAGCCGAAAAGGCCGCCGGTGTGCAGCACAAACTGGTCGGTCTGGTCCTTGAGGAGCGCGGGGTTTTACGTGCTCATCAGGTGGTCCGTATCGCCGATGTTGGCGAAGGGGAGATCACCAGTGGTAGTTTCTCTCCTACGCTAAGCAAGTCGATTGCACTGGCGCGCGTGCCGATGGCTACTGCCGACCGCGCTGAAGTGGAAATCCGTGGCAAGTGGTACCCGGTCCGAGTGGTCAAACCGACCTTCGTACGTCACGGCAAAACCTTGATCTAACCTTTTCTGGCGGGCATGCCCGCCGACCCTTTTCCTGAGGACACAGAACATGAGCGATATCCCTGCCAACCTGCGTTTTGCCGAAAGTCACGAATGGGCACGTCTGGAAGCCGATGGCACCGTCACCGTGGGCATCAGCGATCACGCGCAGGAAGCGCTGGGTGATGTGGTATTTGTCGAGCTGACTGAAGTCGGCAACGTGTTTGCCGCTGAAGATCAGGCTGGTGTCGTTGAATCGGTTAAAGCCGCTTCCGACATCTACTCCCCGATTGCCGGTGAAGTGATCGCGGTCAACGAAGAGCTGAGCGCTTCGCCGGAACTGCTCAACAGCGACCCGTACGGCGCGTGGATCTTCAAGCTCAAACCAAGCAACGCTGCAGACCTGGAAAAGCTGCTGGATGCTGCCGGCTACAAGGCTGCCATCGGCGAGTAATGCTCGCCCCGTAGGAGCTGCCGAAGGCTGCGATCTTTTGATCTTGTTTTTAAAATCAAAGTCAAAAGATCGCAGCCTGCGGCAGCTCCTACAAAGGCCGAATCAAGGCTGAGTCAAGGCCGCAAGACGGCCTTCACGGCCGCCACCGAACGCTCGACATCGGCTTTGCTCATCGCCGTGAACATCGGCAGCGAGACAATCAGCCGACCGACCCGCTCGGCGACCGGGAACATGCCTTCCTTGAATCCACGCTCGCGGTAAAGGCTCAACAGGTGAATCGGCGGGTAGTGATAGCCGATCCCGACACCCAATGCCTGCATCTGCTCCATGAAAGTCGCCCGCGCCGGTTTGCCGTCCGTACGTTCCGGTAATACCAGCTGGAACAAATGCCAGTTGCTGTGGGTAAAATCCGCCGGAGGCAATTGCGCGCCGTACTGCGCTTCGAAATCCTCGCCAAAGCAGGCGAAATAGTGCCGGGCCAGGTCACGGCGATGAGCGGTAATGGTTTCGATATGAGCGAATTGCCCAAGGCCAATGGCCGCGGCGACGTCGGTCATGTTGAATTTGCCACCCAGCACGTCGACGTCCAGGCCATCGAAGCCGTTGCGGGTAACGCCCTGCAGCCGGTACTTCTCTGCCAGTCGTACTTCTTCGGCCGTATTCAGCACCAGGCAACCGCCCTCGGAGGAGGTGACGTTTTTGTTCGCCTGGAAACTGAAGGACACGAAATCCCCCGTCGAGCCAATGCGCTGGCCGTTCCAGCTGGAGCCGAGTGCCTGGGCCGCATCTTCGACGATCCGCAGGCCGTGCTTTTTCGCCAGGGCGTACAACCGCGTCATGTCCACCGGCAACCCGGCGAGGTACACCGGGATGATGGCTTTGGTGCGAGGGGTAATCGCCGCTTCCAGTTGATCCAGATCGATATTGCGGGTCACCGGGTCGATGTCGGCAAACACCGGGGTGGCGCCGACCTCCAGAATGACGTTGGCGGTGGCCACCCAGGAAATCGGCGTAGTGATCACTTCATCGCCCGGCCCGACCCCGGCAATGCGCAAGGCGATTTCCATGGTGCAGGTGCCGGAATTGAAGGTGCGTACCGGGCGCCCACCGAAATACTCCGAAAGTTGCGCTTCGAAGGCCTGGACCTTGGGGCCGCTGGTAATCCAGCCCGAGCGCAATACCTCGCCGACGGTGGCAATCGTGGCTTCATCGATGGTGGGTTTGGAAAACGGCAGGAAAGGCAGTTGGCTCATGGATACAGTCACCCGATCAGCGGACATTAAGTTGGCGACGGACATGATGATCCGGATTGGTCGACCGCGCCACGTCATCCACGCGAAGATCGACTGCTATGCTGTTTTGACCGTGTTGCATCGACGCCGAGCGCCAGTCAAGAGAGAGCCCGTCATGTCCCAATTGCCGTCCCTGAGCCAGTTACGCGACCCCAATGCCTTTCTGCGCCGTCACCTCGGACCCGATGCCGCCGAGCAACAGGCGATGCTCGACAGCCTCGGCCTGGGCAGTCGGGTCGAATTGATCGAGCAAACGGTGCCGCCGGGCATCCGCCTCAACCGGGCGCTGGACCTGCCCCCGGCACTCGATGAAGAGGCCGCGCTGGCCAAGCTGCGTGGTTATGCCGAGCAGAACCAGGTCTGGACCAGCCTGATCGGCATGGGCTACCACGGCACCCTCACACCGGCCGTCATACTGCGTAACGTGCTGGAAAATCCCGGCTGGTACACCGCGTACACCCCCTATCAGCCAGAGATCGCCCAGGGGCGGCTCGAAGCGCTGCTGAACTTCCAGCAACTGACCATCGACCTGACCGGCCTGGAGCTGGCCAATGCCTCGCTGCTTGATGAAGCCACCGCCGCGGCGGAAGCCATGGCCCTGGCCAAGCGGGTCGCCAAGTCCAAAAGCAACCTGTTCTTTGTCGACGAGAACTGTCACCCACAAACCATTTCCGTGGTGCAGACCCGCGCTGAAGGTTTCGGCTTCGAGCTGATCGTCGACGCTGTGGATAACTTGAAGCAGCACCAGGTGTTCGGCGCGCTGCTGCAATACCCCGACACCCACGGTGAAATCCACGACCTGCGGCCGCTGATCGATCACCTGCACGCGCAACAGGCCCTGGTATGTGTCGCCACGGATTTGCTGAGCCTGTTGTTGCTGACCCCGCCGGGTGAACTGGGTGCCGATGTGGTGTTCGGCTCGTCCCAGCGATTTGGCGTGCCCATGGGTTACGGCGGGCCGCACGCGGCATTTTTTGCCAGTCGCGATGAATACAAGCGAGCGATTCCCGGGCGGATCATCGGTGTTTCAAAAGATGCGCGGGGCAACACCGCCCTGCGCATGGCCCTGCAAACCCGCGAGCAACACATCCGCCGGGAGAAGGCCAACTCCAATATCTGCACGGCCCAGGTGCTGCTGGCCAATATCGCCAGTTTCTATGCGGTCTACCACGGCCCGGAAGGGCTCAAGCGGATCGCCCAGCGGGTTCATCGACTGACCTGCATCCTTGCCGCCGGGCTTGAACGCAACGGTATCACCCGGGTCAACCGGCACTTCTTCGACACCCTGACGCTGGAGGTCGGCGGAGCCCAGACAGCGATCATCGAAAGTGCCCGGGCCGCACAGATCAACCTGCGCATTCTCGGGCGCGGCCAACTGGGCCTGAGCCTCGACGAGGCCTGCGACGAAGGCACCGTGGCGAAGCTGTTCGACGTGTTTCTGGGGGCCGATCACGGGCTCAGCATCGACGCCCTGGATGCCGAAGTCTTGCCTGGCGGAATTCCCGAAGGGCTGGCGCGAACTTCGCCTTATCTGCGCCATCCGGTGTTCAGCGCCCATCACAGCGAAACCGAGATGCTGCGCTACCTCAAGCAACTGGAAAACAAGGACCTGGCGCTCAATCAATCGATGATCCCGCTGGGCTCCTGCACCATGAAGCTCAATGCCACCAGCGAGATGATCCCGATTACCTGGCCGCAGTTCGCCAACCTTCATCCGTTCGTGCCCAAGGAACAGGCCGTCGGGTACGGGTTGATGATCGAAGAACTGGAACGCTGGCTGTGCGCGATCACCGGTTTCGACGCGATCTGCATGCAGCCCAACTCCGGTGCTCAGGGCGAATACGCCGGGCTGCTGGCGATCCGCAAATACCATGAGAGCCGTCAACAGGG
Organism: Pseudomonas sp. 05L36; assembly: GCF_056398125.1. Classification (NCBI taxonomy): domain Bacteria; kingdom Pseudomonadati; phylum Pseudomonadota; class Gammaproteobacteria; order Pseudomonadales; family Pseudomonadaceae; genus Pseudomonas; species Pseudomonas sp. 05L36. The sequence goes on along the minus strand of NZ_JBFTOU010000002.1, from coordinate 363,029 downwards.
TGGCCGCGACATTTGCCTGATTCCTTCGTCGGCTCACGGCACCAATCCCGCGTCGGCGCAAATGGCCGGGATGCGCGTGGTGATCGTCGAATGTGACGAGGCGGGCAACGTCGACCTCGATGACCTCAAGGAAAAAGCCGCGCAGGCGGCAGACAAACTTGCCTGCCTGATGGTGACCTATCCTTCGACCCATGGCGTGTATGAGGAAGGCATCAGCGAAATCTGTGAAGTGATCCACCATCACGGCGGTCAGGTGTACATGGATGGCGCCAACCTCAACGCCCAGGTCGGGCTGGCGCGGCCGGCCGATATTGGCGCCGATGTCTCGCACATGAACCTGCACAAGACCTTCTGCATTCCCCATGGTGGCGGTGGGCCGGGCATGGGGCCGATTGGTGTTCGGGCGCATCTGGCGCCGTTCGTGGCCAACCATCCGGTGGTGCCGATCGACGGACCGCACCCGCAAAATGGCGCCGTCAGCGCAGCGCCCTGGGGCAGCGCAAGCATTCTGCCGATCAGCTGGATGTACATCGCCATGATGGGGCCGCAACTGGCGGACGCCAGCGAAGTGGCGATCCTCGCCGCGAACTACCTGGCGCGGCATTTGTCCGGTGCCTTCCCGGTGCTCTACACCGGGCGCAACGAGCGGGTGGCCCACGAATGCATCCTCGACCTGCGACCGCTCAAGGCGTTGACCGGCATTACCGAAGAGGACGTGGCCAAGCGCCTGATGGACTACGGCTTCCATGCCCCGACCATGTCGTTTCCGGTGCCGGGTACGCTGATGGTCGAGCCGACCGAAAGTGAATCGAAGGCGGAACTGGACCGTTTCATCGGGGCGATGCTGAGCATCCGCGCGGAAATCAACGAGGTGCAAAATGGTAACTGGCCGGCTGAAGAGAACCCGTTGAAAGGTGCGCCGCATACGTTGGCCGATATCACTGGCGTGTGGGAGCGGCCGTACAGCATTGTGCAAGCGGTCACGCCGGATGCTCACACCAAGGCCCATAAATACTGGCCGGTGGTAAACCGTGTGGACAATGTCTACGGCGATCGCAATCTGTTTTGCGCGTGTGTGCCGGTGGATGATTACCGCTGAGAAGATCAAAAGATCGCAGCCTTCGGCAGCTCCTACAGGAGTACGCGTTTCCATGTAGGAGTTGCCGAAGGCTGCGATCTTTACTTTTAATGGCCGATGAGTCAGAACGCCATCCTCGCCTCAACGTACACATTCTGCTCCCGCAACTTGCCCTTTAGCTGTTCATCCCGGGCATTGATGCGGTTGGCGAAGGTGTTGTAGCCGGTTTCAATATCTCCCATGTCGACGTACCGGTAACCGGTGCCAAGGGTAATTTGCTGGTTGAGCTTGAGGTCAGCCCCGACGCCCAAGGCATAGGCGAAGTTGTTCTGGCTATTGTTGGCGAACCGTCGCGAAGGGTTGGATTGATAGCCCTCGGAACTGATATGCGCCATACCGACACCGGCCATCGCGTACAGGGACAGGTATTCGTTCAAAGGAAAATCCTTGTAGCCGTTGACCATCAGCCGGCTGGACGAGACTTGCATGTTGTTGACGTTGGCGTTGAACGGCGCCCAGTAACTCTTGAATTCCGAGTCTTGCTTGATCGTGTACTCGCCTTCCAGGCGCCAATCACCCTTGAATCCATACCCTAGCGCAACGGAGCCGGTGATGTCCTTGTTGCTGTCGGGGCTGATGACGCGGTTATTCACTCGAGGGCTGGTGAGCAGGGCGCTGGAAAGGTCTTGTTGAGCGCTCTGGATTTTTATCGAGCCGTACAGACCATCGGCCTGCGATATCTGGCAGAAGGTGGCAGTCAGCAGCAGTAAAGATAAGGCTGTTTTTTTCATGTGAGTCGATTCGCGTGTGTGGGTAATCCGAATCGACAAAGTTTGAGTTTACAAGCCACGGGTTCATATCAGACCTTTTCTCAGAAGGTCGGTGAAAACTCGCCGATATGTCAGTGCTTTGGTGTTGGCCGTCGTAGGAAATAGCTGTGCAATTTACCTGACTCATAAAAAATGCCGCTTTTGGGAGCGGCATTTTTGACCAGCAACGAACCTTACTTCGAGGCGATGGCATTCTTCGCCAGGATGGCGTTCGCCAACTCCATGTCCGTGGCTTGCAGGCCAGGATTGTCGGCGCGGACTTTCTGCATGGCCGCCTCCAGGTACGGGCCGCGGATACTGCCATCACTGGCGACGAAGCTGCTGGCATCGTCCTGGGCCGCGACGACCATCTTGTTATCCTTGGATGTCAGATAGCTCGAACCGGTGGTTGCACCGGAGGTAAGAACGTTACGCCAAAAAGTATCGGCCATCGCCGAACCGACAGGCAGGGACAACAGCGCGACGGTAGCGACAGCAAGTTTGAAACGCATGACAGGGTGACTCCACTGGGTTGACTACGCGGTTGGATTGCCAACCCCCAATCGAGTTCCGTGGTCACCTATTCCGCTGCTTCGACCAGCAGGATCGCGCCTTGCTGGCCAACCACCCGCACGCGGCTACCAAGTGCAGCGTCCGGTCCTCGGGCCATCCACACGCCGTCGGCCACCTTGATTTTGCCGCGACCGTCGATAATCGCTTCATGCACCACAAAGGTTTTGCCGATCAGTTCCTGGCCGCGCAGATTCAGGTGCGGCTGATCGCTCGGACGCATCGCCGTGCGCTGACGCCGCCACCAGTACAACGCGGTGGTGATCGACAGCAGGCCGAACAACAGAAACTGCCATTCCCAGGACAAGCTCGGCAGCAGGAAGGTCAAGACGCCCACGGCTGCCGCGGCCATGCCGATCCACAGCAGGTAACCGCCGGCGCCGAACACTTCGAGAATCAACAGCACCGTGCCCAGCGCCAACCAGTCCCAGAACGAAAGGTGCTGCAAAAATGCCCACATGGCGCGCCTCAGGCTTTCTTGTTATCGAAAGTGGCCTTGACGATTTCGCCAATGCCACCGACTGCGCCGATCATTGAACTGGCCTCGAGCGGCATCAGGATCACTTTGCTGTTGTTGGCCGAAGCCAGCTTGCCCAGCGCATCGATGTACTTCTGCGCCACGAAGTAGTTGACCGCTTGCACGTTGCCGCTGGCGATGGCTTCGGACACCACTTTGGTCGCCTGGGCTTCTGCCGCGGCTTGCCGCTCGCGGGCTTCGGACTCCAGGAAGGCGGCCTGGCGACTGCCTTCGGCTTCGAGGATCTGCGCCTGCTTCTTGCCTTCGGCGGTCAGGATCGCTGCGGCGCGCAGGCCCTCGGCCTCGAGGATCTGGGCACGCTTGATCCGTTCGGCTTTCATCTGCCCCGACATCGCCGCCATCAGGTCGGCGGGTGGGCTGATGTCCTTGATCTCGATCCGGGTGATCTTGATGCCCCACGGCGCGGTCGCTTCGTCGACAGTGCGCAACAGTTTTTCGTTGATCCCGTCACGCTGGCTGAGCATGGCGTCGAGTTCCATCGAGCCGAGTACCGTACGGATGTTGGTTTGCAGCAGGTTGCGGATGGCATGTTCGAGGTTGTTCACCTCGTAGGCAGCCTGGGCCGTGTTGACCACCTGGAAGAAACACACGGCGTCGATTTGCACCGTGGCGTTGTCGGAGGTGATGACTTCCTGCGGCGGAATATCCAGCACGCTTTCCATCACATTCATCTTGCGGCCGATGCGGTCCATGACCGGAATGATGACGTTCAGCCCCGGCTTGAGCGTGTTGGTGTAGCGCCCGAAACGCTCGACGGTCCATTCAAAGCCCTGGGGCACGACCTTAAAACCCATGAACAGAATGGCGACCACCAGGCCGACAAAAAGTAAAAGCACACTACCGATCTGCATAACGATTCCTTGTTGATGTGTGGGTCTGTGGAGTTGCAATCGCTGGAGTGTAGCTGTGCCGATGCCGGATAAGTACAGCCGGGCTCAGCTCTGCTCGCTCTGGGGCGTCACCCGCAGAACTTCCTCAATGGTCGTCAGCCCGGCGGCGACCTTTTGCGCTCCTGACAGCCGCAGGCTGCGCATGCCTTCCTTGAATGCCTGCCGCCGCACGGCCAGCAGATCGGTGTCGGGACTGATCAGCGCTTTGATGCTGTCGCTGAGCTGCATGATTTCGTAGACCCCGGCGCGACCGTGATAACCGGTGTCGCGGCATTCCACGCAACCGATGGCACGCTGGGCATTGGCCGGCAACGGTGCTTGCCAGGGCCGGGTCAGGGTTTGCCAGTCGTCTTCGCTCAGCGTCAGCGGCGCCTTGCAGTGCGGGCACAGGGTACGCACCAGTCGCTGGGCCATGACGCCAAGCACTGTGGCCTTGATCAGGTAATGCGGCACGCCGAGTTCCAGCAGGCGGCTGATGGCGCTGGGCGCGTCGTTGGTGTGCAGGGTCGACAGCACCAGGTGCCCGGTGAGCGCCGCCTGGATCGCCATCTCCGCGGTCTCGAGGTCGCGGATCTCGCCGATCATGATGATGTCCGGGTCTTGCCGCATCAGCGCGCGCACGCCGGCGGCGAAGGTCAGGTCGATGTTGTGCTGGACCTGCATCTGGTTGAACGCAGGCTCGACCATTTCGATCGGGTCTTCGATGGTGCAGAGGTTGACCTCCGGCGTCGCCAGTTTTTTCAGGGTGGTGTAGAGGGTGGTGGTCTTGCCCGAACCCGTCGGCCCGGTGACGAGGATGATGCCGTGGGGCTGGCGGGTCATGTCCTGCCAGCGGCGCAGGTCGTCGGCGGAAAAACCAAGCTGGTCGAAGTCCTTTAGCAGGACTTCCGGATCGAAGATCCGCATGACCATTTTTTCGCCGAAGGCCGTGGGCAGTGTCGACAAGCGCAGTTCGACTTCACCGCCGTCCGGGGTCTTGGTTTTCACCCGGCCGTCCTGGGGTTTGCGTTTCTCCGCGACGTTCATGCGCCCCAGGGTTTTCAGGCGACTGACGATGGCCATGGTGACCTGGGGCGGGAATTGATAGACGTTGTGCAGCACGCCGTCGATGCGAAAGCGCACCGTGCCTTGCTCGCGCCGGGGCTCGATGTGGATGTCGCTGGCGCGCTGCTGGAACGCGTACTGGAACAGCCAGTCGACGATATTGACGATGTGTGCGTCGTTGGCGTCCGGCTCCTGGTCGCTGGCGCCGAGGTTGAGCAGCTGTTCGAAATTGCCGAGGGTACTGACTTGCGGGTCGGCGCTGTTCGCCCCCGTGACCGATTTGGCCAGGCGGAAGAATTCGACGCTTAAGCGCTGGATGTCCACCGGGTTGGCCACCACACGCTTGATCGGCAACTTGAGCACGTGGGTCAGGTCAGCCTCCCAGCCGCTGACATATGGCTGGGCGCTGGCCACGGTGACCGCCTCGCGGTCGATTGCTACCGCGAGGATCTTGTGGCGCTGGGCGAAGGCATAGGACATCAGCGGGGTCACGGCCGCGACGTTGATTTTCAGTGGGTCGATGCGCAGGTAAGGCTGGCCGGCCTGCCGGGATAGCCACAGGGTCAGGCTCTCGAGGTCCAGCGGTTTGCCGGGACGGCTGAGATCGTCCAGTTGCTGGCTGGCAATGAACTCCAGCGGATGCATCTGCCCAAGGGAGGCGTTGCGGCGGCGGGCATTGAGCGCGTGTTCGGCCGAATCCTGGCTGATAAAACCCTGGGCGACCAGTTCGCGCAGCAGGTCATTGAGATCCAGCCAACGGTCCTGAAAGGCGATTTGAACGGACATACGGGCTCCTTTTGAACGACAGTCGGCAAAGGATAGCCGTGGCCCGGCTGACCGCTGGGCCACTACCCGACGAAGCCGTTTCGGAGTTTTTCAACCCGCCGCTTGAACCGCTTCGGCCCATGTGGAATCAGCTTCTTGCAGCTCCACCGAGCAGACGCTGATCAAGTTACGAAGTTTTTCCGCAATCACTTGCGCGCGGTGCCAGCTCAAACCGTCGATGACGATCTCGATACTCAGCCAGTCGTCCTGGCGCTGCGCGTTGACCTGTTCCGGCGTGAGCAATTGCAAAGCGAACAGATTGAGAGTGCGACACAGCAGGTCCGGTTCTGCCTCGGCCAGCATTTGATAGCGAACCCGGCAATGGGCGTTGCCGACGTTCCAGACATCGGCGCGGGCAGGTGGGGTGTTCACGGCTTCGAGATACGGCATGGTCTGGCTCCAAAATCATTGGAGAAATGTTTACATCCTGTGCCGGGTATTTCTTCTCTATGATTGGCTGTATTGCAGAAATGAAGAATCAATCAATTCACTTGTTATTCGGTTAAGGGTTTTTTTATGCAAAGCGAACTGGATAGCTACGACCGCAAGATCCTCGCCTTGCTGCAAGAGGATGCTTCGCTTTCCAGCGCACAGATCGCCGAGCAGGTGGGTCTCTCGCAATCGCCGTGCTGGCGGCGGATTCAGCGGATGAAGGAGGAGGGCATCATTCGCGGCCAGGTGACCTTGCTCGACCGCAAGAAAATCGGCCTGAACACGCAGATCTTCGCGGAGGTGAAACTCAATGCCCACGGGCGTTCGAATTTCACCGAATTCACCGAGGCGATTCGCGGCTTTCCGGAGGTGCTGGAGTGTTACGTGCTGATGGGGGCGGTGGATTTCCTGCTGCGGATTGTCACGGCGGACATCGAGGCGTATGAGCGCTTCTTCTTCGAGAAGCTGTCGATGGTGCCGGGGATTCAGGAGGTCAATTCGATCGTGGCGTTGTCGGAGATCAAGTCGACCACCAGTTTGCCGGTCTGAAGTTTTGTGGTGGCTGTTCAGGCCTCATCGCGAGCAAGCTCGCTCCCACAGGGTTTCGGTGATGCCCTGTAGGAGCTGGCTTGCCAGCGAAGGCGGATTTACAGACGCAGCAGCATTTTCCACGCACGGTTCTGATACACCGCAATCGCCTGTTGCTTGCGCGCATCCAGGACTTCGTCGGTGATCGATTCGTTGGCCAGTTGCGCCAGTTTGTTCAGCTCACCGTACAGGCGATCCATTTCCGGGATCTCCAGTACGTTGCGCGCATGGTGCAGCCAGACCTGGATGCGTTCAATGCGCGGCAGTTGCTCGGCCAGATCTTCCGGTTGTTGCTGGTAGCGCTGCAATTGCAGCGAGTTGGCTTCTTCGCCCAGCAGGCGCGGCAACCAGCTGCCCAGTTGCGCAGCGCCCTGGCGATTGCCACGGGTGTTGCGGTCGGCGGCCCAGGTACGGGCCAGCAACCAGCGCGAGGTGGTCAGGGAGAACAGGCCCCAGCGCGGGTCTTCGAGCTCTTCGAGGAACTGCTCGGGCGCCGCTTTGCGCACGTCTTCATCTTCCAGGCCGGCCTGGACCAGCGGGCGCCAGTCTTCCAGCAAGGCATCGAGGGCGATACGCAGGTCGTGGGTCGACTGACGTGGTGCGGCCTGGCCCAGGCTGCTGATCAGCGCGCGCATTTCCGCGAGGCATTCGACCCAGTCCTGCAACAGGCGCCAGTGACCGTTGAAGCGATACTGCTCGGCCAGACGCTGGCTGCTGCCCAGCAAATGCCAGCTCAGCGCGGCGAACGCGTCGTCCAGCGGCGTTTCGGCGGTGATCTGCGGCGCCGGCAGGCTCAACGAATAGCTGTGGGCGTCGTACAGGCGATAACCGCGCTCGGCCTTGCTGATGTCGCATGGCATCAGGGCCAGTTTCTCGGCCAGTTCGGCGGCCAGTTCCAGCAGGGCTGCCGGCTCGCCTTCGCGCAGTTCCAGTTCCAGTTCGCAGATTTCTTCTTTCTGCTTGCCAACCACGACATGGCCCAGGTCCAGCGCGGCTTCGATGACCACTTTGGTCTTGCCGCGGCCCCAGGCGATTTCCGCGCGTTCGCGGACGAAGTCGGTGGTGAAGATCGGCTTCAGGGTTTTCTTGTCCAGTTCGGCCAGTTCCTCGGGCCAGCATTCGCCGTCGAGTTTCTTCAGGTCGAGCTTGGCTTTGGGCAGGTTCCAGTCGTACTCGTTACGTACCGACAAACCGGCGACGCTCTGGCCGCGGGTCTTGAGGGTCTGAATCACTTCTTCGCCATCCTTGCGCAGGCGCAGTGCGACTTTGGCCTGGGCCAGGTCGCGCTCTGGGGTGTCGAAGTACTGGTTCATCAACTCACGGCGTTCCCAGCCACTTTTGTTGCGTTTTTTCAGTAACGGGTGCTCACGCAGGGCGGCGAGGGTTTCGCGGCTGACGCGGAGTTTGATTTCGGTTTCTTTCTGCATGGCCGGAAAATCCAGGATCGGGAGCGCAGCCGGGGGAATGTGTGGCTGCCAAGGTCGTGCAGTGTACAGGACTCAAGGTTAGTCCGCGTCGCGACGGTTTATTCCTGCCATCGGTTGGTTCTATGATGGACTTCAATTCGGGTGCCGGGAGTCAGCGATGCCATTGCCGTCGATGAAAGAACAATTCGCTGCGTTGATCGCTGCACCGTCCGTCAGTTGTACCCAACCCAGCCTCGATCAAACCAACCGCCCGGTCATCGATCTGCTGGCGACGTGGCTCGGTGAGCTGGGTTTTACCTGCGAGATCCAGCAGGTCAGCCCCGGCAAGTTCAACTTGCTGGCCAGTTTCGGTTCCGGCCCCGGCGGTCTGGTGCTGGCCGGGCACAGCGACACCGTGCCGTTCGACGGTGCGCTGTGGCAAACCGACCCGCTGAAGCTGACTGAAGTCGACGGTCGCTGGGTCGGCCTGGGCAGTTGCGACATGAAGGGTTTTTTCGCCCTGGCCATCGAGGCGGTCAAGCCGCTGCTCGATCAGCCGTTCAAACAGCCGTTGCTGATTCTCGCCACCTGCGATGAAGAAAGCTCGATGTCCGGCGCCCGCGCGCTGGCCGAAGCGGGGCGACCGCTGGGGCGGGCGGCGGTGATTGGCGAGCCGACCGGGCTCAAGCCGATCCGCATGCACAAAGGCATCATGATGGAGCGCATCGACATCCTCGGTCAGAGCGGTCATTCCTCCGACCCGCGCCTGGGCCACAGCGCCCTGGAGGCCATGCACGATGCCATCGGTGAACTGCGTGGCCTGCGCCTGTTGTGGCAGCGCGAATTTCGCAATCCACAGTTTGGCGTGCCGACGCCAACGATGAATTTCGGCTGCATCCATGGTGGCGACAACCCCAACCGCATTTGCGGCCAGTGCTCGCTGGAATTCGATTTGCGGCCGTTGCCCGGCATGGACCCCAAGGTCCTGCGCGCCGAGATCCTGCAAAAGCTCAAGCCGGTTGCCGAGCGGCATCAGGTCAAGATCGATTACGCGCCGCTGTTCCCCGAAGTGCCGCCATTCGAGCAGGCCGAGGATGCAGAGTTGGTGCGCCTTGCTGAAAAGCTCACCGGTCACAGCGCCGAAGCAGTGGCGTTCGGCACCGAAGCACCTTATCTTCAGCGCCTTGGCTGTGAAACGCTGGTGCTTGGTCCAGGTGATATTGCCTGCGCCCATCAGCCGGGGGAATACCTCGAAATGTCACGTTTGCAGCCTACGGTGCATCTATTAAGACAACTGATCGAACACTATTGCCTGACACCGGCCCAAACTGCGGAAGACCTGTAGGAGCGAGCTTGCTCGCGATGGACTTCAACGATTACGCGATCTTTCTGAATGGACGCGTCGTCCTTGCGTTCATCGCGAGCAAGCTCGCTCCTACACAGGGTCTGTGATTTGCCTGACAAGCCGTATAAATTGCCGGTACCCAAACCCGTATTCATGAGGAGAGCGCGCGTGTCGCCAAGCCTGTTCCGACGATAACCATCAGCCCGCTGTGCGTTTTCAGTTTCGCCCTTTTTTCGGCTGCTATTTATTACAGGCCCAGGTTCATGCCCGAATACGTCAATTGGCTTCGTCACGCTTCGCCTTACATCAACGCCCACCGCGATTGCACCTTTGTCGTCATGCTGCCCGGCGACGGCGTTGAACACCCGAACTTCGGCAATATCGTCCACGACCTGGTGCTGTTGCACAGCCTGGGTGTGCGTCTGGTGCTGGTTCACGGTTCCCGGCCGCAAATCGAAGCGCGCCTGGCGGCCCGTGGCCTGACCCCGCATTACCACCACGGCATGCGCATCACCGATGCCGCGACCCTGGAGTGCGTGATCGACGCGGTCGGCCAGTTGCGCATTGCCATTGAGGCTCGCCTGTCGATGGACATGGCTTCGTCACCGATGCAGGGCTCACGCCTGCGGGTGGCCAGCGGCAACCTGGTGACGGCACGCCCGATCGGCGTGCTCGAAGGCGTCGACTATCACCACACCGGCGAAGTGCGCCGGGTCGACCGCAAGGGCATCAACCGTCTGCTGGACGAGCGCTCCATCGTGTTGCTGTCGCCGCTGGGCTATTCGCCGACCGGGGAGATTTTCAACCTCGCTTGCGAAGACGTCGCCACGCGCGCGGCCATCGATCTGGGCGCGGACAAGCTGCTGCTGTTCGGCGCTGACCTGGGCCTGATCGACGAACACGGGCGCCTGGTGCGCGAACTGCGTCCACAGCAAGTGCCAGCGCATCTGCAACGGCTGGGCAGCAACTATCAGGCAGAATTGCTCGATGCCGCGGCCGAAGCTTGCCGTGGCGGCGTGGCTCGTAGCCATATCGTCAGTTACGCTGAAGACGGTGCACTTTTGACTGAGCTGTTCACCCGCGACGGTGGCGGCACCCTGGTCGCCCAGGAACAGTTCGAAGTGGTGCGCGAAGCGGCCATTGAAGACGTCGGTGGTTTGCTGGACTTGATCAGTCCGCTGGAAGAGCAGGGCATCCTGGTACGCCGTTCCCGTGAGGTGCTGGAGCGCGAAATCGAGCAGTTCAGTGTGGTTGAACGCGAAGGAATGATCATCGCCTGTGCGGCGCTGTACCAAATCGCCGATTCGGACGCGGGCGAGCTGGCGTGCCTGGCGGTGAATCCGGAGTACCGCCATGGCGGTCGCGGCGATGAGCTGCTGGAACGCATTGAAAACCGCGCGCGGGCTCAGGGGTTGAAAACCTTGTTCGTCCTCACCACGCGCACCGCGCACTGGTTCCGCGAACGTGGCTTTGAACCCAGCAGCGTCGACCGGCTACCGTCGGCGCGGGCGTCGCTGTACAACTATCAGCGTAATTCGAAGATCTTCGAAAAAGCCCTTTGATGTTTTAGCTGTGAGTTTCTTTGTGGCGATGCGGCGTTCCGACAAACCCCCTCGCCAATCGCCTTGGCCGGGTCGCTATCCAGCAGCGCAGCGCTCTGTTGCGCCCTGGCATCCGGAAAAGCGGAACCGGCCACGACCTCCGGATGTTTTTCGGCGTAATCCTTGCGCGTCACCCAGACCTCAAAGTGAAAGAAAATGCGAACGATACACAAACTGTAACAATTGGTCCGGATAGTGCGCGTTTGGACGTCATGGGACCGCCTTTCGGTATAAGATTTGTTTCCAAATTGCGTCAGAAACTAATCGATCTAAAAAATCAAAAATAAATACCGATTAGGAATTGGCTTATGTGCCAAACCTTCTATTCTGGGATGGTTGGGGAGTGGGGAGCTAAATTCCTAAACGGTATTGGAAAAGAATCGGGTAATTCTTTTCAGGTTCATGACGAATTCATGACCCTGCAGGGACCAAAAAACCGGGGGATTAGACTATGGTCGTAGACACACATGGTTACGATTGACTTGTGGGTCACGGTCTGGCGCTAATCGCACATCTTAGGATTTCGGGCGTCGACTCGAGACCAGGAATACAAGAATTAGAATCGAGAGGAGCTACACAATGAACAAGTCCACCTTGGCTCTGGCCGTGGCCGTAGGGGTTTTGGCGCAGCAGGCAGGCGCCGCCGGTTTCCTGGAAGACAGCAAGGCTTCCATCAGCTCTCGCACCATGTATTACGACGCCGATATGCGTGAAGGTGCGAGCACTCCTGCCAACCGTCAGCGCGAAACCGCTGAGGGTCTGAAGTTCGATTACCTGTCCGGTTTCACCCAAGGTACCGTAGGTTTTGGTATCGACGCCCAGGCTCTGGTGGGTATCCACCTGGATGGTGGCAAGGGGCATCACCCGACCGGTAACAGCAACTCATTCTTCCCTAGCGATGGCAATGAGGCGGCCAACGAGTGGAGCCGTCTGGATGGCAACGTCAAGGCTCGCTTCTCGAAGACCGAAGCCCACCTGGGTGGCGCTCTGGCACCTAACCTGCCGATCCTGATCGCGAACGACAGCCGTGTGCTGCCGCAGACCTTTGAAGGTGGCACCATCACCTCCAAAGAAATCGACAATGTGACCTTCAACTTGGGTCAACTGGAGCACGCGTCGGGTCGCGCCTCCTCGAACTCCACTGGCCTGTCTGTGGCTGGCGCTACTCAGGACAGCAACAAATTCCAATACGCCGGTGCTGACTGGAAGGTCACCAAAGACCTCTTGCTGCAGTACTACTATGCGAACCTGGAAGACTTCTACAAGCAGAACTTCCTCGGCCTGGTGCACGTCTACCCGATCGCGGCCAATCAGTCGTTCAAGACCGATATCCGTTATTTCGACAGCAGCTCCGACGGCAAGAACGGCGATCCGGGTTTCCGTTTCAACAACAACAACGGTTTCGCCAAGACCCCGGGTGAGGTCGATAACAAGACCTGGAGCGCCATGTTCACCTATACCCTGGGTGGCAACGCGTTCCTGCTCGGGCATCAGCGTGTCAGCGATGACGGCGGCTTCGTTTTCTTGAACCAAGGCAGTCTTATTGATAGCAACGGTCGTCAAGAAGGTGCCGGCGGCGCGAGCTTCTACTCGTTTACCGACGCCACGGTTGGCAGCTTTATCCGTGCCGGTGAAAACACCACGTTCGGTCAGTACTCCTATGACTTCGCCTCCCTGGGTGTACCAGGCTTGAAAGCTTCGATTGCTTACTTGAATGGCCAGGACATCAAGGCTACCAGCGGTGTTGGTAAAGACCTGAGTGAACACGAGACCGACGCGCGTATTGATTACGTGATTCAAACGGGCGCACTGAAAGGGTTTGGTACGACGCTGCGTCACGGTACCTACCGTGGCAACACCAGCACCCTCGATCAAGACCAGACCCGTCTGATCTTCAACTACACCTACAGCTTCATGTAATAGCCGTAAGAAAAGAGCCCCGTCGATTGGCGGGGTTTTTTTTGCGTCGAATTTTATATTCCGTAAACAAAGGTTCTATTTCTTTTTTATTCTTTTTAGTTTTTTAATCCGCACCTTAAAGTGCACCTGTCCGACACTCATCCATGAGCTCGGATTTGGCATTTTCCTCCCTCGACAATTGATCAGTTACAGGAATTGGCCTCACTGCCGATACCTCGGATCTGTTGTGGGAAGTCATATTCCAAAACGGAATTAAAAAACGCTAAAAAATTCTTTTGGCTTTAAGGCCATGTATCCTGCGGCCCGCCAAACGACCGGCCTAGACGGTTTGCCGCGAATTTATGCATTCAGGATCCCGGGCAATCGATTCGGGACCAGGAACATCAGAACTAGAAACGAGAGGAGCGAAACATGAACAAGTCCACCTTGGCCATGGCTGTGGCCGTCGGGGTATTGGCCCAGCAGGCAAACGCCGCGGGTTTTATCGAAGACAGCAAGGCAACACTGGGGCTGCGTAACTTCTACATCAACACCGATTACCGTGACGGCACTGGCCCGAACAAAAACGAAGAGTGGGGCCAAGGCTTCGACCTGCGTTTCATCTCCGGTTACACCCAAGGCACCGTCGGCTTCGGTATCGATGCGATCGGCCTGTTGGGCGTCAAGCTGGATTCGGGCGGCGGTACCAACGGCGCCACGGCGACCTCTTACGGCGGCACGGTTTTCCCGAGCAAAGCCAACGGCGAGGCAGTTGATGATTTCTCCAGCCTGGGCCTGACCGCCAAAGCCAAGGTTTCCCAGACCGAACTGAAGTTGGGCACCCTGCAGCCAAAACTGCCGGTGATCGTGACCAACGACGGCCGCCTGCTGCCGCAAACCTGGCAGGGTGGCCAGATCACATCCGGCGACATCAAGGATCTGACCCTGGTCGGTGGCCAGATCGAAGCGGTCAAAGGCCGTAACTCCAGCAACAATGAGCAGATGTCGATTTCGGGCGCGAACACTCGCGGCCCCAAATTCCGCGACAGCAACAAGTTCATCTATGCCGGTGGCGACTACAAGATCACCAAGGACCTGACGGCCCAGTACTACTATGGCAACCTGGAAGAGTTCTACAAGCAACACTTCCTGGGTCTGGTGCATAACTGGGCCATCGGCCCTGGCGTGTTGAAGTCGGACTTCCGTTATTTCAACAGCTCCGACGACGGTGCCAACGGTCACGACCCTCTGTTCTTCACCACTGGCAATTACAGCGGTGCAGCCAACGGTAAAGGCAAGGTCGACAACAACCTGTACAGCGGCCTGTTCCTGTACTCCGTTGCCGGTCACACCTTCGGCGCCGGTTACCAGGTCAGCAACGGCGACAGCGACTTCCCTTGGCTGAACCAGGGCGACGGATCGTCGGCCTACATCATCACCGACTCGCAAATCCAGAAGTTCGGCCGTGCCGGCGAGAAAACCTGGCAGGCACGCTACGCGTATGACTTCGCCAAGGTCGGCGTACCTGGCCTGACGGCGGGCCTGGTGTACCTGCATGGCGACAATATCGATACCGTTAACGCCAAGGGTGGCGAGGCGGCCAATGGTGCCTCCGAGTGGGAGCGCGATCTGAGCGTGGCTTACGTCGTTCAGGAAGGTCCGCTGAAGAACCTGGGCCTGGCGTGGAAAAACGCTACCTGGCGCACCGACCTGCCGAACACCCGTTCGCAGGACGAAAACCGTGTGATCCTCAGCTACTCGATCCCGCTGTTGTAATAGCGCTCGCGTAATCGAGACAAAAAAAGCCCCGCCCGGTATTACACCGGGCGGGGCTTTTACATTTTCAAGACGGGTTCACCCCCGTAATCCCGCCTTGAACTTCCCTCTTTGCAGCAACTCAAGGCCTTCTCGAACCTCGTGGCCGATGTTCGGCGGCTTGTGCGTGCACGTCCAGTGAACAGATCTTTAATATTTCTTTATGATCTAAATAAATCGATATTTATTCTTTTTAATAGATAAAAAACACAGGCACAGTTGAACCCATCTAGCACTCACAAGGAGCAGCACCATGGGCCTCAGACTTGGCGATATCGCCCCCGATTTCGAACAGAACTCCAGCGCCGGCATCATCCGTTTCCATCAGTGGCTGGGCGATAGCTGGGGCGTGCTGTTTTCCCATCCGGCGGATTTCACGCCAGTGTGCACCACCGAGCTGGGCTTCACCGCCAGGCTCAAGGATGAATTCGCCCAGCGTGGCGTCAAGGCCATCGCCTTGTCGGTGGATCCGGTGGAGTCGCACCACAAGTGGATCGAGGACATCAACGAAACCCAGGATACCGTGGTCAACTTTCCGATCCTGGATGACGCCGACCGCAAGGTCTCGGATCTCTATGACCTGATCCACCCCAACGCCAACGACACCCTGACCGTGCGCTCGCTGTTTGTGATCGACCCGAACAAAAAGGTCCGGCTGACGATTACCTACCCGGCGAGCACCGGCCGCAACTTCAACGAAATCCTGCGGGTGATCGACTCGCTGCAACTCACCGACAACTACAAGGTGGCCACACCGGCCAACTGGCAGGACGGTGATGAGGTGGTGATCGTGCCGTCGCTCAAGGATGAGGATGAAATCAAACAGCGCTTTCCCAAGGGCTATCGGGCGGTCAAGCCATACTTGCGCCTGACGCCGCAGCCGAACCGTTGAAGGTCAGAAGATCGCAGCCTGCGGCAGCTCCTACGTGCATACGCCGATCCCTGTAGGAGCTGCCGCAGGCTGCGATCTTTTCAAGGCACCCACAAAGCAGGGGATTTCAGGCCGTTCCGACGGCCTGTTTTTTTGTCTGGAAGAAACAGAATCACATATCTCTTTAATGCATAACCAAATGAATAAATATGATTTATAGATATATAAATCAGCTGTTAAGGTCACTCCATCGAAGCGAGATCGCAAGCCGCGAATCGCCAACACCGTGCAAGGAATCGTCTGAATGTTGGTCGTCTCACTCGGTGGCAGTCCCAGTCAGCGCTCTCGTTCCGGGGTGCTGCTGGATCGCTCCCAGCGTTGGTTACAAGGGCAGGGCGTGGAAGTGGTGAGTTACCAGGTACGGGACTTCCCGGCCGAGGACTTGCTGCACGCACGCTTCGACAGCCCCAAGGTGATCGACTTGCTGCAACAGATTGAAAACGCCGATGGCCTGCTGATCGCCACACCGGTTTACAAGGCATCGTTTTCCGGAGCACTGAAAGTCGTGCTGGATCTGCTGCCCGAACGCGCCTTGAGCCACAAGGTGGTTCTGCCGATGGCCACTGGCGGCAGCATCGCCCATATGCTGGCGGTGGATTACGCGCTCAAGCCGGTGCTGTCGGCATTGAAGGCCCAGGAAATGCTGCAAGGGATTTTCGCCGTCGACAGCCAGATCGCCTACGGCGAAGGCAGCGCCCTGGCGCAGTTGGCGCCGGAGCTGGAACAACGACTGAATGAATCGCTGGAGCTGTTTTTCAGCGCCATGGCGCGACGGCCCAAGCCGCTTGATCCGAACCTGTTGAATGATCGTTTGTTGAGTGCTCGCTGGAGCATTTGAGTCTCACCGAAAAATTGAAGTACTGGCCTTACTCGCCCGCCAACGGGCAAGCAGGTGCAGCCAAAACCCAACTGCAAAAAGGAGAGCGCCATGCGCCCTGTCATTTTGCGTCGTGGTCTGGTCGCTCTGTTTGCTGCGGCTGTCACCTTCGGCGCCATTACTCAAGCTCAGGCCGAGACCTTACGAATCGGCTATCAAAAGTACGGCACCCTGGTGCTACTCAAAGCCAAAGGCACCCTGGAAAAGCGTCTCGCCGCCCAAGGCGTGGACGTGCAATGGACTGAATTCCCCGGTGGCCCGCAACTGCTTGAAGGCCTGAACGTCGGCTCCATCGACTTCGGTGTTACCGGTGAGACTCCGCCCGTGTTCGCTCAAGCGGCCGGCGCCGATTTGCTCTATGTCGCCTATGAGCCGCCAGCGCCGCACAGCGAAGCGATCCTGGTGCCGAAGGACTCGGCGATCAAATCGGTGGCGGAGCTCAAGGGCAAGAAAGTCGTGCTCAACAAGGGCTCCAATGTGCACTACCTGCTGGTGCGTGCACTGGAAGACGCCGGCCTCAAATACACCGACATCCAGACCGTATTCCTGCCACCGGCCGATGCCCGCGCGGCGTTCGAGCGTGGCAGCGTCGACGCCTGGGTGATCTGGGACCCGTACCAGGCTGCCGCCGAACAACAGCTGCAAGCGCGCACCCTGCGCGATGGCCAGGGCATCGTCGACAACCATCAGTTCTACCTGGCGACCAAGCCTTATGCGCAGAAAAATCCCGAGGTAATCAAGACCCTGGTGGAAGAAGTGCGCGCGGTTGGCGAGTGGTCCAAGGCTAACCCGCAAGAGGTGACCCAACAGGTTTCACCGCTGCTCGGCCTGCCTGCCGACATCACCCTGACCTCGGTGAAACGCCAGGGCTATGGCGCGCTGTTCCTCACCCCGGAAGTGGTCGCCGCACAGCAGAAAATCGCCGACAGCTTCTACCAGCTCAAGCTGATTCCCAAGCAGTTGAGCATCAAAGACGTGATCTGGACGCCGCCGGCTGCCGTTGCCAAAGCCCAATAAATCGATTCCCCAAGGAGACCACTCCATGAGCCTCAATATTTTCTGGTTCCTGCCTACCCACGGCGACGGCCATTACCTTGGCACCGCTGAAGGCGCACGTGCCGTCGATCATGGTTACCTGCAACAAGTCGCACAGGCAGCGGATCGCCTGGGGTTCGGCGGGGTACTGATCCCTACCGGTCGTTCCTGCGAAGACTCGTGGCTGGTGGCGGCGTCGCTGATTCCGGTGACCCAGCGCTTGAAGTTCCTTGTCGCCCTGCGCCCCGGGATCATTTCCCCGACGGTGGCGGCGCGTCAGGCCGCGACCCTGGATCGGCTGTCTGGTGGTCGTGCGCTGTTCAACCTGGTGACGGGCGGTGATCCGGAAGAGTTGGCGGGCGACGGTCTGTTCCTCAGCCACGAAGAACGCTACCAGGCCTCGGTGGAGTTCACCCGAATATGGCGTCGGGTGCTGGAAGGCGAAACCGTCGATTACGATGGTCAGCACATCAGCGTGAAAGGCGCGAAATTGCTCTATCCACCGATCCAGCAACCGCGTCCGCCACTGTACTTCGGCGGCTCTTCGGATGCCGCGCAAGACCTGGCCGCCGAACAGGTGGAAATGGTCCTGACCTGGGGTGAGCCACCGGCCGCTGTGGCGGAAAAAATCCAACAGGTCCGCGCCAAAGCCGCCAAGCTTGGCCGCACCGTGCGCTTCGGCATTCGTTTACATGTCATCGTTCGCGAAACCAATGAAGATGCATGGAACGCCGCGGATCGGCTGATCTCCCATCTCGACGACGAGACCATCGCTCGTGCCCAGGCCTCGCTGGCGCGTTTCGATTCGGTCGGTCAGCAACGCATGGCCGCGTTGCATGGCGGCAGCCGCGACAACCTGGAAGTCAGCCCGAACCTGTGGGCCGGCGTCGGCCTGGTGCGCGGCGGTGCCGGTACGGCGCTGGTGGGCGATGGTCCAACCGTGGCCGCCCGCGTGAAGGAGTACGCGGACCTCGGCATCGATACCTTCATCTTCTCCGGTTATCCACACCTGGAAGAGTCGTACCGGGTGGCCGAACTGCTGTTCCCACACCTCGATATCGAACGTCCCGAGCTGCCGAAAAGTGCCGGCTACGTTAGCCCGTTCGGCGAGATGGTCGCCAACGACATTCTGCCCAAAGCCGCGTCCCAGAGCTGAGGCGCGGTCATGAAGAAAATCATCCACAGCCTGGCGCCCTGGGCGTTGCCGGTGTTGCTGCTGGCGGTGTGGCAGTTGAGTGTGTCGGCGGGCTGGTTGTCGACACGGATCCTGCCGGCACCGATCGCCGTGATCGAAGCCGGCGTGAACCTGGTGCGCAGCGGCGAAATCTGGACACACCTGGCCATCAGCGGCTGGCGTGCCGCGCTGGGTTTCACCATTGGCGGCGGCATCGGTTTGACCCTGGGCTTTATCACCGGCCTGTCGAAGTGGGGCGAGCGTCTGCTCGACAGTTCGGTGCAGATGATCCGCAATGTGCCGCACCTGGCGCTGATTCCGCTGGTGATTCTTTGGTTCGGTATCGACGAGTCGGCGAAGATTTTCCTGGTGGCGCTGGGCACGTTGTTCCCGATTTACCTCAATACCTATCACGGCATCCGCAACGTCGACCCGGCGCTGGTGGAGATGTCGCGCAGTTATGGCTTGTCCGGTTTCGGTCTGTTCTGGCAGGTGATTCTGCCGGGGGCGCTGCCTTCGATTCTGGTCGGCGTGCGCTTTGCCCTGGGTTTTATGTGGCTGACGTTGATCGTGGCGGAAACCATTTCCGCGAGTTCCGGCATCGGCTATCTGGCCATGAATGCCCGGGAGTTTTTGCAGACTGACGTGGTGGTGCTGGCGATTCTGTTGTACGCGGTGCTCGGCAAACTGGCCGACCTCGCGGCCCGTGGACTTGAGCGTGTGTGGCTGCGCTGGCACCCGGCGTATCAGGCTGCCAAGGGAGGTGCAGCATGATCGCGGAACAACCTCCACGCCTGCTGCGCGGGATTCCGCTGGCGGTGCGCAAGCTGCAAAAAACCTTTGGCTCGCGACAGGTGCTGCGCGAGATCGACCTGCACATTCCGGCGGGCCAGTTTGTCGCTGTAGTGGGCCGCAGTGGTTGCGGTAAAAGTACCTTGCTGCGCTTGCTCGCTGGCCTCGATCAACCCACGGGCGGTGAGTTGCTCGCCGGTGCTGCGCCCTTGAGTGAGGCACGGGAAGACACGCGGTTGATGTTCCAGGAGGCGCGTTTGCTGCCTTGGAAAAAGATCATCGACAACGTCGGTCTGGGCCTCAAGGGCAACTGGCGGCCGCAGGCGCTTGAAGCTTTGGAAGCGGTGGGCCTGGCCGATCGCGCCCACGAGTGGCCTGCAGCGCTGTCCGGTGGACAGAAGCAACGCGTGGCTTTGGCCCGTGCGTTGATTCATCAGCCGCGCCTGCTGTTGCTCGACGAACCCTTGGGTGCGCTGGATGCCCTGACACGAATTGAAATGCAGCAACTGATCGAACGGCTCTGGCAACAGCATGGCTTCACGGTGTTGCTGGTGACCCATGACGTCAGTGAAGCCGTGGCGATTGCCGATCGGGTGATCCTGATCGAAGACGGCGAAGTCGGCCTCGACTTGCACGTGGAACTGCCGCGCCCCCGGGGCCGTGGATCCCATCGGCTGGCGGTGCTGGAATCCGAAGTCCTCAATCGCGTGCTGGCGCTGCCCGGCCAGCCGCCGGAACCGGAACCTGTTTCACCCTTGCCCACGCAATTGCGCTGGGCTCAATAACTCAAGTCTTACCCAACGACAGGAATCAACATCATGACGATCAAGGCCATCAACGTTCGCAACCAGTTCAAAGGCTCCATCAAGGAAATCGTCCTCGGCGACGTGCTCTCGGAAATCGACGTGCAAACCGCGTCCGGCATCGTCACTTCGGTGATCACCACACGCTCGGTGAAAGAGCTGGAACTGGCGGTCGGCAGTGAAGTGATTGCGTTTGTGAAATCCACCGAGGTGTCGATCGCCAAGTTGTAAGCCGTATGCGTAAACAACAACCCCGGACGGTTTTAGCCCTTCGGGGTTTTTGTTGGCCTTGCTGGCGGTGGTAGAGTCCGGTGTGGATTTTTTTCGCAGCAAGGATTGGCGACAAGGAGATCAAAGATGACAGTCAGGATTTCGGATTACATTCATGGTGTGGCCCTCTCGAAGCTTGCCCGATGGGCCGACCTGACGCCTTGGGAGCTGGTGAGCAATGCCCCCGAGCGTGTGCGCGAGCTACTCAAGCAGTTGCCGGATGATGATTATCAGGTATTGGATGAAATTGCCGTCCACCGCACGGCGCAGGTCGAAGAGGGCGCCATTCTCAAGGCGCCGCTGATCATTGGCGCTGGCTGTTTTATCGCCGCCGGTGCTTATCTGCGTGGTGGTTGTTGGCTGGATGAGCATTGCATCATCGGCCCCGGCGCCGAGCTCAAGTCTTCCTTCGTGTTCGGCGGCAGCAAACTGGCGCACTTCAATTTTGTCGGTGATTCGGTATTGGGTGCCGGAGTCAATCTGGAAGCGGGCAGCATCGTTGCCAACTATCGCAACGAGCGTGCTGACAAAGCTGTGAACGTGCGGGTCGATGATGTGCTGGTGCCGACCGGTTGCGACAAGTTTGGCGCGCTGCTGGGCGACGGATCGCGGCTCGGTGCCAACGCGGTCGTCGCACCAGGCGGGTTGTTGCGACCAGGAACGGTGATTCGACGCCTGGCACTTTACGATTGCGAAGTGATTTAGTGCATCAGTCGCCGAGGGTGCGCTTGGGCAGGTAAGGCGGCAGGTACAACCCCAGGTAAGCATCAAACACCCGCATTCCTTCCTCGGCCATGCGCGGCGTGATCTGTCCGTGCTGTTGCACTGAGCGCGCATACACCCGGTCACCCAGCTCCATGGCCAGGGCAAACACATCGACATCGTCGGGAAGCTTCGGCAGCTCGAAGTGATGATCGAAGAGTTTGTGCATCAGGTCGCCCAGTTCGATGTCGTGCTGGCGGTCGGCCTGGGTGACTTCGGTCAGGCCATGCTGGGCCAGAATGAGTTGGCGGGCGGCAGCGTCCTCTGCGTAGATGTCGAGCATGCGTTGTTCCACCAGTCGCGACAGATCGCGCCAGCCGTTCAAGGCAGCATGATCGATAGGGGCTTGCAGGCAGGCGCGGAAGGCGGCGTGGACATCGGCGGTCAGGGCTTCGAGCAGGGCAGGCACGCTGGCGAAGAAGTGGTAGACCGAGGAGGGCGGAATCTCCGCGCGCTCGGCGACACTATAGATCGACAGGCTGGCCACGCCCTCGGCAGCCAGCAGCGTACGGGCCGCATCGAGTATCGAATCGATCCGGGTCTGGCTGCGTGCGCGGGGTTTGCGGGGGGTGGCTACGCGTGTCATTGGAGTCTCCTGCGGGGCAGCGGGCATTGTACGAGTCGGGTTGTGTGTTGTCTTCTCGGCCGCCTTCGCGAGCAGGCTCGCTCCCACATTGGATCTGTGCTGAACGCCAATTTTTTGCCCACAGAAGATCCCTGTGGGAGCGAGCCTGCTCGCGATCCGCCGAAGGCGGCCATAAAAAAACGCCGCAGGCCATGAGGCCGGCGGCGTTTCTTCGCTACTGCAACCGATTAAACGGTATGCAGGTACCAGTTGTACTCGAGGTCGGAGATGGAGTGTTCGAACTCCTCCAGCTCGCTCTCTTTACAGGCCACGAAGATATCGATGTATTTCGGATCGATGTACTTGGCCATGACTTCGCTGTCGTCCAGCTCGCGCAGTGCATCACGCAGGTTGTTCGGCAGGCTCTGCTCGTTCTGCTCGTAGCTGTTGCCTTCGACCGGAGCGCCAGGCTCGATCTTGTTGACCAGGCCGTGGTGCACGCCCGCCAGGACCGAAGCCATCAGCAGGTAAGGGTTGGCATCGGCGCCGGCCACGCGGTGTTCGATGCGCACGGCATCGGCGGAACCGGTCGGTACTCGAATCGCCACAGTGCGGTTATCCAGGCCCCAGCACGGCGAGTTCGGCACGTAGAACTGTGCGCCGAAACGACGGTACGAGTTGACGTTCGGGCAGAGGAACGCCATCTGCGCCGGTAGGGTCTCGAGCACACCGCCGATCGCGTGACGCAGTGCGGCGTTCTGCTCGGGATCCTCACTGGCAAAAATATTCTTGCCGTCTTTGTCGAGAATCGAGATGTGGACGTGCAGACCATTACCCGCCTGGCCCGGGTAAGGCTTGGCCATGAAGGTGGTGTCCATTTCATGGTCGTAGGCGATGTTCTTGATCAGTCGCTTGAGCAGGACCGCGTAGTCGCAGGCCTTGATCGGGTCAGCCACGTGGTGCAGGTTCACTTCGAACTGCGCCGGGGCACTTTCCTTGACGATGGCGTCGGCCGGAATCCCTTGCTCTTTTGCACCTTCCAGAATGTCCTGGAGGCAGTCGACGTATTCGTCGAGGTCGTCGATCAGGTAGACCTGAGTCGAGTGCGGACGTTTGCCGGAAACCGGCGAGCGAGGTGGTTGCGGACGACCGTTCACGTTCTCCTGGTCGATCAGGTAGAACTCCAGTTCGAACGCGGCGCAGATGGTCAGGCCCATTTCGTCGAACTTGCGTACCACATTGGCCAGCACTTCACGCGGGTCGGCGAAAAATGGCTCGCCTTCGAGTTCGTGCATGGTCATCAACAGTTGCGCGGTCGGGCGCTTCTGCCATGGCTCGTTGCATAGGGTATCGGGGATTGGATAGCAGATTCGGTCAGCATCACCGATGTCCAGGCCCAGGCCGGTGCTTTCCACCGTCGAGCCATTGATATCCAGAGCAAATAGAGAGGCCGGCAGGTTGATGCCTTTCTCGTAAACCTTGTGGAGGCTGGTGCGTTCGATGCGCTTGCCGCGCACCACACCATTCATATCCGCAATCAGAAGGTCAACGTACAGAACCTCAGGATGTTCCTTAAGGAACGCGTTCGCTTCGTTAAGCTGAACGGCACGCGGGGGTACCGACATGATGCAACACCTTTGTTGTTAAAAATATCAATCATTGATCTTTTCGGATTCCAGTCAACCCGAATGGCATGCCGAAGTCAAGCGAGGCCTTTTTTGCCCTAAAAAAGCGCTCGTGGGGCTTTTTTGAGGTGCTTTTTGGCGTTTTTATGCCCTTGGCCCCTGTGGCGCCCGCAGGCTTGAGCGGGCCGTGTTGTATTTTTTACGGGGGTGTTGTGTAAAAAAATGAACAAGGCTAAGCTCGAATCAAACCCATAACAGCAATAATACCGGGGTGCTTCATGTCTCGCCTGCCGATAATCGGCGTCACCGACTGCTCAAGACTGGTCGGTCGGCATGTTTGTCACATCAGTGATGACACGCCCGTCCGTTCCGTGGCCTCAGCGGTACCGGTGATCCTCCCATCCGTGACGGTTCAACCGTCCCCGTCCGTTATTCTGGACGGTCGCGATGGCACCCCCATTACGGTTACTCCATTCAATATAGAACCGATTCACAATAGCGGCCTGACCATCGTTCAGGGCTCCGCTCGCGATTCAGCACGCCCGGCCTCTGCAGCCGTGTTGGCAAGCACGATAATCTGCCGCGCAAACGCTCTACGACGCGACGCCGATGCGTCAAACAACGCCTGACCTTAAAAGGGTCAGACAACTCAAGCCTAGAGGCATTTATGAGTAACAACCTCGACCAGCTCACCGATTGGTTGAAAAACCACAAGATCACAGAAGTCGAATGCATGATCGCTGACTTGACCGGGATTACCCGGGGCAAGATTTCGCCGACCAACAAATTCATCGCCGAAAAGGGCATGCGCCTGCCAGAGAGCGTGCTGTTGCAGACCGTGACCGGCGATTACGTCGAAGACGACATCTATTACGAACTGCTCGACCCGGCCGACATCGACATGATCTGCCGTCCCGACCAGAGTGCGGTGTACCTGGTGCCATGGGCCATCGAGCCGACCGCCATCGTCATCCACGATACCTACGACAAGCAAGGCAACCCGATCGAGCTGTCGCCGCGCAACGTGCTCAAGAAAGTCCTGAAACTCTATACCGACAAAGGCTGGCAGCCGATTGTGGCGCCGGAAATGGAGTTCTACCTGACCAAGCGCAGTGACGACCCGGACTACCCGTTGCAGCCGCCGGTCGGTCGCTCCGGTCGCCCGGAAACCGGTCGTCAGTCGTTCTCCATTGAAGCGGCGAACGAGTTCGATCCGCTGTTCGAAGACGTCTACGACTGGTGTGAACTGCAGGACCTTGACCTCGATACGTTGATCCACGAGGACGGCACGGCGCAGATGGAAATCAACTTCCGTCACGGCGATGCCCTGTCCCTGGCCGACCAGATCCTGGTGTTCAAGCGCACCATGCGCGAGGCCGCGCTCAAGCACAACGTCGCCGCGACCTTCATGGCCAAGCCGATGACCGGCGAGCCGGGCAGTGCCATGCACTTGCACCAGAGCATCATCGACATCGAGACCGGCAAGAACATCTTCTCCAATGAAGACGGGACCATGAGCCAGCTGTTCCTGCACCACATCGGTGGCTTGCAGAAGCTCATTCCCGAGCTGTTGCCGCTGTTCGCTCCCAACGTCAACTCGTTCCGCCGCTTCCTGCCGGACACATCGGCGCCGGTGAACGTGGAGTGGGGCGAAGAAAACCGCACGGTGGGCCTGCGGGTGCCGGATGCGGGGCCACAAAATCGTCGGGTGGAAAACCGCCTGCCAGGCGCCGATGCCAACCCGTACCTGGCGATTGCCGCGAGCCTGCTCTGCGGTTACATCGGCATGGTCGAAGGCCTGAACCCGAGTGCGCCGGTGGTGGGACGTGGCTATGAACGCCGCAACCTGCGCCTGCCGCTGACCATCGAAGACGCGCTGGAACGCATGGAAAACAGCGCGATCATCGAGCGTTACCTGGGCAAAAATTTCATCACTGGCTACGTCGCGGTCAAGCGGGCCGAGCATGAAAACTTCAAGCGCGTGATCAGTTCGTGGGAAAGGGAATTCCTGCTCTTTGCCGTCTGATACGTCGGGCGCCGCCGCTACCTGGCGGCGCTTTCACCTGATTTTCTTAGGAGATTCGTATGACCAGCAACAATCCGCAAACCCGTGAATGGCAAACCTTGAGCAATGATCACCACCTGGCTCCGTTCAGCGACTTCAAGCAGCTGAAAGAGAAAGGCCCGCGGATCATTACCAACGCCAAGGGCGTTTACCTCTGGGACAGCGAAGGCAACAAGATTCTCGACGGTATGGCCGGCCTGTGGTGTGTCGCGATTGGTTATGGTCGCGATGAACTGGCCGATGCTGCCAGCAAACAGATGCGCGAGCTGCCTTACTACAACCTGTTCTTCCAGACCGCGCATCCACCGGTACTGGAGCTGGCCAAGGCTATCGCCGACATCGCGCCGCAAGGCATGAACCACGTGTTCTTCACTGGTTCCGGTTCCGAAGGCAACGACACCATGCTGCGTATGGTTCGTCACTACTGGGCGATCAAGGGCCAGCCGAAAAAGAAAGTCATCATCAGCCGCAAGAACGGTTACCACGGTTCTACTGTGGCCGGCGCAAGCCTGGGCGGCATGACGTACATGCACGAACAGGGCGACTTGCCGATCCCGGGCATCGTTCACATTGCCCAGCCGTACTGGTTCGCCGAAGGCGGCGACATGACTCCGGAAGAGTTCGGTGTATGGGCGGCCAACCAGCTGGAAGAAAAGATTCTGGAAGTCGGCGTCGACAACGTCGGTGCCTTTATTGCCGAGCCGATCCAGGGCGCCGGCGGCGTGATCATTCCGCCAGACACCTACTGGCCGCGCATCAAGGAAATCCTCGCCAAGTACGACATCCTGTTCGTGGCTGACGAAGTGATTTGCGGTTTCGGCCGTACCGGCGAGTGGTTCGGTTCCGATTTCTACGGCCTCAAGCCAGACATGATGACCATCGCCAAAGGCCTGACCTCGGGCTACATCCCGATGGGTGGCCTGATCGTGCGCGATGAAGTGGTGGAGGTGCTCAACGAGGGCGGCGACTTCAACCACGGTTTCACCTACTCCGGGCACCCGGTGGCGGCGGCTGTGGGGCTGGAAAACATCCGTATCCTGCGCGACGAAAAAATTGTCGAGCGTGTGAAGGCAGAAACGGCACCGTATTTGCAAAAGCGTCTGCGGGAACTGAACGATCACCCGCTGGTGGGTGAAGTTCGTGGGGTCGGGCTGTTGGGGGCCATCGAACTGGTCCAGGACAAGGCCACTCGCAAGCGTTACGAGGGCAAGGGCGTCGGCATGATCTGCCGTCAGTTCTGCTTCGACAATGGCCTGATCATGCGCGCAGTCGGCGACACCATGATCATCGCTCCGCCACTGGTGATCACGCCGGCGGAAATCGATGAGCTGGTGACCAAGGCTCGCAAGTGCCTTGACCTGACCCTGAGTGCATTGCAGGGCTAGGTGCTAGGCTCAGAGCGAGGGAGCTGCGGCGCTCTTGCTCAAAGCTGTCACAAAGGCCGGTCTTTTCTTGAAAGACCGCCTCGGATCTTGCCAGACTAGCCGCAGTTCCAGTTGTCAGGGTTCGGTCGCTGAACAAAGTGGTTCAAAAAAGAAAAATTTGGAGCATGACGCATGAAGGCATTAGGTAAAAAGCTTGCTGGCAAGACACTTCTCGCCCTGTCCGTCGCGGGCATGATGGCGGGTGCGGTTCAGGCGGACGACAAGGTGTTGCACGTCTACAACTGGTCTGACTACATCGCTCCGGACACCATCGCGAACTTCGAGAAAGAGTCGGGGATCAAGGTCGTTTACGACGTATTCGACAGCAACGAGACCCTGGAAGCCAAACTGCTGGCGGGCAAGTCCGGCTACGACGTGGTCGTGCCATCGAACAACTTCCTGGCCAAGCAGATCAAGGCCGGCGTATATCAGGAGCTGGACCAGTCCAAGCTGCCTAACTGGAAAAACCTGAACCAGGATCTGCTCAAGGCCGTTTCGGTCAGTGACCCTGGCAACAAGCACGCCTTCCCGTACATGTGGGGCTCGATCGGCATCGGTTACAACCCGGAGAAGGTCAAGGCTGCGTTGGGCGTCGATACCATCGACTCCTGGGACGTGCTGCTCAAACCGGAAAACATTGCCAAGCTCAAGGGGTGCGGTGTGAGTTTCCTCGATTCGCCGACCGAAATGCTCCCGGTCGCGCTGCACTACCTGGGCCTGCCAACCGATAGCCAGAAGAAAGAAGACATCAAGAAAGCCGAGGAACTGTTCCTCAAGATTCGTCCTTCGATCACCTACTTCCACTCGTCCAAGTACATCTCGGACCTGGCCAATGGCAACATCTGCGTAGCGGTTGGCTACTCGGGTGACGTTCAGCAGGCCAAGTCCCGTGCCGCAGAGGCGGGTGACAAGGTCAAAGTAAGCTACGCCATTCCGAAAGAAGGCGCTGGCAGCTTCTTCGACATGGTCGCGATTCCCAAGGATGCCGAGAACGTTCAGGGCGCCTACAAGTTCATGACCTTCCTGCAGAAGCCTGAAGTCATGGCCGGTATCACCAACGCCGTACGTTTCCCGAACGGTAACGCCGCTGCAACAGCTCTGGTAGAAAAAGACATCACCAGCGATCCAGGCATCTACCCGCCAGCCGATGTGCAGGCCAAGTTGTATGCCATCGCCGACCTGCCAGCGGCGACCCAGCGTGAAATGACCCGCAGCTGGACCAAGATCAAATCCGGTAAGTAATAAGTAAACCTTGTAGGAGCGAGCTTGCTCGCGAAAAAAACCGAAACGCCGCGGGGTGTCAGGCACAACGCGTTATCGTTGACGACCATCGCGAGCAAGCTCGCTCCTACAAGGGTCGTGGTATCTGCATAAAAGTTTTGCTGGAACGGTTTTTCGAGGGTAAGTTGCGCGCCGGTTTTGTTGCCGGGCAACCACGGTTGTCATGTAACGCGGGGCAACTTGGGCCCAACTAATTTCAGAGGACCTCCACTTGCCTGTTTTTTCTTTCTTGCGCAAAGCCATGCTGGTCGGCGCCGGGCTGACGATTGCTGTCAGTGTCCAGGCCGCCGGCACCGTGCATATTTATAACTGGTCGGACTACATCGGTGAGACCACCCTGGCCGACTTCCAGAAAGAGACCGGTATCAAGCCGGTTTATGACGTGTTCGATTCCAACGAAACCCTGGAAGGCAAGTTGCTGGCCGGGCGTACCGGTTATGACGTGGTCGTGCCGTCGAACCACTTCCTCGGCAAACAGATCAAGGCCGGGGCATTCCAGAAGCTCGACAAGTCGCAGCTGCCGAACTACTCGAACCTCGATCCGGTGCTGCTCAAGCGTCTGGAACAGAACGATCCGGGCAATCTGTACGCCGTGCCGTACCTGTGGGGCACCAACGGCATCGGTTACAACGTCGACAAGGTCAAGGCTGTGCTGGGCGTCGACAAGATCGACTCCTGGGATGTGTTGTTCGAGCCGGAAAACATCAAGAAACTGCACAGCTGTGGCGTCGCGTTCCTCGATTCCGCCGATGAAATGATGCCGACAGTGCTCAACTACATGGGCCTGAATGCCAACAGCACCAACCCTGAAGACTACAAAAAGGCCGAAGCCAAGTTGCTCGCGGTGCGGCCTTACGTGACCTACTTCCACTCTTCGAAATACATCGCGGATCTGGCCAACGGCGACATCTGCGTGGCGATCGGTTTCTCCGGCGACATCTTCCAGGCCAAGCACCGGGCCGAAGAAGCCAAGAAAGGCGTGAACATCGCCTACTCGATTCCGAAAGAGGGCGGCGCGCTCTGGTTCGACATGCTGGCGATTCCGAAGGACTCGGCCAACGTCAAGCAGGCCCACGCCTTCATCAACTATTTGCTCAAGCCTGAGGTGATTGCCCAGGTCAGTGATTACGTCGGCTATGCCAACCCAAACCCTAAGTCGGACAAACTGATGGAACAGTCCATTCGCACCGACGAAGCGGTTTATCCACCGCAAGAGGTGCTCGACAAGACCTACGTGTCCATCGAGCTACCGCCGAATATTCAACGTTTGATGACCCGCAGCTGGACCAAGGTCAAGTCGGGTAAATAGCTTCAAGGCTCAAACTATCCAAGGTTGGCTCACCTTGAGCGAACTGCACTCTTTTTTTCTGGGAGTTTCGTAAATGGCAGTTGCCTCCGGCGCCTATAAGAAAGCCCTCGAGGGCGACCAGTCACCTAAACAGGTGCTGGTCAAAATCGACCGGGTCACGAAGAAGTTCGACGAGACGATTGCCGTGGACGATGTGTCCCTGGAAATCAAGAAAGGCGAAATTTTCGCCCTGCTCGGCGGTTCGGGATCGGGCAAGTCCACGTTGCTGCGCATGCTCGCAGGTTTCGAACGGCCCACGGAGGGGCGCATTTTCCTCGATGGCGAAGACATCACTGACATGCCGCCCTACGAGCGGCCGATCAACATGATGTTCCAGTCCTACGCCTTGTTCCCGCACATGACCGTGGCGCAGAACATCGCCTTCGGCCTCAAGCAGGACAAGCTGCCGAACGCTGAAGTCGATGCCCGCGTGGCCGACATGCTCAAGCTGGTACAGATGAGTCAGTACGCCAAGCGCAAGCCGCATCAGTTGTCCGGCGGGCAGCGTCAGCGCGTGGCCCTGGCCCGTTCCCTGGCCAAGCGTCCGAAATTGCTGCTGCTCGACGAACCGATGGGCGCACTGGACAAGAAGCTGCGTTCGCAAATGCAGCTGGAGCTGGTGGAGATCATCGAGCGCGTCGGCGTAACCTGCGTCATGGTGACCCACGACCAGGAAGAGGCCATGACCATGGCCGAGCGCATCGCGATCATGCACCTGGGCTGGATCGCCCAGATCGGCAGCCCGATCGACATCTACGAAACCCCGACCAGTCGCCTGGTCTGCGAATTCATCGGTAACGTGAACATCTTCGAAGGCGAAGTGATCGACGACGCCGAAGGCCACGCGATCATTACCTGCCAAGACCTGGATCGTCAGATCTACGTCGGCCACGGAATCAGCACTTCGGTGCAGGACAAGTCGGTTACCTACGCGATACGTCCGGAAAAACTGCTGGTCACCGCCGACATGCCGACCTGCCAGTACAACTGGTCCAGCGGCAAGGTGCACGACATCGCCTACCTCGGCGGCCATTCGGTGTTCTACGTCGAACTGCCAAGTGGCAAGCTGGTGCAGTCGTTCGTGGCCAACGCCGAACGTCGCGGGCAGCGTCCGACCTGGGGTGATCAGGTCTACGTGTACTGGGAAGACGACAGCGGCGTGGTACTTCGCTCATGAACATGCGCAAATTCAAACGTCGTCTCGATCGAATAATTCCCGGTGGCCGTCAGATGGTCATCGGCATTCCATTCATCTGGCTGTTCCTGTTCTTCATGCTGCCGTTTTTCATCGTCCTGAAGATCAGCTTCGCCGAAGCGGACGTGGCCATTCCGCCGTACACCGAAATCTACAGCTACGCCGAGCAGAAGCTGCAGTTGCTGCTTAACCTGGGCAACTACGCGATGCTGGCCGGTGACGAGCTGTACATCGCCGCTTACCTCGGCTCGTTGAAGATGGCGCTTTTCAGCACCATCCTCTGCCTGCTGATCGGCTACCCGATGGCCTACGGCATCTCCGTTGCCCGCAAGGAAATGCAGACGGTGCTGGTGCTGCTGATCATGATGCCGACCTGGACCGCGATCCTGATCCGCGTTTATGCGTGGATGGGCATCCTCAGCAACAACGGCCTGCTCAACGGTTTCCTGATGAGCATGGGCTGGATCGACGAACCGCTGCAGATCCTCAACACCAACCTGGCGGTCTACATCGGCGTGGTCTATTCCTACCTGCCGTTCATGATCCTGCCGCTGTACGCCAACCTGGTGAAGCACGACCAGAGCCTGCTGGAAGCCGCGTCGGACCTGGGGTCGAGCACCTTCAACAGCTTCTGGAAAATCACCGTGCCGCTGTCGAAAAACGGCATCATCGCAGGCTGCATGCTGGTGTTCATCCCGGTGGTGGGCGAGTTCGTGATCCCGGAACTGCTCGGCGGTCCGGAAACCCTGATGATCGGTAAAGTACTCTGGCAGGAGTTCTTCAACAACCGTGACTGGCCGGTGGCGTCTGCCCTGGCGGTGGTGATGCTGGCGATCCTGATTGTGCCGATCATTCTGTTCAACCGCAGTCAGGCCAAGGAAATGGAGGGTAAGGAATGAAGCGCTTCCGTTTCTCCAGCCTGATGCTGGTACTGGGTCTGTTGTTCATCTACCTGCCGATGCTGATCCTGGTGATCTACTCGTTCAACGCCTCCAAACTGGTAACGGTGTGGGGCGGCTGGTCGATCAAGTGGTACGTCGGCCTGCTCGACAACACCCAGCTGATGGGCTCGGTGGTGCGTTCGCTGGAAATCGCCTGCTACACGGCGGTGGCGGCGGTGGCACTGGGTACATTGGCAGCGTTTGTCCTGACGCGCATCACCCGTTTCAAGGGCCGTACCCTGTTCGGTGGCCTGGTGACTGCGCCACTGGTGATGCCTGAGGTGATCACCGGTCTGTCGCTGTTGCTGCTGTTCGTGGCCATGGCGCAGATGATCGGTTGGCCGCAGGAACGCGGCATCGTCACCATCTGGATCGCCCACACCACGTTCTGTGCGGCCTATGTGGCGGTGGTGGTCTCGGCGCGTTTGCGCGAGCTGGACCTGTCCATCGAAGAGGCGGCCATGGACCTGGGCGCGAAACCGTGGAAGGTGTTCTTCCTGATCACCATCCCGATGATCGCCCCATCGCTGGCAGCGGGCGGCATGATGTCCTTCGCGCTGTCCCTCGATGACCTGGTGCTGGCGAGCTTCGTGTCGGGTCCGGGTTCCACGACCCTGCCGATGGAAGTGTTCTCGGCGGTGCGTCTGGGCGTGAAGCCCGAGATCAACGCCGTGGCCAGCCTGATCCTGCTGGCGGTGTCGATCGTGACCTTCATGGTCTGGTTCTTCAGCCGCCGTGCCGAAGAAAGCCGCAAGCGTGCGATCCAGCAAGCGATCGAAGAAGCGGCAGCCGATTCGTGGAAGCAACCGGACGTGCGTCGCGCACAGGCACCGGAAGCGGCTTAACAGCAAAAGATCGCAGCCTGCGGCAGCTCCTACAGAGGAATACGGTTCCCTGTAGGAGCTGCCGCAGGCTGCGATCTTTTGATTTTTGGTTAGGTCACCCAAGGGGATTTGCGAATGACCTCGACGAAATTCATCGGCTTGAACCCCGGCTCCTGATCTACCAATACGTCAGTCTTCACATTACCGAACGTGGTCTGCGGACGATGGCGCAAACCGTCGGCAAATGCGCAGATGATGCACTCCTTGAATCCCTCGCCCCGTGGATGTGCATGCACCACTGCTTCGCGCTGCACGCTGGAAAACGCCGCGTAGTCCATGCCCAGCACGTCCATCTCGACGCCAGCCGTGACCAGCGCCACGGTGGGCCGCAAGTGCTGAGGCACGCCCGGTGTGGTGTGCAGGGCAATCGATAGCCAGACCTGTTCGATGTCGTCATCGCTCAATCCGTAAGGCTTGAGAAATGCGGCTGCCGCATTGGCACCGTCGACTTCGAAGCGCTCGTTGTCGCTGCGATGACCTTGCACCAGGCCCAGGTCATGGAACATCGAGCCGACGTACAGTAACTCCGGGTTGTAGGCCAGTTGCTTGCGCTCACCGCTCAGTGCACCGAACAGGAAGACCCGGCGCGAGTGGTGGTAGAGCAGGTCCGATTCGATGTCACGGATGTATTCGGTGGTGGCCTTGGCCAATGTGCTGTCGGGGATCTTGATGCCGGCGATGGTGGTGCTCATGGAGTTTTCCTCGTCGTGATGAGGGTTTCAGTCTGTTCCGGCCCCCGAAACCGGACAATCGATCCATGGCTGCGATCCCGGCCAATGAGCGTGCATATCGCGCCAACCTCGCTTGTTGGACCTGGATTGGCTAGGGTGCATGCAGACCCTGTAGGAGCGAGCCTGCTCGCGATGCACGTGAGGGCGCCGCGTACATCCAGGTAGCCCCCGTCATCGTTGATGTCCATCGCGAGCAAGCTCGCTCCTACAGGTGTGCGTTGCAATTCAATGCCATCAGAGGCGCTTCGAACCATGAGTAAAACCGTTGCCATCGTGGTGTTCGCCGGTGTCCAGTCGCTGGATATCACTGGCCCCATGGATGTGTTTTCCGAGGCCAATCGTTTCCTCGCCCCGCAGGATCACTACCGGCTGGAAGTGATCGGCGTCGAGCACGGAATGATGGCGTGCTCCAACGGTTTGGCGCTCAATGCCCATCGGCATTTCAGCGAAGCGCTGGAGGCGTATGACCTGTTGCTGGTGGCCGGGGGGCCGCAGTTGCCGTTCGTGGATTTCGGTGTGGCATTCGATGGCTGGATGCGCGATGCCTGTGCGCGGGCCAAGCGCTTCGGCTCGATCTGCAATGGAGCGTTTATGCTCGCTCGGGCGGGGTTGCTGGAAGAGCGCACGGTCACTACCCACTGGAATGATGCGTCGGCGCTGGCAATGTTGTGCCCGTCGACCCGGGTTGAAGCGGATCGCCTTTACGTAGAGGACGGGGAGCTGTTCACCTCGGCCGGGGTCACAGCGGGCATCGATCTGTCCCTGTATCTGCTGGGCAAGGATCACGGGCCGGAAGTTGCACTGAACGTCGCCAAGCGGCTGGTGGTGTTCACCCAGCGTTCGGGCGGGCAGTCGCAATTCAGCCCGTTCCTCACGCCCCACGCCGAACCGGATTCGGCGGTGGCGATGGTCCAGCACTACGTGCTGGCCAATCTGACGGGCGACCTGACCATCGCCGACCTGGCCAATGCCGCCAACATGAGCGCGCGCAACTTCTCCCGGGTGTTCGCCAGGGAAGCGAAAATCACCCCGGCCGAGTTCGTCGAGCGCGCACGGGTCGATGCTGCGAGGACACTGCTGGAAAGCACCCGCGCACCGCTCAAGACCGTGGCCTATCAATGCGGCTTTCGCGATGCCCAGCACATGCGCAGTGTGTTCAATCGTAGATTGGGGGTGACGCCGCAGCAGTTTCGGTTGAATTTTGCGGCGATGGTTTGAGGAGACATTGTTGTTGTCTGTCAGGTCCCCATCGCGAGCAGGCTCGCTCCTACAGGGATCGCTGTCGAACACAAATTTTGTGAACACCAGAAAAACCTGTAGGAGCGAGCCTGCTCGCGATGTGGCCAGCCCGGCCAGCAAAAATCTATGGCGCAGCCCGCGCCGGCAACAGCTTCAAGGTGCTGCGGGTATTGGCCGTGACTTCCTCATCATTGAGATGCGCCTGGAAGTACATCCCCTCGATGTAGGCCTCGGCCTGATCATCATAGTGACTGTCGAACAGTACGCCGCTCTGGCCGACCGGGTTGACGGTCAGGCTATGGGCCGGGTCGGCGAAGTCGATCAGGCGCCGGGTCGAAGGGCCGTAGGTGACAGGCCACGGAGCCGGGCCGATCTTCGCCGAAAGGTTGTTCGGCACTTCATGACTGCCGGGTGCGGCGAAGGGGCCGACATTGAAGAACAGGTCCAGCGGCTTTTGCTGCCCCAGCGGATGGCCATGGGTCAATGTGTGCGCGCTGCCCCACTGCCATTGCGAGGCGTCTGCGCCGAGGGTGCTCTTGAGGTGCGCGAGGCTGGCTTGCCAAGCGGCCTTCACCGTGTCTGCACGGGTTTCCTTGCCCTGGGTGTTGCGGTTGTCCCACCACGGTGAGTCGGCGCTGGCAGTCAGGCGGGGGAGCGCGGCATCGATCACCCGGGTCGAGAGCAGCGTTTCAAAGAAGTCGTTACCCAGTTCATCGTGCATCGTCGCGTCAGCCAGGTTGAACAGGAACTGGTTGAACAGCGTGGCGCTGGTCGAGTCGAGGGGGTAATCGCCTTGCCACTGGGCCAGTTGCTCCACCAGTTTGAGTTCGGCGGGATCGCTCACCACTTCGCGCAGTACCGGCAGCAGCGGTGCCAACAGGCGCGGGCCGTAGGCGGTGGTGGTGCCCAGTTGCAGCTTCTGGCTGTTTTCCAGGTCCCATTTGACGGTTTTGTCGCTGAGCTGGCGATTGAGTTGCTGGCCACGATCGGCAAGGTTGTAATAGCCGGGAATATCCATGCCGGTCGGCGACACTGGCTGGAAGTTGGCCGAGACGATGTAGCCCCGCGCCGGGTTTTCTTCCTGAGGGTTAGAACTGAACGGGTAGAAGCCGTCCTTGTCCGCCTCTGCGGTGCTGCCGTCGAGGATGAACCACGGGCGTACACCCGCCGGACGTTTAGGCAATTGCGCCGCCGCCCACCAGCCGATGTCACCCTTGGCATTGGCCCAGACAACGTTCAGGCCCGGTGCCTGGATTTTTGCCGCGGCACCACGGGCCTTGGCCAGGGTGTCGGCGCGATTGAGCTGGTAGAAGCCCTCCAGAATCGGATTCTGGCTTTCGAGAAACGCCCACCACATGGCAATCGGCGTCTTGCCGACGCCGTTGCTAAGGGCATCGTTGACGATCGGGCCGTGGGGCGACTGGCGCAGCACCAGCGTCACCGGTGCCTGGCCCTTGACCGCGATCTGCTGTTCGCTGGTCGTCATGTCCACCCACTTGCCGCGATACCAGACCTGATTGGGGTTGTCCGGGTTGACCTTCTCGGCGATCAGGTCGAGGTCGTCGTTCTGGAACATGGTGATGCTCCAGCCGAAGTCGCGGTTCATGCCCAGCGACGCAAACGGCATAAGCGCCTGATAGTGGCCGTAGAGTTCAAAGCCCGGCGCCGAGAGCTGCGCTTCGTACCACACCGACGGCGCGGAAAAACGGATATGCGGATCACCCGCCAGCAGCGGCTTGCCGCTTTGCGTCCGACTGCCTGCGACGACCCAGGCGTTGCTGCCCTCGAACTGTGGCAGGCCGTTGTCCGCCAGGGCTCGTTCGCTCAGACGGGCGAGGGCGTTGAGATCTTTCCAGTCGGCGCTGGCCAAGGGGGTGCCGGTCCCGTTGAGCACGCCCTTGGGCTGCCAGTCGAGATCGAAGATGTTCAGGTATTCGGGCCCCAGTTGATCGCGCACGAATGTCAGCAAGGGTTCGGTACGAAATGCCGCGGCAAAACTGTAGGCCATGTAACCGGCGATGCTGATGGTGTCCTGGGCGGTGAACGGGCGTTTTGGAATGCCCAGCACATCGAACTCCACGGGTTTTGCGTGGCTGTCCTGATACTGGTTGATGCCGTCCACATAGGCTTGCATGGCGATAAAGGAG
The DNA here is from genome assembly GCF_056398125.1 of Pseudomonas sp. 05L36. Classification (NCBI taxonomy): domain Bacteria; kingdom Pseudomonadati; phylum Pseudomonadota; class Gammaproteobacteria; order Pseudomonadales; family Pseudomonadaceae; genus Pseudomonas; species Pseudomonas sp. 05L36. Next base: position 326,100 of record NZ_JBFTOU010000002.1, on the reverse strand, counting down.
GGCGACTGTTTGTCGAGATTCGCGAAGTAGGTTTCGGCGCGTTCGCGAATGCGCAGGCTGCGCATCAGTTTGTCGGTGTCGAGCAGTTTCGGCCCGAGCACTTCAGCCAGTTCGCCACGGGCCAAGCGACGCAGGACTTCCATCTGGAACAGGCGGTCCTGGGCATGCACATAGCCGAGAGCGCGGTACAGGTCGGTTTCGTTGTCGGCGCGGATGTGCGGGACACCGCGCTCGTCGTAGCGCACGGTGACGGAGCCTTGCAGGTGTTGCAGTTCCACCATGCCCTGGCGTGACGGCTGCTTGCTGTAGAGGTATCCGCCGGCCCCGGCGGCCAGCACGACGATCAACAGCACGAGAGCGGTCAGGCTGCGTTTCATGGCGACTCCTTGTTGTTATTGTGATTCCTGGAGCGACTGTTTAACACGACGCGCCAGTCTGATGCATCGCCCGTAGGAGGGATTCGTATTTCAACGTCTTTGCTACTTCGTGGGGTCGACAGGCCAAGGTCGGAAATACCCCACCGCAAGTGTGTGCGTGGCAATCACAAGAAAGTGCCACTAAATCTACGAACTCCATCTTCTAGTGTTCGTTGTCGTGTCTGGATTAAACAGTATTGCGTATGGGTTGTTTAAAGTGGTGTCTCGAATATAGGTAATTCCCTGCGCATAATTAGTACGTCTCCTACGCAACGGCTGGTTGCTGGTTCGTACTGCGAAGTATATAAAATAGTTGAGTCAAAAGTTGGCGGACTAATGAGTAAGTTTTAGGCGGAAGAACATGATCTATAGCGTTGATGTCGCTGATTTAGGAGTAATGAAGCGGCAGTATATTTTTGGATGAGTAGCGGATTAATGCGGTTGAGGTGATGTGGTTATAGGAAATTTCCTTCGTTAATTAGCGAATTATACTACAAAAATAGCATTGCGAGTTATTGCCAGGCTGACTATAAAGAACACAAGTGATTTGGGTGGTGTGGTGATCTATCCCTCTTTGAATGCTTGGTGATAGTGATATACGGTCGAAGCGCTGGTCGTTTAAGTACGGTGAGTTTTTAAGGCGGTAGCTGAAGCCGTCTATTTTTGTAAGTATTGGAAAGATGTGTGGGTATTTAATATGATAGATATAAAACAGCTGCAGGAAAACTATCAGTCGATGAAGTCCAATTTATCGGCAAGAAATATAAGGGTCGATTTGGATCGTATTATTTCTCTCTATGAGGACGTCAAATCGCAAAAGAGAGAGCTTGAGGATATGCAAGGTAAGTTGAATGCTCTTTCGAAAGGTCCCAAAAATAGTGCCTCAACGGCGGAAAGCCCACCGTCCGTCGCGATGAGTACGATGACATTAAAGGGTGCAATTATAAAGGCTAAGGAGAGGTTTAATTTACTTGATGCGGAATTTTCATTGTGTGTCCGCCAATTACCAAATTGGACTTCGTCAGATGTGCCAATTGGCCTCAGCGATGAAGATAACTTAACTGTTCGAGTAAGTGGAGACATTCCCAAGTTTTCCTTTCCCAGTAAGGATCATCTTGAATTGGGGCGTAAACTCGACTTGCTTGATTTTGACTCGGGTGCAAAAGTCGCAGGCTCAAAATTTTATTTTCTTAAAAATCAAGCAGTGTTCCTCCAGCACGCACTGAAGAGCTATATTTTCAACAAAGCATTGAAGGCCGGCTTCACACCGTTGCAGACGCCGGACATATCTTACAATCATATAATGGAGGGCGTAGGATTTTCTCCTAAAGGGGACGAAAGCAATACGTACGAACTGGGTGGCCTAGATAAGAGTCTTATCGCTACAGCCGAAATATGTATTGCCGGTATGCATTCTGATGAGGTAATTGATCTTGCTCGACTGCCACTTCTGTATATTGCCGAAAGCCATTGTTTTAGGCGAGAAGCTGGGGCTTCCGGTAAGTCTAGTAAAGGCCTGTATAGGGTCCATCAATTTGAAAAATTAGAATTATTTGTAGTGTGTCTGCCCGAGGATAGCGCTGAATATCATGAAAAAATTCTTGCATTGCAGGAAGAGATTTATACCGAGCTTGGTATTCCGTATCGAGTCGTACTAAATTGCACTGGCGATTTGGGGGCGCCGGCGTACAAAAAATATGATATCGAGGCCTGGATGCCGGGTAAAGGCACTGCCGGGGAATATGGTGAAATAACCTCTGCAAGTAATTGTACTGACTATCAAGCGCGACGCCTTAATATAAAATATAAGGATCCTCTTTTGAAACGAAATCAGTATGTTCATACCCTCAATGGAACCGCTTCGGCCCTAGGTAGAACAATGATCGCAATTTTGGAAAATTTTCAAAAGGCTGACGGCTCGGTGGAGATTCCTGAGCCATTAAGGCGTTATCTGGATTTTGAATATATTGTCTAAAAGCTCCGACTAATATCATAAATCTACTAAGGCAGTATATGCCCATCCTGACTTCAGGTGGGCGTACTGCATCAATTGTCTTTTGCAGTATTTTTTGGCCACGGGCAGTAACACCCCACAGCCAATGTGTGCGTGGCACTGACTGCACGGCCTTCATCCAGCGCTTGCAGGATGGGTTCGATAAAACTGTTGCTCGAATTGCAGGTAAGGCCTTCGCTGTACGGGCCGAAGTACGCCAGTTTGCCGCTGCGATCCCAGATCGCCACGGCCGGGCTGGCGGGGATCTGTTCGGAACCGGGCAGGATGTCGATGGATTTGAGGCTGCTCAAGGTGCCCGGCAACTGGCCGTGGCTTCCGGGTTTTTGCACGACATAGAATTCCACGCCATGGGGTACATAGCGCTCGACCAGTTCGGTCAGGTGTTGTTGATTGCCGACATTGCACGGGCAGGCCGGGTCCCAGAAATGCACCAGGCGGATGGCGCCAGGGCCGGCGAGGGATTCGGGAAGGCGTAGCGGATCACCCGAAAACATCGCGGTGTGCTCGCTGAACGTGCGCAGGTAACGCCCCTGGAACCAGTCGTAGGCCGCCCACAACACGCCGGCACACATCACGGCGAGCAGGCAGGCAAACAGGGCGGCGCGAAAGGGCGAGTGCATCGGTTCAGTCCTCGAAGGTCGGCTAGCTTGCCATGCTTGCCGCGACAGAAGAATATCGCAGGCCTATAAAGTCCGTTTCACGTTCTGGAATCGTCCATGCCGGCTACTTTCGACCCTGATCTTCTACGCGCCAGCTTGCTGCCTCTGGCAGCCGGGCAGCCGTTGTCAGCACAGGCGCAGGCTTACCGGCGATTCTACGGGCTGGATTTTGCGCAGCGTCAGGTGCGCAGTGGCCTTGGGCGGTTCGAGGTCGATGGTTATGAGCTGGTCAGCCAGTTCTGGTGGCCTGAGCGAGCGAAGGCGACGCTGTTTGTCATCCATGGTTTCTACGACCACACCGGGCTCTACCGGCATGTGATCGAATGGGCGCTGGACCAGGGCTTTGCGGTGATTGCCTGCGACTTGCCGGGGCATGGCCTGTCCAGCGGCGAACGGGCGAGCATCAAGGATTTCGCCGAGTATCAGGACGCGTTGCAAGGGTTGTTCGGCGAGGCGCAATCCCTCGACTTGCCGCAGCCGTGGCACCTGTGCGGGCAGAGTACCGGTGGGGCGATCGTGATCGATCATGTGTTGAATGCGGGGGTGAGCAGCCCGGCGCAGGGTCAGGTGATTCTGCTGTCGCCGCTGGTGCGGCCGCGGGCGTGGGGTTGGTCGCAACTGAGTTACTACCTGCTCAAGCCTTTCGTCAAAGCCATCGCCCGGCGTTTCAGCGAGAACTCCAACGACCCGGCGTTTTTGCCGTTCCTGCAAGCAGATCCGTTGCAGCCGCTTCGCCTGCCGACGGCCTGGGTGGGTGCATTGGCGCGCTGGATCAAACGCATCGAGGCCGCCCCCATGAGTACCCGCCGGCCGTTGATCGTGCAGGGGCAAGCCGATATGACGGTGGATTGGGAGCACAACCTGGAAGTGTTGCGGGGCAAGTTTGATCGGCCGCAGGTGCTGATGCTGCCCGAGGCACGGCATCATCTGGCGAATGAAACGCTGGTGATGCGGCAGGAATTTTTCGGGTTTTTGAGCAAGCGGATCAAGGGTCGGAATCCTTAGCGCCAGTTCCGGCCTCATCGCGAGCAAGCTCGCTCCCACAGGGGCCGGTGTAAGTCCGCAACTTTGTGATCAGCACAGAACCTGTGGGAGCGAGCTTGCTCCGGGCGGCGTTCCGACGATAGCGATCTGTCAGGTGCCGAAGATCACTGGGTCAGGTTCGAATTGCTCTGCCCCACCGCCAACCCCGCCCGAATCGCAGCCAATGCGGCCTGATAATAAGCCTGGCCTTCCGAAGATTCAGCAAAGGTCGCGAACTCTTCCAGCTCGTCGTCCGACAGGTCGCGATAGACATACAGCAGTGTGTTGTTGAGGTCGCTGCCGATCTGGTCCATCAGGCGCTGGCGCTGGCCGTTGAGCATGCCCTGGGCCTGGCCGGCACCGAGCAACCCCGGGATCATCGAACTCAAGCTGTCGGCGGCAACACCGGCAATCGCCAGGCTGACTTCCGCGCCGGCCTCGCGTGCGGGCAGGGATTGTGCCAAGTGGCCGATGATCAGCAGGCGGCTGTCGCTGGCCTGCATCTTCGGCAGGCCCTTGGCGTTTTTCGCCAGTTGGTCGCGACGGGTCGCCAACAGCTCGGCGGCGACGATTTTCTTGCCCAGGGGCGATTGGAAAAACGTCAGCGCGGGTTTGGGGTTGGCGAGGTTCTTGCGCAATTGCGCTTCGGCACGCTGGTCCACCGCCTTGGCGGAAAAACGCTGATTGCTGTTATTGACCAGTGCCTGAAACACCGCCGGAGGCAGGCTGCCCTGGTAGCGTTGCTGAGCAGCCGAGAGGGCGTCGTTGAAATGCGCGCGTTGTTCCGGCCAGCCGGCGACCTTGTACAACTGGTCGTGGCCGTCTGCCCAGGCGGGCAAGACGCAGAACAGCAACAGTGATAAAAGCAAACGGCGCATAGGGACTCCAGTCAGCAGGCGACTATTCTCCGTGCGGCATCCGTACTTGTCGAGAATTCGTATCAACCCGCTGCGCGGCTCTGTCGGATTTTCGGGCACAGGAATACTATGCGCGGCATGCAAATATCCTCTGATCACCCGCTGCTGTTACGAATCGTCGATGACCTGGCCGAGCACGGCTGGTCGCAGCAGAATATTTTCCTGCCTCTGGATCTGACCCGAGCGCTGGCGGGCGAGTGTCGCAAACGTGCTGCCGAGGGTGAGCTGGCTCCGGCCGCTGTGGGCCGTGGGCCGTCATCGGAGATCCGCGAAGGGATTCGTGGCGACCATATCCAGTGGATCGACCCCGGCCAGGCCGAGGCTTGCGACAGCTACCTGAGTTTGATGGACAGCCTGCGGGAGGCGATTAATCGCGGTCTGTTTCTCGGCCTGGAGGATTTCGAAAGCCATTTTGCGATGTACCCGCCCGGGGCGTTCTACCTGAAGCACGTCGACCGCTTTCGCGATGACGACCGGCGCATGGTTTCGGCGGTGGTTTACCTCAATGACGCCTGGCTTCCCGAACACGGCGGCCAGTTGCGCATGTACCTCGACAATGATCGCGCCCACGACGTGCAACCTATTGGCGGCTGCCTAGTGGTGTTTCTCTCCGGAGAGGTTCCCCACGAAGTCCTGCCCGCGACCCGGGATCGCCTGTCGCTGACCGGCTGGTTCCGCCGGCGCGGCAACGAGCCGTTCTGATCATGCAGAAAATTCTCGTCAGCCGCTGCCTATTGGGTCACCGCGTCCGTTACGACGGCGGGGCCAGCGGGCCGTTCGATCAGCTTCAACAGTGGCTTGATGAGGGTCGGGTCGTGCCGTTGTGCCCGGAGGTGGCAGGTGGATTGCCAACACCTCGGGCGGCGGCGGAAATCCCTGGTGGGCAGGGCGCGCAAGTTCTCGACGGCCAGGCGTTGGTGATCACTACCGAGGGTGAGGATGTCAGCGCGCAGTTTCTGTCGGGGGCGTATCAGGCGCTGGAGCTGGTACAAAAGCATGGCATCCGCATCGCAGTCCTCAAGGCCAACAGCCCGTCCTGCGGCAATCTGCTGACCTATGACGGGACGTTCAGCGGCGTGAAGGTCAGTGGCGAGGGCGTGACAGCGGCGCTACTCAAGCGCCACGGGGTGCAGGTGTTCAGTGAGCTGGAGTTGCCGCAAGTGGCGGCAGCCTTGGCTGTACAAGACTGACAATCACCATAGATCCACTGTGGGAGCGAGCTTGCTCGCGATGGCGGCCTGACATCCAACATCAATGTTGACCGGACTGGCCTCATCGCGAGCAAGCTCGCTCCCACAGGTTCTGCATTTACTTCAGTTCTGCAGCTTCGGCACCACACCCGCATCCGCCCCCAACCACTTCTGCTCCAGCGCTTGCAGTCGCCCGTCATCCTTGATCCGCTGCAATGCGTTTTCCAGGCTGGCATGGAACGCCGGATTACCCTTCTGAAACGGAATCGCCAGGTTTACGGCCGGGTTGGTTTTGGGCTTCTCTTCTGTCAGCGACTGCACCAGCAGAATGGAGCGCGGCTCTTCTTTCTGCGCGATCAATTGCGCATGGGTTTGAATGTAGGGCTCGCTGAAGTCGAAACGATCCTGGAGATCCGGGGTCGCTGCTATGTGGTTGATGGCGATGTCATATTTGCCGCTTTCGACGCCGGTCAGCAGATCGCTGCCGTCGGTGACGACAAAGTCGGCCCGGACATCGAGCTCACTTGCCAGCAGTTGGCCCAGCTCGACTTCGAAACCGGTGAGCTTGTCGTCATCCTTGAAGTTGAATGGGGGAGTGTTGGCTTCAACGGCAATGCGCAATTCGCCCCGGTCGTTGACGTCATCTATCAGTTCGGCGTGAGCCAAAGGGCTCAAAAGGGGTAGCAGGCAGATCAGGCCAGGCAGAAAGCGCATGGTCACTCCTTTGAATTTTTATCGCGGACCCTCTGATTCAGGCTCGCTTTGCTATGGTTGTCGAGTGCCTTCGACAACGAATGGCCATGAAGTTGTCATGGTCACGCGAATTTTATGGAAAAACTGGAGAAGAGAATGAAAACCTTTATGTCACGTGCTGCTTTGGCTGGCCTGTTGATGGGTGTTTCGGTGCTGGCCAGTGCTGCAACGCCGGCTCCGAAAGGCGCCGAAGTGTCCATTGTTTCTCCCACGGACGGTGCGACGATTCCACAGACAGTTGTCGTCAAGTTCGCGGTCGAGAACATTGCCCTGGCACCGGCGGGCGATACCACCAAGAACACCGGTCATCACCATGTGCTGATCGACGTCGATGAGCTGCCAGCCGCCGGTGCGCCGATCCCCAAGGATGCCAACCACCTGCATTTCGGCGGTGCGCAGACCCAGGCTGAAATAACGCTCACGCCGGGCAAACACACCTTGCAGCTTGAACTGGGCGATAGCAACCATATGCCGTTCGAGCCGCCGATCGTTTCCAAGAAAATCACCGTCAATGTGAAATAAAAAAAGGGAGCCCCTTCGCAGGGGCTCCCTTTTTATTACATGCAAGCTCGCCGCTGTTCTTTAGAACAGCACGCGGCTACGGATGGTGCCGTTGACGTGTTGCAGCTTCTCTTGCGCCAGGTCCGAGTACTCGGCGTCGACGTCGATTACCACATAGCCGACCTTCTCGTTGGTCTGCAGGAACTGACCGGAGATGTTGATGCCGTTTTCGGCGAAGACCTTGTTGATCTCGCTCATCACACCCGGGATGTTCTCGTGGATGTGCAGCAGGCGGTGCTTGCCAGGGTGAGCCGGCAGGGCCACTTCCGGGAAGTTCACGGACGATACCGAAGTACCGTTGTCGCTGTACTTGACCAGTTTTTCCGCCACTTCCAGACCGATGTTGGCCTGAGCTTCAGCGGTGGAACCACCGATGTGCGGGGTCAGGATCACGTTGTCCAGGCCACGCAGCGGGCTTTCGAACTCTTCGTCGTTGGAGCGTGGCTCCACCGGGAATACGTCGATGGCTGCGCCGATCAGGTGCTTGTCCTTGATGGCAGCAGCCAGGTGGTCCAGTTCGACCACGGTGCCGCGGGCGGCGTTGATCAGGATGCCGCCTTTCTTGATAGCGCGGATTTCTTTCTCGCCCATCATCCACTGGGTAGCGGCGGTTTCCGGTACGTGCAGCGAAACGATGTCGGACATCGCCAGCAGCTCGTGCAGGTTGCCTACTTGAGTCGCGTTACCCAATGGCAGCTTGGTGATGGTGTCGTAGAAGTACACCTGCATGCCCAGGCCTTCCGCCAGGACCGACAGTTGAGTACCGATCGAACCGTAACCGACGATGCCCAGCTTCTTGCCACGGATCTCGAAGGAGTTGGCCGCGCTCTTGATCCAGCCGCCACGGTGGCAGGAAGCGTTCTTCTCAGGGATGCCGCGCAACAGCAGGATTGCTTCGGCCAGCACCAGCTCCGCTACGGAACGGGTGTTGGAGTACGGTGCGTTGAACACCGCGATGCCGCGTTCGCGGGCAGCGTCCAGGTCGACCTGGTTGGTGCCGATGCAGAAACACCCTACGGCCACGAGCTTCTTCGCGTGATCGAAGATCTCTTCGGTCAGTTGAGTGCGGGAGCGAATGCCGATGAAGTGAGCATCAGCGATCTTTTCCTTGAGCTGGGCTTCAGGCAGAGAACCAGTGAGGTACTCGATGCTGGTGTAGCCCGCCGCCTTGAGGACGTCGACAGCCGATTGGTGGACGCCTTCGAGAAGAAGGAACTTGATCTTGCTCTTATCGAGAGAAGTCTTGCTCATCTGCGTAAACCTGTATCCCGGAGAAAAATGGCAGGAAAGGGAGCAGCCCGGAGCTGACCCGCACGGCAGGAAAGCCGTCACCGCAGAACAGCCCTTGGGCACTATCCTGCGGGGTCGGTATGCTAGCATATGCACCCCGCTAAACACTCATTCCTGCGACGTGAAGCGTTCTCAGGATGACCATGAATTGTTCGAGAGTTCTGTCGATGACCAATCCTGCCCTGATTGAAGAGCTGAAGACCCTGGTTGAGCCTGGCAAGGTGCTGACCGATGCCGACTCCCTGAATGCTTACGGAAAGGATTGGACCAAGCATTTCGCCCCCGCTCCGACCGCCATCGTGTTCCCCAAGACCACCGAGCAGGTCCAGGCCATTGTCCTTTGGGCCAATAAACACAAGGTGGCGCTGGTGCCATCCGGCGGTCGTACCGGCTTGTCCGCCGCTGCCGTGGCGGCCAATGGCGAAGTGGTCGTGTCGTTCGACTACATGAACCAGATCCTCGACGTGAACCTCACTGACCGCACGGCCGTTTGTCAGCCGGGCGTGGTCACCGAGCATCTGCAGAACGTGGCTGAAGAAAAGGGCTTGTACTACCCGGTGGACTTCGCTTCGGCAGGTTCGAGCCAGATTGGCGGCAATATCGGCACCAATGCCGGCGGGATCAAGGTGATTCGCTACGGCATGACCCGTAACTGGGTCGCTGGCATGAAAGTCGTCACCGGCAAGGGCGACGTGCTGGAACTGAACCGCGACCTGATCAAGAACGCTACCGGCTACGATATGCGTCAGCTGTTCATCGGCGCCGAAGGCACCCTCGGTTTCGTCGTCGAAGCGACCATGCGCCTGGATCGCGCCCCGAAAAACCTCACCGCGATGGTCCTTGGCACCGCCGATTTCGACTCGATCATGCCGGTGCTACACGCCTTCCAGAGCAAGCTTGACCTGACCGCCTTCGAATTCTTCTCCGACAAGGCCCTGGCCAAAGTCATGGCCCGTGGCGATGTCCCGGCGCCGTTCGAATCCGACTGCCCGTTCTACGCGCTGCTGGAATTCGAAGCGACCACCGAAGAAGTGGCCAACCACGCCCTGGAAACCTTCGAGCATTGCGTCGAGCAGGGCTGGGTACTGGACGGCGTGATGAGCCAGAGCGAAACCCAGCTGCAAAACCTGTGGAAACTGCGCGAATACATCTCCGAAACCATTTCCCACTGGACGCCGTACAAGAACGACATCTCGGTCACCGTGTCGAAAGTCCCGGCGTTCCTGAAGGAAATCGACGCGATCGTCGGCGAACACTACCCGGACTTCGAAATCGTCTGGTTCGGCCACATCGGCGACGGCAACCTGCACTTGAACATCCTCAAGCCGGATAACCTGAGCAAGGACGAGTTCTTCGCCAAGTGCGCCACCGTCAACAAGTGGGTGTTCGAAACCGTCGAGAAGTACAACGGTTCGATTTCCGCCGAGCATGGCGTGGGCATGACCAAGCGTGACTACCTGACCTACAGCCGCTCCCCGGTCGAGATCGAGTACATGAAAGCGGTCAAGGCAGTGTTCGACCCGAACGGCATCATGAACCCGGGCAAGATCTTCGCGGTTTGATCTGCAATCCTTAAGCATCCATGAAGGCAGGAGTCGGTAATGAGCTATCAGCACCAGTATGTCGACGGTACGCGTATTCATTTTCCGCTGGGGAAAGTGGTGTGCATCGGCCGTAACTACGCCGAACACGCCAAGGAACTGGATAACCCGGTGCCGACCGAGCCACTGCTGTTCATCAAGCCGGGCAGTTGTGTGGTGCCGCTGGAAGGTGGTTTCAGCATTCCGACCGAGCGTGGTTCGGTGCATTACGAAGCGGAAATCGCGGTCTTGATCGGCAAGCCGTTGTCGACCAAACCGAGCCGTGAAGAAGTGCTCGACGCCATCTCCGGTTTCGCCCCGGCCCTGGACCTGACCCTGCGCGACAAGCAGGCCGAGCTGAAATCCAAGGGCCTGCCCTGGGAAATCGCCAAGTCCTTCGACGGCGCGGCAGTGATTGCCCCGTTCGTGTCCGGCAGCACGTTTGCCGACCTGACCGACATCGGCATCCGCCTGACCATCAACGGCGAAGTACGCCAGGACGGTAACAGCAGCGCCATGCTCAACCCGATCGTGCCGATGATCCAGCACATGGCCGGCTGCTTCTCGTTGCAGGCCGGGGACGTGATCCTCACCGGCACACCAGTGGGCGTCGGTCCGCTGAATGTCGGTGATGAGATCGTTCTGGAGTTGCCGGGCGTCAGTCGGTTCACCAGCAGCGTTCGCTGATCACGCCACGCCCGATGTAGGAGCTGGCTTGCCAGCGAAGAGGCCTTAACATTCAACATCCATGTTGTCTGTTACACCGCTTTCGCTGGCAAGCCAGCTCCTACAGCTATTACCCCTAGCCTGAATTTCTGGAACGCATTCTCCGATGGCCACTTCTCCGCTTTCCACGCTTGAACCTGCCCGCCGCTCACGCTTCGCCCTGCGTTGGCACACCTGGCTGCTGCTGGTGGCCGTTGTCGCCTATGGCGTCGCCTTTGCCATGCATTGGGATGCGCGGGGCCTGCTCTGGGTGAAAGAGCAATTCAAGAGCCCGGCCGAGCGTCAGGCCAGTATCTGGCTTCCGGACTACCGCGCGGTGATCGATGCGAAGCCGTTGCCGGGCATGGAAAAGGACGAAGCGTCGGATCTGTCCTACGACCCCCAGACCAAGACCCTGTTTTCGGTCATGGGCAAGAACCCGTTTCTGGTCGAATTGAACTTGCAGGGCGATGTGCTGCGCAAAATGCCGTTGGTCGGCTGGAGCAACCCTGAAGGCGTCGCCGTGCTGGGTGACGGCCGAATGGCGATTGTCGATGAGCGCGACCACCTGATCGCCATCGTCAAGGTCGATGCCGACACCCGCGAACTGAACATCACCGATTTCCCGACATACGACCTCGGGCCTTCCAAAGACCAGAACAAGGCCTTTGAAGGTGTCACCTGGGATCAGCGCAATCAGCAGCTGCTGCTGGGCGAAGAGCGCCCGCCGGCATTGTTTGCCTGGAAAGGTGACGGCAAGGTCCTTTCCGGCGACAAGCTGAAGCTGGCCAGTCATGCGCTGGACATGCGCAACCTGTCGGCACTGGCCATCGACCCGCGAACCGGCCACATGCTGGTGCTGTCCGCCGACTCGCACCTGCTGCTGGAGCTGGACAAGAAGGGTGAGCAGGTCAGTTTCATTACGCTGCTGCGTGGCTTCAACGGCCTGAAAAATACCATTCCTCGTGCCGAAGGCGTGACCATGGATGACGCGGGCACGCTGTACATGGTGAGTGAGCCGAACCTGTTTTATCGCTTCGAAAAACAGAGGTAGTGCCTCTGTGTAGGAGCTGCCGAAGGCTGCGATCTCTTGACTCTGGCGTCAACCAGATCGCTAAAGATCGCAGCCTGCGGCAGCTCCTACGCTGATTGCGTATGCGTAAAATACTCACGGCCATTAAGCTTCAGTTCAGGCAGGCGTGATATTTCATCCGCCTGTATTGAACCTGAGCCCCCCGAATGCGTCGATTTGCCCGCCTCAAATTCCTGATTCTGATCCTGTCGGTGGTCTCGCTGATTGCGTTGATTGCACTCGGCCAATACCAGCGCCTGTTCGAGCGTGCCTGGTTCAATCTGCACGCGCTGTGGCAGCCGGTGAGTTCCCGGTCCATGGGGCTGGACCATTATCAGGTCGTGACCGAGGCGCGGGTGATCGATGGCCAGGTTGACAACGTTTCAGCATTGACCTACGACCCTGTGCGCGACAGCCTGTTCACCGTTACCAATAAGCGAAGCGAGTTGATCGAGTTGTCCCTCGACGGCAGGATCTTGCGTCGTGTGGCACTGGTCGGTTTCGGCGATCCCGAGGCGGTGGAGTTCATCAGCGCGGACACCTACGTGGTCACTGACGAAAGCCAGCAACGGTTGATCAAAATTCATCTGGAGCAGGACACGACCTTCGTCGACGCGGCAGACGCCGAACAGATGACTGTTGGTGTACACATGGGCAGCAACAAGGGCTTCGAGGGCTTGGCTTACGATTCAGTGGGCAAGCGCCTGTTCGTGGCCAAGGAGCGCGACCCGATGCTGATCTATGAGGTGTACGGTTTTCCGCGATTCAATCCTGAAGAATCCTACTCGGTGCACGTGATCAACGACCCCAAGCGTGATGCCGGGATGTTTGTGCGGGACCTGTCGGGTTTGCAATACGACGAGCGCAGCGGGCATTTGCTGGCGCTATCGGATGAGTCGCGATTGATTCTGGAACTGGATGTGGATGGGCGTCCGCTGAGTACAATGTCATTGAGCAAGGGGCAGCACGGCTTGCAGAAAAACGTACCGCAAGCGGAAGGGGTTGCCATGGATGACGACGGTACGCTGTACCTCGTCAGTGAGCCAAACCTGTTTTACGTTTTCAAGAAACCGGGACAACCCTGAAGCTTGCCCTGCTTGTGTAGGAGCTGGCTTGCCAGCGATGAGGCCATGACATTCAGCATGTTTGTTGGCTGTTACACCGCTATCGCTGGCAAGCCAGCTCCTACAAAGGCTGTGTGTGGCTTACTGCGCGCGCAGAGTCTTCACACCTTCGCTGGTACCCAGCAGCAGCAGATCCGCCGGGCGCGCCGCGAACAAACCATTGGTGACCACGCCGACGATCGCATTGATCTGCGTCTCCAGCTCCACCGGATTGGTGATCTGCATGTTGAACACGTCGAGGATGATGTTGCCGTTGTCGGTCAGTACGCCTTCGCGGTAAACCGGGTCGCCGCCGAGCTTCACCAGCTCGCGGGCCACGTGGCTGCGGGCCATCGGGATCACTTCCACCGGCAACGGGAAGGTACCGAGGATCGGCACCAGTTTGCTGGCATCGGCGATGCAGATGAAAGTCTTGGCCACGGCCGCGACAATCTTCTCGCGGGTCAGGGCAGCGCCGCCGCCCTTGATCAGGTTCAGGTGTTCGTCGCTCTCATCGGCGCCGTCGACATAGAACTCCAGGTCGCTGACGGTGTTCAGTTCGTACACCGGAATGCCGTGGCCCTTGAGGCGCGCGGCGGTGGCTTCGGAACTGGCGACCGCGCCGTCGAACGCACCTTTGTGCTGGGCCAGGGCGTCGATGAAGCAGTTGGCGGTGGAGCCGGTGCCGACCCCGACGATGCTGTTGTCGTCGAGTTTCGGAAGGATGAAGTCGACGGCGGCCTGAGCCACTGCCTGTTTGAGTTGATCCTGGTTCATGCGGGCTCCGGGGTGCCGAGGAGGGAACGAAAGGCCGGCATTATAGGCTTCGGGGCGGGGAAGGTCATTGCCCGATTGGCAGATCGACCGTTCCTTGTAGAAGCGAGCTTGCTCCGGGCGGCGATCCGACGATGGTCGTGAACGATAACGCGTGAAAATAGATGTGCAGCGGTGCCATTGCGTTTTTCGTCGGAACGCCGCCCGGAGCAAGCTCGCTCCTACAACTGGTGGTCGCGCGGCCAAAATGCGGGTTAGACTCCTTGATCCTGCCCAACCCGCTCAGTGATGCTTTCCGATGCTTGAACAGTACGTCAAAAAGATCCTCACCTCGCGCGTTTATGACGTTGCCGTAGAAACCCCGCTGCAGACTGCCCGCCAGCTCTCCGAGCGGCTGGGCAACAGCATTTGGCTCAAGCGCGAAGACTTGCAGCCGGTGTTCTCGTTCAAGATTCGCGGCGCCTACAACAAGTTGACCCAGTTGAGCGACGAAGAGCGCGCTCGCGGCGTGGTCACCGCGTCGGCGGGCAACCATGCCCAGGGCCTGGCCCTGGCGGCGAAGGTGTTGGGCGTGAAAGCGACCATCGTCATGCCCAAGACCACCCCGGAGATCAAGGTCGAAGGCGTGCGCTCCCGTGGCGGCAAGGTGGTGCTGCACGGCGATTCCTTCCCGGAAGCCCTGGCTTACTCGCTGAAACTGGTCGACGAAAAAGGCTACGTCTACATTCACCCCTACGACGATCCCCACACCATTGCCGGGCAGGGCACCGTGGCAATGGAGATTCTGCGCCAGCACCCGCAGCCACTGGATGCGATTTTCGTCCCGGTGGGCGGCGGCGGGCTGATCGCCGGCATCGCGGCGTACGTGAAGTACCTGCGCCCGGACATCAAGATCATCGGCGTCGAACCGGATGACTCCAATTGCCTGCAAGCCGCCATGGCGGCGGGCGAGCGTGTGGTGCTGCCGACCGTGGGCCTCTTCGCCGACGGCGTTGCGGTCGCCCAGATCGGTCAGCACACCTTCGATATCTGCAAAGACCATGTCGATGAAGTGATCACCGTCAGCACCGACGAAATCTGCGCAGCCATCAAGGATATCTACGACGATACCCGCTCGATCACCGAACCTGCCGGCGCTTTGGGCGTGGCCGGGATCAAGAAGTATGTCGAGCAGCGCGGCGTCAGCGGCCAGACCTTCGTGGCCATCGACTCCGGGGCCAACGTCAACTTCGATCGCCTGCGCCACGTCGCCGAGCGTGCGGAACTGGGCGAGGGCCGCGAAGCGATCATCGCCGTGACCATTCCCGAGAAGCCGGGCAGCTTCAAGGCGTTCTGCGAGGCCATCGGCAAGCGCCAGATCACCGAATTCAACTACCGCTACAACACCGGCAGCGAAGCGCACATCTTTGTCGGTGTGCAGACCCACCCGGAAAGCGACCCGCGCAGTGCGTTGATCGCCAGCCTGAGCGAGCAGGGTTTCCCGGTGCTGGACCTGACCGACAACGAACTGGCCAAGCTGCACATCCGCCATATGGTGGGTGGGCGTGCGGCGCATGTGGTCGATGAAGTGATCCTGCGCTTCGAATTCCCGGAGCGTCCGGGCGCGCTGTTCAACTTCCTCAACAAGCTCGGCGGGCGCTGGAACATCTCGATGTTCCACTACCGCAACCATGGCGCGGCCGATGGCCGTGTCGTCGCGGGCCTGCAAGTGCCCCACGACGAGCGCCACCTGGTGCCGGCGGCGCTGGAAGAAATCGGTTACCCGTACTGGGACGAAAGCGACAATCCGGCCTATCAGCTGTTTCTTGGCTGAGGGGCTACGCTGATGGGCGGGTCATAAGGAAATCGAACAATGGAAACGTTAACTGCCCTGAAAGCGGCGCACATGGTGGCAACTGTTGTATTGCTGGCTTGTGCGCTGGGTCTGGGAGCCTGGGTTTTGCTTGCGCGGCGCAAGGGTGATGCGACGGCGGGAAGCCGCACCCTGCAACGGCCACGTGTATTTGTCTGGCTGTTGATGGGGTTGGCGCTGCTGAGCATGCCGTTTACCGGCTGGTGGATGGTGCATCTGGTGGGCTGGCCATTGGGGCAGGCCTGGTTGCTGGCGTCCAGTGTGCTGTACGCCGTGGCGGCGCTGGCTTGGTTCTGGTTGCTGGTACGCCTCAATAAACTGCGCAAGACGCCGGGGGGTGTAGGTAAATTTACCTTTGCCTTGGCGTTGTTCAGTTTTGTGTGTTTTATCGCGATTGCCGGGTTGATGGGGGCCAAGCCTGTTTAAGGCTTGAAACCGAGTCGCCCCGATCGCGAGCAAGCTCGCTCCCACAGGTTTTTGTGGAGTTCACAAAATTTGTGTTCGACATAGATCCCTGTGGGAGCGAGCTTGCTCGCGATAGCGGTTTCAGCCGCGCAGACTGATTACCGGCCAACCCCGCTTCTCGGCCTCGGCCCGCAAGTTCGGATCAGGATCAACCGCCACCGGATGGGTCACCTGCTCCAGCAACGGAAAATCATTCATCGAGTCGCTATAGAAGTAGCTGTCTTCCAGCGTATACCCGGTTTCCTCCAGCCAGCGATTCAAGCGCGTCACCTTGCCTTCGCGGAAGCACGGCACATCAATGCTGCGCCCGGTGTAGCGGCCGTCGACCATCTCGCACTCGGTGGCGATCAGGGTTTCGACGCCCAGGCGCACGGCAATCGGCCCGGTGACGAAGCGATTGGTGGCAGTGATGATCACCAGTTTGTCGCCGTCTGCGCGGTGTTTGGCCAAAAGGTCGATGGCCTTGGGCAGCACGATCGGTTCGATGCAGTCACGCATGTAATCGCTGTGCCACTGATCCAGCGTGGCCATTTCGGTGCGGCCGAGAACTTCCAGGCAGAAGTTCAGGTAAGCGGCATTATCGAGTTTGCCGGCCAGGTAATCCTGGTAGAACGCATCGTTGCGAGCCTTGTAGGCGACGGCGTCGAGAAAGCCGCGCTCGCACAGGTAATCGCCCCAAGCGTGATCGCTGTCACCGCCCAGAAGGGTGTTGTCCAAATCGAATAAAGCCAGGCGCATTGCAGTTACCCGCTGAAAAGTCAGTAAAAAGGCGACAAGAATACGGTCTTTTCACAAGAGTGCACATAAGGTAGGAACCTTCGTTGCCGCCTTCACAACCTTTGTGGAACAATGCGGCGACATGCGTTTGCGAGGTTGTTGCCGTGATCGACCCCGATGGTTTTCGCCCCAATGTCGGGATCATTCTGACGAATGACGCCGGCCAGGTGCTATGGGCTCGCCGAATCAATCAAGATGCCTGGCAATTTCCGCAGGGGGGAATCAACCCCGAAGAGACACCGGAAGACGCCTTGTACCGCGAGCTGAACGAAGAAGTGGGCCTTGAGCGCGAAGATGTTGAAATTCTTGCCTGCACCCGGGGCTGGTTGCGCTATCGTTTGCCGCAACGTCTGGTGCGTACCCACAGCCAACCGCTGTGCATCGGCCAGAAACAGAAATGGTTTCTCCTGCGCCTGATCTCCAACGAGCAGCGGGTGCGGATGGATTTGACCGGTAAACCGGAATTCGATGGCTGGCGCTGGGTCAGCTATTGGTATCCGTTGGGCCAGGTGGTGACATTCAAGCGCGAGGTGTATCGACGCGCTCTCAAAGAGCTTGCCCCGCGCCTTTTAGCGCGCGACTGACGACGGAGTTCGACCCCGAGCCATGCTCAATACGCTGCGCAAGATCGTCCAGGAAGTTAACTCCGCCAAGGATCTCAAGGCGGCGTTGGGGATTATTGTGTTGCGCGTCAAAGAGGCCATGGGCAGCCAGGTCTGCTCGGTCTACCTGCTTGACCCCGAGACCAACCGCTTCGTGCTGATGGCCACCGAGGGCTTGAACAAGCGCTCGATCGGTAAAGTCAGCATGGCACCCAACGAAGGTCTGGTTGGCCTGGTCGGTACGCGCGAAGAACCCCTGAACCTCGAAAACGCTGCGGATCACCCGCGCTACCGATACTTCGCCGAGACCGGTGAAGAGCGTTTCGCCTCATTCCTCGGGGCACCGATCATTCACCACCGCCGCGTTGTCGGCGTGTTGGTCATCCAGCAAAAAGAACGTCGCCAGTTCGATGAAGGTGAAGAAGCTTTCCTCGTGACCATGAGCGCGCAGCTCGCTGGCGTTATCGCCCACGCCGAGGCCACCGGTTCGATCCGCGGCCTGGGCCGTCAGGGTAAAGGCATCCAGGAGGCCAAGTTCATCGGCGTTCCGGGTTCGCCGGGTGCGGCAGTCGGTACGGCGGTGGTCATGCTGCCGCCCGCCGATCTGGACGTGGTGCCGGACAAGAACATCACCGACATCGACGCCGAACTCGGTTTGTTCAAGACCGCCATCGAAGGCGTGCGCGCCGACATGCGCACCTTGTCCGCCAAGCTTGCCACGCAGTTGCGTCCGGAAGAGCGGGCCTTGTTCGACGTCTACCTGATGATGCTCGACGATGCCGCGCTGGGCAGCGAAGTCACCACCGTGATCAAGACCGGACAGTGGGCCCAGGGCGCTTTGCGCCAGGTGGTCACCGATCACGTCAACCGTTTCGAATTGATGGACGACGCCTACCTGCGCGAGCGGGCCTCGGACGTCAAGGACCTTGGTCGGCGATTGCTGGCTTACTTGCAGGAAGAGCGTCAGCAAACCCTGGTCTACCCCGACAACACCATTCTGGTCAGCGAAGAACTGACGCCGGCGATGCTCGGCGAGGTGCCGGAGGGCAAGCTGGTCGGCCTGGTGTCGGTGCTCGGCTCAGGCAACTCCCACGTCGCCATCCTCGCCCGCGCCATGGGTATTCCGACCGTGATGGGCCTGGTCGACCTGCCGTACTCCAAGGTCGACGGCATCCAGATGATCGTCGATGGCTACCACGGCGAGGTCTACACCAACCCGAGTGAAGTGCTGCGCAAGCAGTTCGCCGAGGTGGTCGAGGAAGAGAAACAACTGGCCCTGGGGCTGGATGCGCTGCGCGATCTGCCGTGCGTGACGGTCGATGGCCACCGCATGCCGCTGTGGGTCAACACCGGTTTGCTGGCGGATGTGGCGCGGGCGCAGAAGCGCGGTGCCGAAGGCGTGGGCCTGTACCGCACCGAAGTGCCGTTCATGATCAACCAGCGTTTCCCGAGCGAAAAGGAACAACTGGCGATCTACCGCGAGCAGCTCGCCGCGTTTCATCCGCAACCGGTGACCATGCGCACCCTGGACATCGGTGGCGACAAGTCACTGTCATACTTCCCGATCAAGGAAGACAATCCGTTCCTCGGCTGGCGCGGCATTCGCGTCACCCTCGACCACCCGGAAATTTTCCTGGTGCAGACCCGCGCCATGCTCAAGGCCAGCGAAGGCCTGAACAACCTGCGCATCCTGCTGCCGATGATCTCCGGCACTCACGAGCTGGAAGAAGCCTTGCATCTGATCCACCGCGCCTGGGGCGAAGTCCGCGACGAAGGCTGCGACGTGCCGATGCCGCCGATTGGCGTGATGATCGAAATTCCGGCAGCGGTGTATCAGACCAAGGAGCTGGCTCGGCAAGTGGACTTCCTTTCGGTCGGTTCCAACGACCTGACCCAGTACTTGCTGGCCGTGGACCGCAACAATCCGCGGGTGGCCGATCTTTACGACTACTTGCACCCGGCAGTGCTTCAGGCGCTGCAGAACGTGGTGCGTGATGCCCATACCGAAGGCAAGCCGGTGAGCATCTGCGGCGAAATGGCCGGTGACCCAGCGGCGGCCGTGCTGTTGATGGCGATGGGCTTCGACAGCCTGTCGATGAACGCCACCAACTTGCCGAAAGTGAAGTGGATGCTGCGCCAGATCAACCTGAGCAAGGCCAAGGAATTGCTGGCGGAACTAATGACCATCGACAACCCGCAAGTGATTCACAGCTCGTTACAGCTGGCGCTGAAGAACCTCGGGTTGGCGCGGATGATCAATCCGGCGGCGATCAAGCCCCTCTGAAAGGCTGATGACCCCATCGCGAGCAAGCTCGCTCCCACAGGATCTCTGGCGTTCACAAAATTTGTGTTCACTGGATATCCTTGTGGGAGCGAGCTTGCTCGCGATGGGGCCAGTCCAGACAGCACACAACTACAGCCTGATCTCCACTTCCCCAAGATGCCCGCCATACGGCCCGAAACTGCGCTCGACCATATGCCGCGCCCCATCCGCCTGCACAATCAACGCCGTACTCGCCCGCGTTCCATAACTCTGACTGACAATGAACACGCTCGACAGTAACGTCTCGGTGGCCAGCCCTACGCCGGTATCTGGCAACTCGGCAAGCGGTGCGGTCTGCGCATCGCTCAATAACGCCAACAGCGCCTGAGGCTGCGGATCATCCAGCACCTCGCTCAACGCCGCCTTGGCTTTGAGCAGTTTCGGCCACGGTGTATCCAGCCCGGCATTGGATAACCCGTAGACCCCCGGGGCCAGCATCACCGCTTCCGACTCCAGTTGATTGAAGTGCCAGAGCTCATTGGTATTGCCGAGCAGCAGGTTAAAGCCACCATATTCCAGCGAACGGTCGACAACGTCGGCTAAATAGTCGTCAATTGGCATTTCCCCTGTGAGAAAACGCGCCACCAGCTCCCCACGAGACTTGCGCCCCGGCGGTCGATGGGGATCGCGAATATTGGTCAGCGCCGCAAAACGTCCCTGGGCACCGACACCGAGCCAGGTGCCACCGGCCTCGAGGTCGCGCCCCGCATGTACGTGCGGCGCTTCGGGCCATGGCGCCAGAGGCAGGCTGGGGCGGGCGTAGAACTCATCGCGATTGGCCGCCACGACCAGCGGTTGGGCATGACCCGGGCGCCAGGCAAAGACAATCAGGCACATAAGGCTGTCCTTGTGTGTTTTTTGCTCACTGTACGCAGACATCGCTCATCGATCCATCGCCTTGCACAGTGGAGCTCGAGGCCATGCATCCGTTACCATGCCGCTCCGGTTTTGGGGATACGGGCGGGACGACAATGGAATTTCTGCTCTATCTGGCGCTCGGCGCCTGTGCAGGTGTGCTCGCCGGGCTGTTTGGCGTGGGCGGCGGGATCATCATCGTCCCGGTGCTGGTGTTCAGCTTCAAGGCCCAAGGGTTCAATCCGTCGATCCTCACGCATCTGGCAGTGGGTACCTCCCTGGCGACGATCATCTTTACTTCGGTCAACGCGGTACGCGAGCATCACCGCCGTGGTGCCGTACGTTGGCCGATCTTCATGTGGATGACCGTCGGCATTCTGATCGGTGCCGGGTTCGGCGCGCTGACGGCGGAAGCGATTTCCGGTCCCAATCTGCAGAAACTCATTGGTGTATTTGCCCTGGTGATCGCCGCTCAGCTGGCGCTGGACGTTAAACCCAAGGCCAGCCGAACCGTGCCGGGCAAACTCGGTCTGACCGTGGCCGGCAGCGTGATTGGCTGGGCTTCGGCGATTTTCGGCATTGGCGGCGGTTCGTTGACCGTGCCATTCCTGACCTGGCGCAGCGTGCCGATGCAGCAAGCCGTGGCCACTTCATCGGCCTGCGGTCTGCCGATTGCCCTGGCCAGTGCATTGAGTTTCATGATTCTGGGCTGGCACGATCCGTTGCTCCCGGCCCATAGTCTCGGTTTCATTTATTTGCCGGCGTTGCTGGGCATTGCCCTGACCAGCATGGTGTTCGCCCGATTGGGCGCGCGACTGGCCCACAGGTTGTCGCCGAAGTTGCTGAAACGGCTGTTTGCCGCTTTGCTGTTCTGCGTCGGTCTGAACTTTCTAGTCTGAAGCATCTGCTCTGACGGGCAGCGCAATCCTGGCTTAATCCTGAGGTGGCAGCGTCGCCCGGGAATTTTTAAGATTTGAATCTCTAACGAGGAGTCGCAATGCTGCCTTACCCGCAGATCGACCCGGTGGCCCTGGCCATCGGTCCGCTGAAAATCCACTGGTACGGTCTGATGTACCTGATCGGCATCGGCGGCGCCTGGCTGCTGGCGTCCCGCCGGTTGAACCGCTTCGACCCGACCTGGACCAAGGAGAAACTCTCCGACATGGTGTTCTGGATGTCGATGGGGGTGATCGTCGGCGGGCGACTGGGTTACGTGCTGTTCTACGATCTGAGCGCTTACCTGGCCAACCCGACGCTGATTTTCGAAGTGTGGAAGGGCGGCATGTCGTTCCACGGCGGTTTCATCGGTGTGATGCTGGCGGCGTTGTGGTTCGGTAAAAAGAACAACAAGTCGTTCTTCCAGCTGATGGATTTCGTTGCGCCGATGGTGCCGATTGGCCTGGGTGCCGGTCGTATCGGCAACTTTATCAATGCCGAGCTGTGGGGCAAGCCGACCGACGTGCCGTGGGCAATGATCTTCCCGCCGTTCAGCGACCCGGCGCAGCTGCCGCGTCACCCGTCGCAGCTGTACCAGTTCGCCCTCGAGGGCGTGGCACTGTTCCTGATCCTCTGGCTGTTCTCGCGCAAGCCACGTCCGACCATGGCGGTATCGGGGATGTTCGCGCTGTTCTATGGCATCTTCCGCTTCATCGTCGAGTTCGTCCGCGTACCGGACGCCCAGCTGGGCTATCTGGCCTGGAACTGGCTGACCATGGGCCAGGTGCTGTGCGTGCCGATGATCGTCGGCGGGCTGTTCCTGATCTGGCTGGCCTATCACCGCGCCCCGGCGACTCCAGCGGCAGCCGTATAAAATCGAACCCCGGGGCTTGAGTCCTGGGTTCAAGGACACAGGTAATTCATGAAGCAATATCTCGAACTGGTCGCCCACGTCATCAAG
The DNA here is from genome assembly GCF_056398125.1 of Pseudomonas sp. 05L36. Classification (NCBI taxonomy): domain Bacteria; kingdom Pseudomonadati; phylum Pseudomonadota; class Gammaproteobacteria; order Pseudomonadales; family Pseudomonadaceae; genus Pseudomonas; species Pseudomonas sp. 05L36. The sequence continues at coordinate 303,272 of NZ_JBFTOU010000002.1, read as the reverse complement.
AACGGCACCAAGCAGGCCAACCGTACCGGCGTGAACACCATCAGTTTTCCCGGTGCGATGCTGCGTTATGACCTGCAGGAAGGTTTTCCGGCGATCACCACGCGCAAGATGGCGTTCAAATCGGCCATCGGCGAAATGTGCGGATTCCTGCGTGGCGTGAACAACGCTGCCGAATTCCGCGCATTGGGCTGCAAGGTCTGGGACCAGAACGCCAACGAAAACGCCCAGTGGCTGGCCAACCCGTTCCGCCAGGGCGAAGACGACCTCGGCGAAATCTACGGCGTGCAATGGCGCAAATGGCCGGCGTACAAGCAGATCCCGGTCAGCAACCCGGCTGCCATCGAGCAGACCCTGAAGCAAGGCTACCGCCAGATTGCCGAAGGCGAGGAGGACGGCCAGGCCTACGTGGTGCTGTACAAGGCCATCGACCAGGTCCGCCAGTGCGTCGATACCATCATCAAGGACCCGGGCAGCCGTCGCATCCTCTTCCACGGCTGGAACTGCGCCCAGCTCGATGAAATGGCCCTGCCACCGTGCCACCTGCTGTATCAGTTCCACCCGAATGTCGAGACCAGGGAGATTTCCTTGACCCTCTACATCCGCTCCAACGACCTGGGCCTGGGCACGCCGTTCAACCTCACCGAAGGTGCTGCTCTGCTGAGCCTGATCGGTCGCCTGACGGGCTACACGCCGCGCTGGTTCACCTATTTCATCGGTGATGCCCACGTCTACGAAAACCACCTGGACATGCTCAACGAACAGCTCAAGCGCGAGCCGTTCCCGATGCCGAAACTGGTGATTTCCGAGCGTGTGCCGGAGTTTGCCAAGACTGGTGAGTATCAGCCGCAATGGCTGGAGCTGGTGGAACCGAGCGATTTCTCGCTGGAAGGCTACGAGCACCACGCGCCGATGACCGCGCCGATGGCGGTCTGAAATACGACGCGGACCCCTGTAGGAGCGAGCTTGCTCGCGATGGACGTGAACGATGACGCGTACTGTCTGGAAGGGTGCGTCGAGTTCGAATTCATCGTCGGATCGCCGCCCGGAGCAAGCTCGCTCCTACAAGGGGTATGTGGTGTGCTTAGTGGCCGTGACTACGGCCAACATGGGAATGCTCAACCTCCGTCACCACCACCCCGCCGCTCACTTCCAGCCGCTGCAAAATCCCGCATTGATCGATACCCGGTCCCTCGTCGCAGCGTTGGCGCAGCTCGAGCAGTTGTGTCTGCAAGGCCAGCAAGCCGTCGATCCGCGCCCTGACGTGGTGGATGTGCTCGTCGATCAGTGCGTTGACGCTTTCGCACTGGTCTTGCGGGCTGTCGCGAAACGCCAGCAGGCTGCGGATTTCTTCAAGCGTCATGTCGAGGGTGCGACAGTTACGGATGAAGGTCAGGCGCTCGGCGTGGGCCTGGGTGTAGACGCGATAATTGCCGTCACTGCGGGCTGGTTCCGGCAGCAGGTACTCGCGCTCGTAGTAGCGGATCGTTTCCACGGCGCAGTCCGTGAGTTTCGCCAATTCTCCAATTTTCATGACAACAATCTCCAAAACTCCAGAATGGGTGCTTGACCCTATAGTGGCTACAGGGTCTTTACTTGGCAACAGGCACTCTTATGGACGTAACCAATGAGCGATTCCCTGCACTCCCACAAACCCGGGGCTGAACACGAGCACAGCCACAAGCTCAAGCCCGTGCAAAAACATGGGCACGGCGGTCACGACGACTCCTGCTGCTCATCTAAAGCGGCAGCGCCTGCGCTGGTAAAACTGAGCGAATCGCCGACGATTGGCGCTAGGCTGAGTAGTTTCCGTATCGAGGCAATGGACTGTCCGACCGAACAGACGCTGATCCAAAATAAGCTAAGCAAACTGACCGGGGTACAGCAGCTGGAGTTCAATCTGATTAATCGGGTGCTTGGTGTGACCCACGATTTGCCCGGTATCGAGCCGATCGTCGAGGCCATCAAGTCCTTGGGCATGCAGGCCGAGCCGATGGACCAGGGGGCTGAAACCCCGACCCCGGCGCCCCGGCAAAAGCCGTGGTGGCCCTTGGCGCTGTCCGGTGTTGGTGCATTGCTGGCAGAAGTTATCCACTTCACCAGTTCCGCCCCGAACTGGGTGGTGGCGGTCATCGCGCTGGTCTCGATTCTCAGTGGCGGCCTTGGTACTTACAAAAAAGGCTGGATCGCCCTTAAAAACCGCAACCTGAACATCAACGCCCTGATGAGCATTGCCGTGACCGGCGCGGTTCTGATCGGCCAGTGGCCGGAAGCGGCGATGGTGATGTTCCTGTTCACTGTGGCCGAGTTGATCGAAGCCAGGTCCCTCGACCGTGCGCGTAACGCCATCGGCGGCCTGATGCAGATGACACCGGACACGGCGACGGTGTTGCAGGCTGACGGGGGCTGGCTTGAGCAGGGTGTAAAAACCATTGGGCTTGGCGCGCGGGTACGGGTCCGTCCCGGTGAGCGTATCGGCCTGGACGGCGAAGTGCTGTCCGGTCGCTCGACCATCGACCAGGCGCCAATCACCGGTGAAAGCCTGCCGGTGGAAAAAACCGTCGGCGACAAAGTCTTCGCCGGCACCATCAATCAGGCCGGATCCCTGGAATATGAAGTAACCGCTGCGGCTGACAACTCGACCCTGGCGCGCATTATCCACGCCGTCGAGCAGGCTCAGGGCGCGCGGGCGCCGACCCAGCGTTTCGTCGACAGCTTCTCGAAAATCTACACCCCGGCAGTGTTCATCCTGGCCTTGGCCGTGGCGGTGATCCCGCCAATGTTCATGGGCGCGTTGTGGTTCGACTGGATCTACCGGGCGCTGGTGCTGCTGGTGGTGGCCTGCCCCTGTGCGCTGGTGATTTCCACGCCGGTGACCATCGTCAGTGGCCTCGCGGCGGCGGCGCGCAAAGGCATCCTGGTCAAGGGCGGCGTCTATCTGGAAGGCGGTTACAAGCTCGACTACCTGGCCCTGGACAAGACCGGCACCATCACCCACGGCAAACCGGTGCAGACCGATTACCTGTCGCTGGATCCGACCGCCGACGATTCGGCGCCTGCCATTGCCGCCGCGCTGGCCAGGCGCTCGGATCACCCGGTTTCCCAGGCCATTGCCAAAGCGGCTGTGGATAACCAAACCGCGACGCTGATTGTGGATAACTTCGAAGCGCTGGGCGGGCGCGGTGTGCGCGGCGAAATCAACGGCCAGCTCTACCATTTGGGCAACCATCGACTGGTGGAGGATCTGGGGCTGTGCTCGCCGGCGCTGGAAGAGAAACTGTTCGCCCTTGAAAAACAGGGCAAGTCGGTGGTGCTGCTGCTTGATCAGTCCGGGCCATTGGCGCTGTTCGCCGTCGCCGATACGGTAAAAGCGTCCAGCCGCGAAGCCATCCGGCAACTGCATGACCTGGGCATCAAAACCCTGATGCTCACGGGTGATAACGTCCACACCGCGCAAGCCATTGCCGCGCAAGTCGGCATCGACGAGGCCAAGGGCGACCTGTTGCCAGGCGACAAATTGCAGGCTGTCGAGGCTCTTTATGCCCAAGGGCATCGGGTCGGCATGGTCGGCGACGGCATCAACGACGCGCCTGCACTGGCGCGTTCCGAGATCGGTTTCGCCATGGCCGCCGCTGGCACCGATACCGCGATCGAGACCGCCGATGTCGCCCTGATGGACGACGATCTGCGAAAAATTCCGGCATTCATTGGCCTGTCGCGGCAGACATCAAGCATCCTCAAGCAGAACATCGCCCTGGCTTTGGTCATCAAGGCGATCTTTCTTGGGGTAACCTTCGCCGGGCTCGCTACCATGTGGATGGCAGTGTTCGCCGACATGGGCGTGAGTTTGCTGGTGGTGTTCAACGGTTTGCGCCTGCTGCGCAAGTAAAGGATGAGGGACGGTTGTGCTGAGTGCGGAGCTGAAGGCGTTTTACATGGTGGCCCGCCTGGGCAGCATTACCCAGGCTGCAAAAAAGCTTGGCCTGAGCCAGCCGACGGTGACGACGCAGATCCGCAACCTCGAAAGCCAGTATTCGGTCGAGCTGTTCTACCGTGGTGGCCGACGTCTCAGTGTCAGCGAGGAGGGCGCGCGGCTGCTGCCGATGGTCAAGGTGCTGATGCAGCAGGAAGCCGACATCGAGTTTTTCCTGCGTAACTGCGGCCAGGTCCAGGGCACATTGCGCATTGCTGCCACGGCGCCGTATTACATCCTCGACCTGGTAAAAACATTCCGCGAACGTCTGCCGCAAGTGGAGGTGTCGGTGGAAATCGGCAACTCCCAACAGGTGCTTGAAGCGCTGGAGGATTATCGGGTCGATGTCGCGGCATCGTCGCAGTTACTCGATGACGCACGGCTGATTCGCCGGGTGCTCGGCAGCGATCCGCTGGTGTTGGCCGTGCATCGAAATCATCCGCTGGCGGTTCACGATCACGTTTCGCTCAGTGCATTGGCCGGGCATACCCTACTGATGCGCGAACCGGGTTCGACCACCCGTCGCCTGACCGAAGAGTTGCTGGCCAGTGCTGGCGTATGTTTTGGGCCGCTGCTGGAAATCGGCAGCCGCGAATCGATCCGCGAAGCGGTACTGCGCAACATCGGTATCAGCATCATTGCCCGCCAGGAAGTGCCCCATGATCCGCAGCTGCGGGTGCTGACCATCGAGAATGCGCCGCAGATTCCCGAATACCTGTACTGCCTCAAGGAGCGCAAAAACGCGCGACTGCCGGCGGCGTTTCTGGGGTTGGCGCAGGAAATGGCCCCGGTCTGAGATCTTTGGCGGCTGTTCAGGCCTCATCGCTGGCAAGCCAGCTCCTACAGGGGAATGCGAAACCTTGTAGGAGCTGGCTTGCCAGCGAAGGCGTCAGTCCTGACAACACAGCACCTGAACCAAAATCCTTGAATACCACTATCGGCGGTTTTTGCCTTACTGCCACATGACGGACTCATTACAACTCTAGGATGGCCCCATCTGCCAGATGAGGTCCGTCCATGAACAACCCGATCGCAACTGCCTTGACCAACCCCGGCGCACCGATGAAAGTGCGCGGCGTACAGAAACGCTTTGGCGCCTTCACCGCGCTGGACAACGTTTCCCTCGACGTGGCAGCCGGTGAACTGGTGTGTCTGCTGGGGCCGTCGGGCTGTGGCAAAACCACCTTGCTGCGCTGCATCGCCGGTCTGGAGAAGCAGGACAGCGGCGAGTTGTACCTGGGTGATCGCGACGTTTCCCACCTGGCACCCCAGGCGCGGGACTACGGCATTCTGTTCCAGTCCTATGCCTTGTTCCCCAACCTCACCGTCGAAGCGAACATTGCCTATGGCCTCGCCGGCAGCGGTCGCGACGAAGTGCGCCGTCGTGTCGGTCAGATGCTGGAACTGGTCGGCCTGACCGGTAGCGAGAAAAAATACCCGGGCCAGTTGTCCGGCGGGCAGCAGCAACGTGTGGCGCTGGCCCGCGCCCTGGCGCCTGCGCCTTCGTTGTTGTTACTGGACGAACCGATGTCGGCCCTCGATGCCCGGGTGCGCGAGCATCTGTGCACCGAACTGCGCCAACTGCAACGCAACCTCGGCATCACCACCCTGATGGTTACCCATAATCAGGACGAGGCCATGCTGATGGCCGACCGCATCGCCGTGATGAACAACGGCAAGGTCGAGCAGTACGCCACGCCGCAGGAAATCTACAACCGCCCGGCCACGCCGTTCGTGGCGGAGTTCGTCGGCCAGGGCAACTGGTTGCCGTTCCAGCGCAGCAGCGACAGCCACGCCCAGGTCGGCGGGATGAGCATGCGTCTGGCCGATGGCGGCGCCAAGACCGCGTCGGGCCGATTGTTCTGCCGTCCGGAAGCGATCAACGTCAACCCGCTGGTGCATGAGGAAAACCTGTTCCCGGCCAAGGTTCGTGAAATCACCTTCCTCGGCAACCGCTGCCGCATGAGCTTCGAGCTCGATCAATTGCCGGGCCACGCACTGTTGGCGGAGCTGGCGCCGGAAGCCATGCCGCGCCTTGGCGCCCAACAGATCATGGTCGCCTTGCCACCGCGCAGCCTGCAGGTGTTTACCTGATGAGCGCGAACATCGCGCTGCCGCTGCCGCAAAAGCAGGTGCGGCAAACCACTCGCGCCGAGGTCGGTGACCGGTTGTTCGTGGTCGGCGGCAAAGTCCTCATGCTGGTGTTGTTGGGCGTCGCCGTATTGATGCCGTTGCTGGCGATCTTCTGGCGCGGTTTCAGCACCGAGGCCGGGCAGGGCGGTGGCTGGGTCGCCGCGAAAGAGCTGGTGACCAGCGAGAACTTCCACTGGCTCCTGGGCAATAGCCTGAAAGTTTCCCTCAGCGTCGCGGCCATCGTCGTACCGCTGGCCTACCTGTTTGCCTACGCCCTGCAACGCACCTTGATTCCGGCTAAAGGCATCTGGCGTGGCATTTCGCTGCTGCCATTGATGGCGCCATCAATGCTGCCCGGCATCGCGTTGGTTTATCTGTTCGGCAATCAGGGCATGTTGCGCGGCCTGCTTTCGGACAACATCTACGGCTTCTGGGGCATTGTGCTCGGCGAGGTCATCTACACCTTCCCGCACGCCTTGATGATTCTTCTGTCGGCCCTGTCCCTGGCCGATGCGCGACTGTTCGACGCCGCCTCCAGCATGGGCGCCAGCCCGGCCAAAGCCTTCCGCAGCATCACCTGGCCGGCGACCCGTCAGGCCGTGTTCGCCGCGTTCTGTCTGGTGTTCACCCTGACCATCACTGACTTCGGTGTACCGGTGGTGGTCGGTGGCGACTATCAAGTGTTGGCGCTGGAGGCCTACAAGGCGGTGGTCGGCCAGCAACAGTTCGGTCGCGGGGCGTTGATCGGCATGGTGTTGCTGCTGCCGGCGCTGTTCAGCTTCGGCGTCGATGCCTGGTTGCGTCGTCGTCACGGCGACTCCATGAACGGTCGCGCCCAAGTGTTCAAACCCGCGCCGTCGAAGCTGCGCGACAGCTGCTACCTGGCCATCGTGTTGCTGATCTGCGCCGCGCTGCTGCTGGTGTTCAGCATGGCGGTGTTCTCCTCGCTGGTGAAGTTCTGGCCGTACAACCTGTCGCTGTCGCTCAACTACTATCAGTTCAACGAAACCGCCGGCGGTGGCTGGCTGGCCTACGGCAACAGCCTGAAGATGGCCTTGGGCACGGCGCTGATCGGCAGCCTGCTGATCTTCACCGGTGCGTACCTGATGGAAAAAACCAGGGGCCAGCGCGGCCTGAACCTGACCTTGCGCATGCTCAGTTTCGTGCCGATGGCGGTGCCGGGCCTGGTGTTGGGATTGGGTTACGTCTTCTTCTTCAACCTCACCGGCAACCCGCTGCATGTGCTGTACGGGACCATGACCCTGCTGATCGTCTGCACCATTGCTCACTATTTGACCACCGCGCAAATGACCGCCACCACCGCGCTGCGTCAGCTCGACGCCGAGTTCGAAGCCGCCGCGCTGTCGCTCAAGGCGCCGCTGTACCGCCATTACCTGCGGGTCACCGTGCCGATCTGCCTGCCGGCGCTGCTGGACATCGTGCGTTACCTGTTCGTCTCGGCCATGACCACCGTGTCGGCGGCGATCTTTCTCTACAGCCCCGACACCATCCTCGCGGCGGTGGCGGTGCTGAACATGGACGACGCCGGCAACGTCGGCGGCGCGGCAGCGATGTCGACCCTGATCCTGATTACCTCGGCGGGCGTGTCCCTGCTGCTGGCCTGGGCCTCGCGCGGTTTGCTGCGCCGCTCCCAGGCCTGGCGGCAGACCGCGCCCGGTCATTGAATCTGCACAACCCCTCAACTCAAAAAACAGGAAAAGATCATGTTCAAGCCTATGGCCCTGGCCGCTGCTGTCCTCACCGCTTTCAGCCTGAACGCCTTTGCGGCGAAAACCGAGTTGACGGTGTACACCGCCCTCGAAGCCGAACAACTGAAGACCTACAAAGAAGCTTTCGAAAAGGCCAACCCGGACGTCGACATCAAATGGGTGCGTGATTCCACCGGCATTATCACCGCCAAACTGCTGGCCGAAAAAGCTCGTCCGCAGGCTGACGCCGTGTGGGGGCTGGCTGCTTCCAGCCTGGCGATCCTCGATCAGCAAGGCATGCTGCAAAGCTACGCACCGAAAGACCTGGGAAAGATCGGCGCCAACTACCGCGACGCGGCCAACCCACCAGCCTGGGTCGGCATGGACGTCTGGGCTGCGACCATCTGCTTCAACACTGTCGAAGCCGAGAAGCAGGGGCTGACCAAGCCAGTGAGCTGGCAGGACCTGACCAAGCCTGAGTACAAGGGCAAGATCGTCATGCCGAACCCGGCATCGTCCGGCACCGGATTCCTCGATGTCAGCGCCTGGCTGCAGACCTTCGGCGAGAAACAGGGCTGGGCGTACATGGACGGCCTGCACCAGAACATCGGCCAGTACGTTCACTCCGGTTCCAAGCCTTGCAAGCTTGCAGCTGCTGGCGAATTCCCGATCGGTATTTCCTTCGAGTACCCGGCTGTTCAACTGAAGCGCCAGGGCGCACCGCTGGACATCATCCTGCCGAAGGAAGGCCTGGGTTGGGAGATCGAAGCGACTGCCGTGATCAAGGGCACTGCCCACGAAGAAGCGGCGAAGAAACTGGCTGACTTCTCCGCCAGCCCTGAGGCAATGGAGCTCTATAAAGAAAACTTCGCCGTGCTCGCCCAGCCTGGCATCGCCAAGCCACAGACCGAACTGCCAGCCGACTACGAACAGCGCCTGATCAAGAACGACTTCGCCTGGGCTTCGAAGAACCGCGACGAAATCCTGAGCGAATGGCGCAAGCGCTATGACGGCAAGTCCGAGAAAGTGGCGGCCAAGTAAGATCGTTATCGGCTGAAAGGGCCTCATCGCGAGCAAGCTCGCTCCCACAGGGGATGTGCGTCGATCACAAAACCAATGTGGGAGCGAGCTTGCTCGCGATGGCGGTCTCGAATTCAGGACAAAACTCCATGACACAACACAACGACATGCTGATCGTCGGCGCCGGCATCCTGGGTTTGTCCCACGCGTATGCCGCCGCCAAACGCGGTCTCAAGGTCACGGTTTTCGAGCGCAGCGAAACGCCCCTCGGCGCTTCGGTGCGTAACTTCGGCCAGGCACTGGTCACCGGCCAACCGCCGGGGCCGATGCTGGAACTGGCTCGCGCCAGTCGCGGTATCTGGGGCGATTGGGCGCAGCTCGCCGGCCTGCAACTCAAGCGCAATGGCTCGTACCTGTTCGCCCGCACCGAGGCGGAAGAGCAACTGCTGGAAGCCTTCTGCGAGGGCCGCGCCGTCGAACACGGTTACCGCGTCGACCTGTTGCGCGGCGCTGCGCTGCGCGATTTGTACGGCGGTCAGTTTCGCCATCACCGCGCTGCATTGCATGGCATGGACGATCAGCAACTGTATTCCCGCGAAGCGATTCCGGCGCTGATCGACTTCCTGCGCCGCGACCTGGGTGTCGAGTTTCATTTCTCCACCCTGGTGCACGATATCGAGCCGGGTCGCCTGCACAGCACCGCCGGCAGCTTCAGTGCCGAGCAGATCATCGTCTGCTCCGGCCACGATTATCAGACGTTGCTGGCCGAACAGATCGCCGAACTCGAGCCGCAAATCTGCCGCCTGCAAATGCTCCGCGCCCGCCCGCGAATCAACCTCAACCTGCAACACGCGTTGCTCACCGGTTTGAGTTGCGTGCACTACGGCGCCTTCGCCGACTTGCCGGAGGCTGCGGCGGTGCAGGCAGAAATCCTGCAGTACGCGCCGCATCTGCACGAAAACGGCATCCACCTGCTGATCAGCCCGACGCCCTATGGCGAGTTGATCATTGGCGATTCGCACCATTACGGCAGCGATCCGTCGCCCTTCAATGCCGAGCAGGTCGACGACTGGATGATCGAGCTGGCCGAGCAGACTCTGGGCTGCAAGGTGCAAGTGGTCGAACGCTGGCAGGGGGTCTATGGTTCACGGGGGCCGGGACCGTTCTCGTTCCTGCGCCCGGCAGAAGGTCTGAGCGTGGCGTTGATGCACAGGGGTGTCGGCATGAGCGTCGGGCCGGCAATGGCCGAACGCAATGTGGCCAAGGTATTGGGAGAAATCTGATGGAGCGCAATGAACAGGTGATTGCCGAGGTGTTCAGTTTGTACGAGCGCTTTGGCGACAGCGACTACATCGGCGAGCCGGTGTCGCAGATCGAGCACATGTCCCAGGCGGCGCAATTGGCCATGGCCGAAGGCTTCGACGATGAAGTGGTGCTGGCGGCGTTCTTTCATGACATCGGACATATCTGCGCCGAAAGCGCGGAGAACATGGGCGGCTTCGGTGTGGTCAGCCATGAGCGCCTCGGCGCCGACTACCTGCGCCGCGCAGGTTTCAGCGAGCGCATGGCGCGACTGGTGGAATACCACGTGCAGGCCAAGCGTTATCTGACGCTGAAAGAGCCGGGGTACTACGAGTGCCTGAGCGAAGCCAGCCGCCGCACCCTGGAATATCAGGGCGGAGTGATGACGGCAAAAGAGGCTGAGGCGTTCGAGCAGGACCCGCTGTGTGCCGTGAGTTTGCGCATGCGTCAGTGGGATGAAATGGCGAAAGAGAGGCATGTGCCGGTGATTGATCTGGCGGTGTTGAAGGGCAAAGCGGTGCGGTTGTTGGTGGCGTAAAGCCTGTGATACCGAGTTGCTGCCATCGCGAGCAGGCTCACTCCCACACTGGATCTGTGGTCGACACAAATCCCCTGTAGGAGCGAGCCTGCTCGCGATGGCGTCAGTTCAAACAACACAAATGTTCAGGTGACTACAGCTGCTGTGCCAGAACCTCGATCTGCTCCTGCCGCTCCGCCTGATTCAATTTGGGATGAGGATTGAGCGACGACCACTGCGGATGCGCCCGCGCCTTGTTCAGCGCTTCGGGCAGTTTGCCTTCGCGCCAGGTTTTATCTTGTGGCGTGGCGACCTGAATACTGTCCATCGCTGCGTGCCCACGGGCATTGAGTGCTTGCAGCAATTGCCGCTGGCGCAGAGCCAACAGGCGCAGCACGTTGTCATCCACCGTCAGTTCGCGCTGGCCCTTGAGCTTGCCGAGCAAGCGACTGCCATAACTGCGGGCGGTTTGCAGGGCGCCGCCGGCAATCGCTCCGGCCAATGCCGCTGCGCCTAGCGTGATGCCACCGACCAGCAAATCGACCCCGGCCCCGGCAGCCGCGCCGGCAGCGATTCCGCCACCAACCCGCACGCCCAGTTGTTTCAGGGTTTCCGGGTTGAACAAATCGTCGCCCCACCGGCCGTCGAGCAGCGGCAAATCACTGGCGGCGGCATCTTTTGGGCGGAAGGCGTAGAGCTTGAGCAGGGCCTCGACACAATGCTGCTCACGCTGGCGTACGGCTTTGCGCAGTTCGCTGATGGCTTGCTGTTCCTGCTCGGCTTCACTGACCACGCTGCGTCGGCAGGCCGCGCAATCGATCAATAATTCGGCAATCAACCGCGCCGCACTTTGCTGGCGAGCCAGACGCTGGGCTTGCTGATCGGAAATCAGGCGTTCGAGTTGCGGCCGTGCAGACTCCAGCAGCAGGGCGAGACTTTCATAGAGTCGACGCTCGCCATCCTCCGGCGGCGCGACGCTGTCAAAGCGCACCAAGGCATGCAAGCCCAGCCGCGCCAGCGCTTCCCGCCATGCCGGCTCGCGGTGGTTGGCGCTGCTGACGAAATTCAACACCGGCAGCAGCGGTTTACCGCAGCTGGCGAGCACTTCGAGTTCGTCGCGATACTTGGCCAGCACCGGCTCCCGGGCGTCGATCACGTAGAGCCCGGCGTCCGACGCCAGCAACTGGCGCAGCACCTTGGCCTCCTGTTCGAAGCGTTGCCGGGCTTCGCTGCCATCGAGGAAGCGCGCCAGGCGTGCCGGGCCGTCGAGGCGTTCGCCGGGACGCTCCAGGCGTTCGAGGTAATCGAGCAGGGCGATGGCGTCTTCCAGACCGGGGGTGTCATAGAGGTCGAGCAGCGGCTCGCCGTCCACCGACAACCGTGCGCCTTCGACGTGCCGTGTAGTGCTGGGGCGATGGGACACTTCACCGAAGCCGACGTCGCGAGTCAGGGTACGCAGCAACGAGGTTTTGCCGACATTGGTGTGGCCGACCACGGCGAGTTTCAGAGGCTGTTTCCAGGTGTCAGTCATGACCTGTCTCCAGCCAGTTCATCGGTGCACAATCGGCAAACGGCAGCTCAAGCTGTTGCAGCGCCACGTGCCAGTCGCCCAGGCGTTCGGCGTCCAGCGCTTCACCGGGGGGCGCCTGCAACAACCACACGCGGGTGGCGCTGGCGCTGCGGGCCAGTTCGGCAATCAAGGCCAGACTGCCGCGATCCGGCGAGCGCCGTGGATCGCACGCGATGGCCAGGCGCGCCGGGGGGAAACGGCTCAATTGTTCGAGGAGTTTGTGTCGCGATTCGCGGCTGTCGAGGATGCCGGCGTTGCTCACGTTTTTCGGCAATTGCGGTGGCCACGGGCGGTCGTCGTCCAGCTCGATGGCGACCAATAGAGCACCATCACTTTGTTGTTCGCTGACGCCGCCTTCCACGCGATGCAGTTGCGCCGGTGCCGCATCGCTGACGCCGAGGCGCTCGCTGGTGGGCATCAAGCGCTCGCGCAGTTGTGCGTAACCGGGCAGGTTCAAATCCAGACGTAGCGCCGTTTGCCCCGTTTTCCAGCGCCACAGGCAAAACAGCGCCAGCAGCAGGCGCGGCACAACGCCGTAGACCAGCAAGATGCCGACCAGCCACGCGGCCCAGGCCTGACGGGCACTTTCGATGTTCAGTGCGGCATCGCCACTGGCGCGGATCATTTCCTCGGTCGGCACGCTGAAGCCGAGCAGAGCCGGTAGCACGCCAAACGTCTGAGTGACGGCGATAAAGGTATCGGCACTGAGGATCGTGGTTTCCCAGACGAAGCCGTAGCGCCGGGTCGCCATCAGCGTCAGCAGAATGACCAGGGCGCTGAGCATCGCCAGCAACCACAGTCCGTTGACCAGCACCCCGATAGCCCAGCGATTGAGTTTCTGGCGTTGCAGCAACAAGAGCAGGGCCGGTGCCAGTTGTGCGGCTTTGGCGTCACGCGCAAGTTTTTCACTTAGCCACAGCCACAGGCGTCCGAGGCTGGCGCCGTGTTCGCCGGCGAACACCAGTCCCAGGGCCCAGCTCAGCAGCAGGATCAGATTGAGCCCGAGCAGGCTGCCCAAGGCCCAGAACACATTCACCGGGTGCAGGCCGTCGCCCATTGCAGCAAAGGCCAGGCCGGCGCCGCTGATCACCGCCAGCACCGCCATTACCATCAGCGCCAGTCGCGCGCCTTGCAGCCAGTGTTTGAGAGCATCGCTCAAGCCATCGCGCTCGGCCAGCCACAGGGCCCGGCGTTGAATGCGCGACGGCAAATCGCCGCCGGCGCTGCGGGCCAGCCGGTTGGCTTCAAGGTCTTCCAGGGGGCCTGCGTGTTCTTCGCGCAGCCGGATGGTTTCTGTCAGCCAGAGGGTATTGAGTTCAGTCACGCGGCATCCCGTCGCTTAATTGAGCTGTGAGCATAACCGCTGTGGCGCTTATCGGCGAAAGCGAGGCTCTGGTATCCTCGCGGGCATGACTAAATCACTCCCCCTCAGCCTGATCGCAGCCCTCGGTGAAAACCGTGTGATCGGCGTCGACAACAGCATGCCCTGGCACTTGCCGGGGGACTTCAAATATTTCAAGGCCACCACGCTCGGCAAGCCGATCATCATGGGCCGCAAGACCTGGGACTCCCTCGGTCGTCCGTTGCCGGGCCGCTTGAACATTGTGGTCAGCCGTCAGGTGGATCTGGTGCTGGAAGGCGCGGAGGTTTATCCGTCGCTGGAAGCTGCCGTCGTTCGCGCAGAAGCATGGGCGAAGGAACAAGGCGTTGATGAGTTGATGCTGATTGGTGGTGCGCAGTTGTATGCGCAAGGGCTGGCGCAGGCTGATCGGTTGTACCTGACCCGCGTGGCACTGAGCCCGGAAGGGGACGCTTGGTTTCCGGAGTTTGATTTGAACCAGTGGAAACTGGTGTCGAATGTGCCGAACCCGGCGGTGGACGACAAGCCGGCGTACAGCTTTGAGGTTTGGGAAAAAGCTTGAAAGCTTCGCTGGCAAGCCAGCTCCTACAAGGTTCGTGTCGTACGCAATTTTCACGATCGACACACAAACTGTAGGAGCTGGCTTGCCAGCGAAAGCGGTCTATCAGACGCCGATCAAACGTGCGCCAACGCCGAATGCTCATCCGCATCCAACAGCGCTTTATCGGTCTGCTGCATCACCTGGCTGGCAATCGCCCCCGCCGTCATCGAACCACTGACGTTCAACGCCGTACGCCCCATATCAATCAGCGGCTCGACCGAAATCAGCAACGCCACCAGTGACACCGGCAAACCCATCGCCGGTAGCACGATCAACGCCGCAAACGTCGCACCGCCACCCACTCCGGCCACACCGGCCGAACTCAGCGTGACAATCGCCACCAGCGTTGCGATCCACAGCGGGTCCAGCGGGTTGATGCCCACAGTCGGCGCTACCATCACCGCCAACATCGCCGGGTACAGGCCGGCACAACCGTTCTGGCCAATGGTTGCGCCAAACGAAGCGGCGAAACTGGCGATGGACTGCGGAATGCCCAGACGACTGGTCTGCGCCTCGATGCTCAACGGAATCGTCGCAGCGCTGGAGCGGCTGGTGAAGGCAAACGTCAGCACCGGCCAGATCTTGCGGAAGAAACGCAGCGGGTTGATCCCGGCGGCCGACACCAGCACGCCATGCACCACAAACATCAGACCGAGGCCGATGTAAGAAACCACGACAAAACTGCCGAGCTTGATGATGTCTTGCAGGTTCGAGCCGGCGACCACTTTGGTCATCAGCGCCAATACGCCGTACGGGGTCAGCTTCATCACCAGGCGCACCAGTCGCATGACCCAGGCTTGCAGGGTGTCGATGGCGTTGATCACCTTCTGACCTTTCTCGACATCATCCTTGAGCAACTGCAGGGCCGCGACACCCAGGAACGCAGCGAATATCACCACGCTGATGATCGACGTCGGCTTGGCCCGCGCCAGATCGGCGAACGGGTTTTGCGGAATGAACGACAGCAGCAATTGCGGCACATTCAGGTCGGCGACCTTGCCGGCGTAATCGGTCTGGATGGTTTGCAGGCGCGCCATTTCCTGGGTGCCGGCCACCAGGCCTTCGGCGGTCAGGCCGAACAGGTTGGTCAGGCCGATGCCGATCAAGGCCGCGATGGCCGTGGTGAACAGCAGCGTGCCGATGGTCAGGAAGCTGATCTTGCCCAGAGACGAAGCATTGTGCAGACGGGCCACGGCGCTGAGGATCGAGGCGAACACCAGCGGGATCACGATCATTTGCAGTAGCTGCACATAACCGTTGCCCACCAGATCGAACCAGCCGATCGAGGTTTTCAGCACCGGGTTGCCGGCACCGTAGGCAGTGTGCAACGCCACACCGAACGCCACGCCCAGCACCAGCGCGAGCAGGACTTTTTTCGCCAGGCTCCATGTGGTGTGGCGGGTTTGCGCCAGGCCGAAGAGCAGGGCGAAGAACACCAGCAGATTGAGAATCAGCGGCAGATTCATGAGAGCTCCGAGTGAGACTTGTGCCAGCTACCATCCGGGGCAGCTGCGAACCGGCAAGCCTAACAGCTTGAAAACTAATGAATTAATATCAAAAACGCATGGTTTCCGTCGTTTTTGGAATAAGCGGATGTCGCTGTCAGAAATGCAACTGGCGCGAAAGGGACGCGGGCGGTCGCTGACAGACGAGGACTGTCACACTTATTTGTTAGCGTCGATGTCTTTCATTCAGGGTCTTTTTATAAGGGAAGCATGCCAATGAAGTTCGCACCGAAATTGCTGGCAGCAGCACTTTGCCTGGGCCTCGCCGGCCAGGTACTTGCAACGGATCTGAAACACTGGCCCGCCGATCAGGCCAAGGCGCTGGACGCCATGATCGCCGCCAACGCCAACAAGGGTAACTACGCGGTGTTCGACATGGACAACACCAGTTACCGCTACGACCTCGAAGAGTCGTTGCTGCCATTCATGGAGAACAAGGGCCTGATCACCCGCGACAAGCTCGATCCCTCCCTGAAACTGATGCCGTTCAAGGACACCGCCGACCACAAGGAAAGCCTGTTCAGCTACTACTACCGCCTCTGCGAAGTCGACGACATGGTCTGCTATCCATGGGTCGCCCAAGTGTTCTCCGGCTTCACGCTCAAGGAACTCAAGGGCTATGTCGACGAGATGATGTCGTCCGGCAAACCAGTGCCGGCCACGTATTACGAAGGCGACGTGGTCAAGAAACTCGACGTCAACCCGCCGAAAATCTTCACCGGCCAGCAAGAGCTGTACAACAAACTGATGGAGAACGGCATCGAGGTCTACGTGATGACCGCCGCCTCCGAAGAACTGGTGCGCATGGTCGCGGCCGATCCCAAGTACGGCTACAACGTCAAACCGCAGAACGTGATCGGCGTGTCGCTGCTGCTCAAGGACCCGAAGACTGGCGAGCTGACCACCGCGCGCAAGCAGGTCACCGCCGGCAAATATGACGAGAAGGCCAACCTCGGCCTGGAACTGACCCCGTACCTGTGGACCCCGGCAACCTGGATGGCCGGCAAGCAGGCGGCAATCCTGACCTACATCGACGAGTGGAAAAAACCGGTGCTGGTTGGCGGCGATACCCCGAGCAGCGACGGTTACATGCTATTCCACAGCGTTGACGTGGCCAAAGGCGGCATCCACCTGTGGGTCAACCGCAAGGACAAGTACATGACCCAGATCAACGGCATGATGGCCAAGAACGCCGCGGCCCAGGCCAAGGAAGGGTTGACGGTGACTGCGGACAAGAACTGGGTGATCGTCAAGCCTGAAGAAATCCAGTAAGACCAGGCTTTAGATTCTCTGTAGGAGCGAGCTTGCGATGGTCGTTAAACGATAACGCGGGCTTTCTGATTTAGCGCGGTGTCTTTGCGTTCATCGCGAGCAAGCTCGCTCCTACAAGATTCTACGGTCCAACATAAATCGTAGGCATACCCACAATCCCTGTGGGAGCGAGCCTGCTCGCGATGAGGTCAGTCGGTGCAATGAAAGCCTCTGTTTGATCGACATCTCCTGAGAGTCGCAACCTACGCATTCTTGCGTAAGGGACTACGACTACGCCAGAATCCGCCGGCTTGTGCGCCTTGCTCCCGGGCTCTACCGTCTACTTGTCGCTGAACATCAGCGATCGGGTTTGGTAGCCCGGCTGTGTAGGGTGCAAAGCATCATGATTTGCAGGCGTTCTTACGTCTCTGCATTTTATGGTGGTCATGCACAGGGCGCTTTCGGGCGCGCCGGTTTCCTTACACCCCGGTCTACCAACCTGCGCATGGCCGCCACCCTTCGTTTGGTAGCGAGGGTGATGGCTCCTTGTCTTAATGTGTAGGGAGTTTTATCTATGCTCAAAATTACCCCCGATCCCCCAAATACCGACAACCTCTGCGCCCACATCAACGCCACCCCGCGCAAACCCAGCCGAACATTCGTCATCGCCCCCGGCCTCGACACCGAAACCCTGTTGGCCCACGCCTGCGAATCCCTCGCCTCGGCCAATGTGATGGCCAGCGATTTCGCCGGCCTGCTGGAAGGCTCGCAACGCAGCACGATGCTGGGGATTGCGCAGGTGATCATGTTGGGCGAGCTGGCGGTGAATCAGGCGTTGGATAACCTCGACCCGCAGGAATAGCGCGGACAAAAAATGCCCCGCGAGCGGGGCATTTTTATTCAGGCAACTGACGCTTACAGCCCGTCAAGCATCGCCTTGTTACGCACAGCACCCTTGTCGGCACTGGTGGCCAGCAGGGCGTAGGCTTTCAGCGCGGTGGTCACTTTACGTGGACGCACTTCAACCGGTTTCCAGCCCTTCTTGTCCTGCTCGACCCGGCGTGCAGCCAACTCGGAGTCGCTGACCAACAGGTTGATCGAGCGGTTCGGAATGTCGATCAGCACCTTGTCGCCGTCCTGCACCAGGCCGATTGCGCCGCCGGCAGCTGCTTCAGGCGAAGCATGTCCGATGGACAGGCCCGAGGTACCGCCGGAGAAACGGCCGTCGGTGAGCAGGGCGCAGGCTTTGCCCAGGCCTTTGGATTTCAGGTACGAAGTCGGGTAGAGCATTTCCTGCATGCCCGGGCCGCCTTTCGGGCCTTCGTAGCGAATGATGACGATGTCGCCTTCCTTCACTTCGTCCGCGAGGATGCCGCGCACGGCGCTGTCCTGGCTTTCGAAGATCTTGGCGTTGCCTTCGAACACGTGGATCGACTCGTCGACGCCGGCGGTTTTCACCACGCAGCCGTCCAGGGCGATGTTGCCGTAGAGCACGGCCAGGCCGCCTTCTTGCGAGTACGCGTGCTCGACACTGCGGATGCAGCCGTTTTCACGGTCGTCGTCCAGGGTTTCCCAGCGGGTCGACTGGCTGAACGCGGTTTGCGTCGGGATGCCCGCAGGACCGGCCTTGAAGAAGTGGTGCACGGCTTCGTCGGTGGTCTGGGTGATGTCCCACTTGGCGATGGCTTCTTCCATGCTGCGGCTGTGCACGGTCGGCAGCTGGGTGTGCAGCAAACCACCACGGGCCAGCGAACCGAGGATGCTGAAGATCCCGCCGGCACGGTGCACGTCTTCCATGTGGTACTTCTGGATGTTTGGCGCGACCTTGCACAGTTGCGGTACGTGACGGGACAGGCGGTCGATGTCGCGCAGGTCGAAATCGATCTCGGCTTCCTGGGCAGCGGCCAGCAAGTGCAGGATGGTGTTGGTGGAACCGCCCATGGCGATGTCCAGGGTCATGGCGTTTTCGAACGCCTGGAAGTTGGCGATGTTGCGCGGCAACACCGACTCGTCGTTCTCGCCGTAGTAACGCTTGCACAGCTCGACGATGGTGCGGCCGGCCTGCAGGAACAGCTGTTCGCGGTCACTGTGGGTGGCCAGGGTCGAACCGTTGCCCGGCAATGCCAGGCCCAGTGCTTCGACCAGGCAGTTCATCGAGTTGGCGGTGAACATGCCAGAGCACGAACCGCAGGTTGGGCAGGCGCTGCGCTCGTACTCGGCGACTTTCTCGTCAGAAGCGCTGGAGTCGGCGGCTATCACCATGGCGTCGACCAGGTCGAGGCCGTGGGAAGCGAGTTTGGTCTTGCCGGCTTCCATCGGGCCGCCGGAGACAAAGATCACCGGGATGTTCAGGCGCAGGGCGGCCATCAGCATGCCAGGGGTGATCTTGTCGCAGTTGGAGATGCAGACGATGGCGTCGGCGCAGTGGGCGTTGACCATGTACTCGACGGAGTCGGCGATGATCTCGCGGCTCGGCAGCGAATAGAGCATGCCGTCGTGGCCCATGGCGATGCCGTCATCGACAGCGATGGTGTTGAATTCCTTTGCCACGCCGCCAGCGCGTTCGATCTCGCGGGCGACCAGTTGGCCCAGGTCCTTGAGGTGCACGTGGCCCGGTACGAACTGGGTGAACGAGTTGGCAATGGCGATGATCGGCTTCTTGAAGTCGTCATCTTTCATCCCCGTGGCGCGCCACAGTGCGCGGGCACCGGCCATGTTGCGGCCGTGGGTGGATGTTTTCGAGCGGTAATCAGGCATGAAGCACTCCGGGCGGCTAATCAGGTATCAAAAGGGAAGTGAGCTTCTATTGACGTCTGGAACACTCAGAAATGGCCGTGTGTCCGGAAGTTGCCGATAACTTTGCGGGATCGCCGCGCGCTTCAGCTTGAGCTCATAAACCCGCCGGGGATGACTGGCGATGAATGTTCGCGATTCTACACGGCTGGCGGCTGGAGGGAATGGCTGCAAGCATTCACGAGACGTGTGGAAAGACGCAATCCTGTAGGAGCGAGCCTGCTCGCGATGAGCCTGAGAACGCCGCGGGGTGTCAGGATGCCAGCGTTATCGTTGACGACCATCGCGAGCGAGCTCGCTCCTACGGTGGGCTTCGTTTCAGAGCCAGATGGCGTCCCATAGCGGATATTTGCCGATATGGTCGACTAGCCCTGCTCGCAATGGGTTGGCAACGATGTATCGGGCCATCGCTTTCAGATCGTCCTCGCGACGCAACGCCCGGTCAAAATAACCTTTTTGCCATAGCGTCTCGTGACAGCCTCTCGCTTTGTTGATAGCGCGGGCGCTTCGAGATTTTGTGGCTTGCATCAGTTTCGGCAAATCACCGCTATGCAACTCGACCAGCCAGTGAAAGTGATCTGGCATGATCACCCAGGCAATAGAGGAGGCTTGGCCGTCCTCAGTTGCCTTCCTGAATTCGCTTACCACCCTACGCCCCATATGCCAGTCCTTGAAGACGGGTTGTCGCTGGTGGGTGACAGCTGTGAGCAAATAAATCCGGCCGTTTTCCGAGTAGCGGCCGGTGCGTAAGTGATGGGCATGGGGTTCGTTGGACATTCCTTGGTCCTCTTCTGCGATTGGAAGAGAGACGGTAGGTGAGGAAGGGGAGATAGGTGGTTCGACAGTAGTTCCAGATGTGTCTTATGTCTGTAGGAGCGAGCTTGCTCGCGATGAACCTACAGACAAAGCTGGCTACCAGAGGCGCTGCGTCATTGTTGACGTTCTTCGCGAGCGAGCTCGCCCCTGCAAGTCAGCGCCCGATCCTGGTGTTCGTCAGCAATCCCCAAAGACTGAACACGATGAAGCTGACAGCAATGGTCATCAGCAAATTGTCCCCGGTTTGTGCGAGGGCGGCGCTGCTGACGGCGGCGGTAATGAACATGATGCTGTTGCCTGCGGATGCTGCCGTCCCTGCGCTGTTTGAGAACAGCAACATGGCTGCGGAAATGGCGGCAGGCCGTACCAGGGTTACCGCCAGAGCACTGATCAGCATCGGTATGAGCAGGGTAATGGTTGTCATCGCCTCATAATGGATGATTAACATCAACAACAGGCCGGCGGCACCCAGTAATCCGAGGCCAATGTTGATTTACACAGAGAAGGAGATATGTTTCTGCACGGTGGTAGCAACGACTCCACCCAGGAAATAGGCGACCCCGTACACCATAAGTACCCACGCGTACTGGTACTCGGACAGTTTTAACTCATCCATGAAAATCAGCGGTGTCACGCTGATCAACGCGAAATAGCAAGCGAACACTAACGCGGCTATCCACCAATAGCGGATGAAGTCTCGATTTCCAGCGATGGATTTCAGCGTGCGGATGACTGAAACGGGGGGGGGGGCTGGGAGGGCTGCCTTGGAAGGCAGTATCAGTTGGATCAGCATGCCGAGCGCCATGAGCGCAAAACCGTAAAAACTACCCTGCCAATCGAAAGTGGTTTGTAGCCAAGAGCCTAACAGTGGTGCCAGTGCAACAAAGGAACCACTCAGCGTCATGTAATAAATGCGCACCCGGGCCCTATCCCGTTCCTCGAACAAATCCTCCACCAGTGCATGACCCAGCACAAAAAAACCACACCCGATGGCTTGGACTGCACGAAACGCCAGGAAGCTTGGGAAGTCCGTCGCCAGCGCGCAACCTATCGAGCCGAGGGTAGAAACAACGATGCAACCAAGAAGAACTTCCTTGCGCCCCACTTATCTGAAAGCGGGCCGGTTATTAATTGAGAAAATGCAAAAACCAGCGTGAACAGGCTGATGGAAAGGGCGATGTCAGCGGTTGAACTGTCGAACTTCGAGGCCAAGGCAGGAAAAGAAGGCAGGAGGATGTTCAGCGGGAAAAAACTGATTAGCGAGATATTGGTAATCAGGATAAAGCGGGAGACTCGTTGGCGTTTCAGCCCAGCGCTTACAGGGTGGCAGGAGAACTCAGAGATTGTTTTTGTTTTCCGGAGTGATCAAGTGTTCATGCTTGAAACCAGAAACCGATACTAGTCTGGGACGCAGGGAGTTCAATCAAAAGCGCTGTAGGAGGCTTCCTGTTTTGATGCCGGGAACCTCTGTAGGAGCGAGCTCGCTCCTACAGTGGTTTGCGGTTTTAGCTGTTAGGCAACAACCGGCAAGTAATGCTCTTGATGTAGCGGGTTTCCGCAATGGCCGGATGCACCGGATGATCCGGACCCTGACCGCCACGTTCCAGGATCTGGATATTGCGGTCCAGATGGCGGGCGCTGGTCAGCAGGATGTTTTGCAGGTCGTCTTCCGGCAGGTGCATCGAGCAGGATGCGCTCACCAGGATGCCGTCCTTGGTGAGCAGGCGCATGGCTTGCTCGTTCAGACGACGGTAGGCGCCTTCGCCGTTCTTCATGTCTTTCTTGCGTTTGATGAACGCCGGCGGGTCGGCCACGATCACGTCGAAGCGTTCTTCGCTGGCCTTGAGCTCTTTGAGGGCCTCGAACACGTCGCCTTCGATGCAGGTCATTTTCTCGGCGAAACCGTTCAGTGCGGCGTTGCGCTCGACACCGTCGAGGGCGAAGGCCGAAGCGTCGACGCAGAACACTTCGCTGGCGCCGAACGCGGCAGCCTGTACGCCCCAGCCGCCGATGTAGCTGTACAGGTCGAGCACGCGTTTGCCCTTGGCGTAGGGTGCCAGGCGTGCGCGGTTCATGCGGTGGTCGTAGAACCAGCCGGTTTTCTGGCCCTGGATGACCGGTGCTTCGAATTTCACGCCGTTCTCTTCGAGGGCAACCCACTCCGGCACCAGGCCGAACACGGTTTCGACGTAGCGGGTGAGGCCTTCGGCGTCACGGGCAGCGGAGTCGTTCTTGAACAGGATGCCGCTTGGCTTGAGCACTTGGGTCAGTGCCGCGATCACGTCGTCTTTATGGGCTTCCATGGTGGCCGAAGCGATCTGTACTACGAGGATGTCGCCGAAACGGTCGACCACCAGGCCCGGCAGCAGGTCGGAGTCGCCGTAGACCAGGCGATAGAACGGCTTGTCGAACAGGCGATCGCGCAGGGACAGGGCCACGTTCAGGCGGTGTACCAGCAGCGATTTATCCAGCGGCAACTTGATGTCGCGCGACAGCACACGGGCACAGATCAGGTTGTTCGGGCTCATGGCAACGATGCCCAGCGGCTTGCCGCCAGCGGCTTCGAGGATTGCCTGGTCGCCGGCCTTGAAACCGTGCAAAGGCGTAGCGGCTACATCGATTTCGTTGCTGTAGACCCACAAGTGACCGTTGCGCAGACGACGGTCGGCGTTGGCTTTGAGGCGCAGGCTAGGCAGGGACATGTCGTCGCTCCGGAAAAAAGAGCGGGAGTATAGCGTGTTGAGACCCCGGATTGGCCTGCAAGTGGACATGTGGCGAGGGTTGTCTTGCGATTTGGTATGTCGGATCCAACTTCATAAAGGTTAGAATCACCGCCTGACCCAGAGCGTGCACAAATGTCCCAAGAGCTGACTTCCGAACAGATCCAACAAGCCCTGCAGGGCATCAGTGTACCGGCCCAGCCGCAAATCATGGTGGATTTGCAGATGGAGCAGTACATGCCCGACCCGGATCTGGAAGTCATCGCCAAGCTGATTTCCCAGGACCCGGGTCTTTCCGGTTCCCTGCTGAAGATCGTCAATTCGCCGTATTACGGCTTGAGCAACAAGATTGCCTCGATCCAGCGCGCGGTAAATCTGCTGGGCAGCCGCTCGGTCATCAACCTGATCAACGCGCAGTCGATCAAGGGCGAGATGAATGACGACACCATTGTCACCCTGAACCGTTTCTGGGACACCGCTCAGGACGTGGCGATGACCTGCCTGACCCTGGCCAAGCGCATCGGCGTTGAAAATGGCGACGAAGCATATGCCCTGGGCTTGTTCCACGACTGCGGCGTACCCTTGATGCTCCAGCGTTTCCCCGACTACATGGGCGTTCTTGAGCAGGCCTATGCCAGCGCCAGTGCCGAATGCCGGGTGGTGGATACGGAGAATCAGGTGTTCAATACCAATCACTCGGTGGTCGGGTATTACACGGCCAAGTCCTGGCGTCTGCCGGAGCACGTGAGCGCGGCGATCGCCAATCACCACAATGCCCTGGCGATCTTCAGCGATGAGTCGTCGCGCAACAGTTCGCTGAAGAACCTGCTGGCGATACTGAAAATGGCCGAGCATATTTGTGCTTCTTATCGGGTACTGGGCAATCAGACCGAAGATCACGAGTGGAACAGCATCGCGGCGCTGGTGCTCGATTATGTCGGCCTCTCGGACTACGACTTCGAGACCCTCAAGCAGACGATCCGCGACCTCGGCACTCATCGCTGAGTGTCGGAACTTTCCAGGCCATGCGCCTGATCCGAGAGCACCATGCCTGAATTGCCAGAAGTCGAAACCACCCGTCGCGGCATCGCGCCGTACCTGGAAGGCCAGCGCGTCAGCCGGGTGATCGTGCGTGAACGGCGCTTGCGCTGGCCGATTCCCGAGGACCTCGATGTGCGCCTGTCCGGGCAGCGCATCGTACTGGTGGAGCGGCGCGCCAAGTACCTGCTGATCAATGCCGAAGTCGGCACCTTGATCAGCCATTTGGGCATGTCAGGCAATTTGCGTCTGGTGGAGGCCGGGCTGCCGGCGGCCAAGCATGAGCATGTGGACATCGAGCTGGAGTCGGGCCTGGCCCTGCGTTACACCGACCCGCGGCGCTTCGGCGCGATGCTCTGGAGCCTCGACCCGCTCAATCATGAATTACTGATTCGCCTGGGGCCGGAACCGCTGACTGACCTGTTCGATGGCGAACGATTGTTCCAGCAGTCCCGCGGACGTTCGATGGCGGTCAAGCCGTTCATCATGGACAACGCGGTGGTGGTGGGAGTGGGCAATATCTACGCGACCGAAGCGTTGTTCGCCGCCGGGATCGACCCGCGCCGCGAAGCCAAGAGCATTTCCCGGGCGCGTTACTTGAAGCTGGCCATCGAGATCAAGCGCATCCTGGCGGCCGCCATCGAGCGCGGCGGTACCACGCTGCGGGACTTTATCGGTGGTGACGGTCAGCCTGGTTATTTCCAGCAGGAACTGTTCGTGTACGGCCGTGGCGGTGAGCACTGCAAGGTCTGTGGCACGGGGCTGCGGGAAGTGAAACTGGGGCAGCGCGCCAGTGTCTTTTGCCCGCGTTGCCAGAGCTGATACATCAAGCAAGATCAAAAGATCGCAGCCTTCGGCAGCTCCTACTGGTTTTTGTGTACACCCGTAGGAGCTGCCGAAGGCTGCGATCTTTTAAGCTAATCAAGCCTTGCCGGTAATTTTCCGGTACTTCTCCATCAACTGTTCTTCAGTCTCCGGATGAGCTTCGTCCAGTGGAATGCAATCCACCGGGCAGACCTGCTGGCACTGCGGTTCGTCGTAGTGGCCGACGCACTGGGTGCACAGGTTCGGGTCGATCACGTAGATCTCTTCGCCTTGGGAAATGGCGGCGTTCGGGCACTCGGGTTCGCAAACGTCGCAGTTGATGCAATCGTCGGTGATGATCAGGGACATGCTAACTCCAGCCGGGGCGGCAAGCCCGGGCGCAATAAACCAATGCACACAATTGTGCCGCATTGGCGCCTGCGTTGCACGTAGGCGCGACGTACTGTAGGAGCCAGCCTGCTGGCGATGAACCCGAGAACGCCGGGGGGTGTCAGGTTTCCCGCGTTATCGTTGACGTCCATCGTCGGAACGCCGCCCGGAGCAAGCTCGCTCCCACAGTTGCCAGATTTACTTCTTGAAGCGCTCGGTCAGGGCGTCCGCCACCACAGGGTGGACGAACTTGGTGATATCGCCGCCCAGGGCTGCGATTTCACGGACCAGCGTCGAGGAAATGAACGAGTAACGCTCGGACGGGGTCAGGAACAGGCTTTCCACATCCGGCGCCAGCTGGCGGTTCATGTTGGCCAGCTGGAATTCGTATTCGAAGTCCGACACCGCGCGCAATCCACGCAGGAACACGTTGGCGTTCTTCTCTTTGGCGAAGTGCGCCAGCAGCGTCGAGAAACCGACGACTTCAACGTTCGGCAGATGTTTAGTGACCTCGCGCGCCAGTTCTACCCGTTGTTCCAGAGGAAACAGCGGGTTTTTCTTCGGGCTCGCGGCGACGGCGATGATCACGTGATCGAACAGGCGCGAGGCGCGTTCGACCAGATCGCCATGGCCCTTGGTAATAGGGTCGAAGGTACCTGGGTACAACACTCGGTTCATCGCGTCGTCCTGGCGGGAATCCGTTGGGGAGTCGGATGGTATCGCAGCCTTCCCGGTCGGCCAAGTCGCCTGTTGGGTAAGAAAGCACTATAGACGATAGAAATTATCGTTATTTTCATGGGTTTTTTAAACGTTCGGCCAGGGATGTCGCCAGTTGCGCTGTCAGTCCGTAGACCGACAGCTGCGGATTGGCGCCAATGCTGGTGGGGAACAGCGAGCCGTCGTGAATCGACAGATTGCCCAGTTGATGATGCCGGCCGAGGCTGTCGGTCACCGCGATTGTCGGGTCTTCACCCATGGCGCAACCGCCCATCACATGGGCACTGCCCAGGCGTGTGCGATACAGCTCCAGGCTCAGGTCGTCGATCAGCGTGCGCGCTTCGGCGAGGGTCTTCACGTAGCGGGCGTCGGCGTGCATCGGCATCACGGCCTTGGCGCCCCCGGCAAACTGGATCTCGGCCATGGTATGGAACGCCCGGCGCAATCCATCCCAGGCGTAAGGCGAGAGCTGATAATCCAGCACCGGTGTGTCATCGCTGCGCAATTCGACGCTGCCACCGGGGCTGTCCGGGTGAAAACCGTCCCGCAGTAACGCCAGCATGGCGTGGGTATGCGGCAGATTGGCCATGTGCTGCGAGTTTTCCTGGCCGAAACCACCGAGCAACGTCGTGGCCAGCGCCGGGTGCAGGGGTGGGACTTCCAGTTTGAAGGACATCTTGCCGGTGGTGCCGTCCTGCCATTGGAAATGGTCGGAGTAAATCGACTGCGGCGCGCCGTAGAACGGGTTGACCACTTCGTCGAACAGCGCGGCGGACATGTTCACCGGGTGCAGGAAGGTGCGTTTCCCCAGGCGTTTGTGCGGGTCGGGTGCCCCGGAGCGCATCAGCAAGGCCGGGCTGTTGATGCCGCCACCGGACAGCACGAAATGCCGCGCCTTGACCGTGATGGTGCGCCCGGTCGGTGCGACGCAGCGTTCATCCATCGTCGAACATTGCAGGCCGGTGACCTTGTCACCGCTGATCATGAGTTTTTCGGCGCGGGCCAGGTAAAGCAGCTCGCCACCTTTTTCCAGGGTCGCTGGAATGGTGGTGACCATCATCGATTGCTTGGCGTTGGTCGGGCAGCCCATGCCGCAGTAGCCGAGGTTCCAGCAGCCGCGAACGTTGCGCGGGATGACGTGCCATGAGTAATTCAGTGCTTCGCAGCCCTTGCGGATCACATCGTTGTTGGCGTTGGGGGGCACCATCCACGGCGCGACACCCAGGCGTTGCTCCATTTTCTCGAACCACGGCGCCATTTCCGCCGGGCTATGACCCTTGACGTTGTGCTCTTTGGCCCAGTGTTCCAGGGTCGGTTCCGGGGTGCGGAAACTGGAGGTCCAGTTGATCAGCGTGGTGCCGCCCACCGCCCGGCCCTGGAGGATGGTGATCGCGCCGTCTTTGCTCATGCGGCCGATGCCTTCCTGATAAAGGCTGCTGTAGGCCTGGTCTTCGAGCAGCTTGAAGTCGCTGCTGGTCTTGAGTGGGCCTTCTTCGATCAGCAGCACTTTGTAGCCGGCCGCGCTGAGAATTTCGGCGGTGGTGCCGCCACCGGCTCCGCTGCCGATGATCGCCACGTCCGCTTCGAGTGTCAGGTCCTGGGTCAGTTGCGAGCCGTTGTAGGTTTTCCAGCCTCGGGCCATGCCTTCGCGGAACGGATCAGGTACGGGCATCTTCGGGTTCTCTTTTTATTATCGGGGTACACGGTCAAGTGTGGGAGCGAGCCTGCTCGCGATAGGGGCGACTCGATTTCAGACTGTTGGCGGCCCGGGATACCCGCAATGCGCCCACGATTCCTTGCGGCCGTACCAGGCCATCATCACCAGTTGCAGCAGGGAACTGTGGCCCATGCGCAGCAGGCTCAACGAGCTGTTTTCCCAGCGGTTCAGAAACTGCCGGGTATCATCGGCGCTGGCGTTTTCCCAGCTGCCCCAGATCCCGGTCAGCGGTCCGCGGGTCACGGCCATGCCCAGTACATCGAACAGTTGCCTGGTCAGCTTGAGCATTTCCGGTGACAAGTGAGCGAGGTTGTAATCAAGGCTTTTCAGTGTGCCCTCGACAGCCTCGGGCATCCGTTCGGCGGTCACGGCACCTTCGAGCATGACCGGTATCAACGCCCGCGAAAACAGCAGGTCGCCGCTGCGTAACGTGACGAAACCATTGGCCGGGACACTCGACGAGCAACCGCTGAGGCTGGCTCCGAGCCCGGCGGTGGCGAGGAATGCTGTGGCGCCGAGGCTGAATTTGAGCAGCCCGCGCCGTGACAGCGCGGGTGTATCGGACAGGCTGGGGTTCATTATTGTTATTACCCGACGGTGACGATCGTTAGCGGATGAACAGCTTCTGGATCAGCTTCTGGATGGTTTTGCCGTACGGTGGGTAAATCAGTTTCGCAGCGTTGAACCGCTGTTTGATCAACACGCCCTTGGCTTTGCTGAAGGTCAGGAACCCTTCATGGCCGTGGTAGTGGCCCATGCCCGAGGCACCGATGCCGCCGAACGGCATGTCGTCCTGGGCGACGTGCAGCAGGGTGTCGTTCAGGCACACGCCACCGGAATGTGTTTCGTGCAGAACGCGCTGTTGTTCGCGCTTGTCGTAGCCGAAGTAATACAGCGCCAGTGGGCGTGGGCGCTGGTTGATGTAGGCAAATGCCTGGTCCAGATCCTTGTACGGCACGATCGGCAGCAGCGGCCCGAAGATCTCGTCCTGCATCACCGTCATCTCGTCAGTGACATTGAGCAGCAGGCTATGGCTCATGCGTCGGCCCTGGCCCTGGTCGAACAGCGGCATCAGCAACGCACCCTTGCTGGTGGCATCGCTGACGTAGCCGTTTAGGCGCGCCAGTTGTCGCTCATTGATGATCGCGGTGTAGTCCGGGTTGTCGGCCAGCGTCGGATAAAACCCGCGGACGGCAGCGCGATAGGCTTCGACGAAACCTCCGACGCGATCTTCCGGCACCAGTACGTAGTCAGGGGCCACACAGGTCTGGCCGGCGTTCAAGGTTTTGCCGAAGGCGATACGCTCGGCGGCGTCCTTGAGCGGCACGTCGCGGGAAACAATGGCCGGGGACTTGCCGCCCAGTTCCAGGGTTACCGGGGTCAGGTTTTCCGCGGCGGCGCGCATGACGTGTTTGCCGATGCTGGTGGCGCCGGTGAACAGCAGGTGATTGAACGGCAGGCGTGAAAACGCCACGCCCATATCAGCCTCACCCAGGACCACGCAAACCAGGTCTTCGGGGAAGATTCGCGCCAGCAGTTGCTTCATCAGCAGGCCGGTCGCGGGGGTCGACTCACTGAGCTTGAGCATCACCCGATTGCCCGCCGACAGCGCGCCGACCAGCGGGCCGATGGCCAGGTACAGCGGGTAGTTCCACGGCACGATGACCCCGACCACGCCCAGCGGTTGGTAAACGACTTTGGCCGAAGCCGGCTGGAAGGCGGCACCGACCTTGCGCCGCGACGCTTTCATCCAGCCTTTGAGGTGTTTGCTGGCGTAATGGATGCCGTGCAGGCTGGGCATCAGTTCGGCGAGCAGGGTTTCATCGGCGCTGCGATGGCTGAAGTCCTGGCTGATCGCATCGATCAGGGCCTGGCGTTCCTTGTTCAACAAATCCTTCAGCGCCTTGAGCCATTGTTGGCGCTGCGCGGCGGGTGGCATCGGGTTGGCGGCGTAGGCGGCACGCTGGGCGTCGAACAGGGCCTGAAGCTCTTCCAGCGGCTGCTGTAGTTTCTGCAGGTAGGAAATTTCAGCAGTCATGGTCGGCTCCGGATTTATTGTAATGAGGCATTTTTTAGAGTCTATGCTCTAAAAAGTTAAATGACATCCTGAAACAGCTTTGTTTTATCCGCTCGCGGATAGATCTAAGATGCCCGTCAACGCACTCTGAATTAAAGCTCAAGCCATGGCCCCACGGATCAAAACCAGCGAGCGCATCGTGCAGAACAGCCTGGAGCTGTTCAATCAACAGGGCGAGCGCAGCATCAGTACCAACCACATTGCTGCCCACATGGAAATTTCCCCGGGCAACCTGTACTACCACTTCCCTAACAAGCAGGCGATCATCGCTGTGCTGTTCAGCGAGTACGAAAGCCTGGTGGACAGCTTCCTGCGCCCGCCCCAGGGCCGTGCTGCCACGGTGGAAGACAAACGCTTCTATCTCAAGGAGCTGCTGGCGGCGATGTGGCGTTACCGGTTTCTGCATCGCGATCTCGAACATTTGCTCGACAGCGATCCGGACCTGGCCGACCGCTATCGACGCTTCTCCCAGCGCTGCCTGATCCAGGGTTCGGCGATCTACGAAGGTTTTGTCGCCGCCGGCATCCTGAAGATGGACAAGGTGCAGATCGAATCCCTGACCCTCAATGCCTGGATCATCCTCACGTCCTGGGTGCGCTTCCTGTGCACCACGCGGGAGAATTCCAGCCACCTCAGCGAGCAGGCCATTAAACGCGGGGTGTATCAGGTGCTGGTGCTGGAGGCCGGGTTCGTCACGGATGAGGCCCGCGATGCGGTCAATGCCTTGTTCGAAGAGTTTTACGTGCCCCTGGCCCAGGCGCTTGAGGAAGTGTCGTAGGATCGAAGTCCGATAAAAATCACAGGAGCCTGTTATGCCCATTGCGCAACTGATCACCCCGCAAGCACTGGACCTGAAAAAGGATCAGCCGGGGCTGGTGATTCTGGATTGTCGTTTTGCCCTCGAAGACCCGGATTACGGTCAGCGCAGCTATGCCGAAGGGCACATTGCCGGTTCGAGCTATGCCGACCTTGAGCGTGATCTGAGTGGCGCCGTGGTCAAGGGTGTGACCGGACGTCATCCGTTACCCGAACCGGCGCAACTGATCGAGCGCCTGCAAGCCTGGGGTATCAACGCCGACAGCGAAGTGGTTCTGTATGACGACGGTCCGGGTGCCTATGCGGCGCGGGCCTGGTGGTTGCTGGCATGGCTGGGCAAGCGCGATGGCGTATTCATCCTCGATGGCGGGCTCAAGGCCTGGCATGCGGCGGGGTTGCCGTTGAGCCTGGATACGCCGGCGATCACCCGTGGTTCCTTCACCGGCAGTCCTGACACGGCGTTGCTGATCAGTGCCGAGCAGTTGCAAAAGCGCCTCGCCCGGCCGGAACTGACCCTGCTCGATGCCCGCGCACTGCCGCGTTTCAAGGGTGAAGTGGAGCCGATCGATCCGGTGGCCGGGCACATTCCCGGCGCCCAGTGTGCGGCGTTTACCGACAACCTGGGCAGTGACGGGCGCTTCCTGCCGGCCGATCAGCTCAGGCAGCGTTTCGCTGCGAAACTGGGTGATCGTTCACCGACCGATTTGGTGGCGTACTGCGGTTCCGGCGTGACGGCGTGCCACAACCTGTTTGCGTTGTGCCTGGCCGGTTATCCGTTGGGTTCGTTGTATGCCGGGTCGTGGAGCGAATGGATCAACGAGCCTGCGCGGGGCATTACCACCGGCGAATGAGCACCACGAAACCCTGTGGGAGCGAGCTTGCTCGCGATGGGGCCATCACATTCAGTATTGATGCTGATTGTTAAGCCGCCATCGCGAGCAAGCTCGCTCCCACAGGGTGGATGGTGTTTGTGAGACTTCGTTAAGCCTCAAGTCCCCGCTTTGCACTGCGATACGCCCCCGGCCCAACCCCATACACTTGCTTGAACTGCCGGCTCAGATGGCTCTGGTCGGCAAACCCAAGTTGCATTGCGACCTCCAGCGGTAAACAACCACGTTGCAGCAACGTCCGCGCCCGGGCGATGCGCTGTTGCATCAGCCAGGTGTGCGGCGGCATGCCGGTGGCGCGGCGGAACACTCGGGCGAAATGGAATGGCGAGAGATTGACCGCCGCCGCCAGCGCCTCCAGTGAGGGTGGTGCTGCCAGTTGCGCCTGCAGCAATTCCTTGGCCAGGCTCACAGCCCGGTGTTCCTTGCCGGGTTTGCCGGCATCGGGCACCGCCGCATGACGCTGCAACAGCGACAGCACCAGTTCGCGCCAGACCGTTTGTTGCTGCAATGCCGTGGCGGGGCTTTCCAGCAGGCGGTGGAGTTGGCAGAAACCGTTCACCAGATCCTGATCGCGATACAGTGTGGCACCGAAGGCCGGCAAGTGGTGGGTTGGCAATTCGAGTTCGGCCAGCAGCGAGGTTATCTGTCCGCTGTCCGGATAAAACGCCCGGTAAAGCCAGCCATCCTCGGTACCTTTATGACCGGTGTGCAATTCATCGGGGTTGATCAGCACCAGCGTGCCGCTGCCCGCCAAGTGTTCGGCACCGCGATAACGATAACGCTGGGCGCCGGCCATGATCATGCCGATCACATAGCCGTCATGCACATGGGGCGCGAAACGATGATCGATGTAGCGGGCGGACAATAATTCGACCCCGGCCAGTGGCGCGGTTTGCCAGAAATGAATCGACTCGCCCTGATCGCTGACCATGGCTTTACTCGCGAGCCACGGCGGCCAGCCACTCGGGGATGCGCCGTTCCAGGTAGTAACCCGGTTGCCTGAGCGTGCCGTCTACGAAACCGACGTGCCCGCCCTTGGCTTGCAGTTCAAATTGCGTACAGGCGGACAATTCATCGACGTGCGGCAGGCTGTGGGGAAATACGAAGGGGTCGTCGGCCGCCTGAATCATCAGGGTCGGGGTGCGAATTTCGCCGAGGAAGTAGCGGCTCGATGCGCGGCGATAGTAATCCTCGGCATCGACAAAGCCGTTCAGCGGTGCGGTAACCCGGCCATCGAAATCCCAGAACGTGCGCATGTTTTCCAGCGAGCCAAGTGCGGCCAATGCGGCCAGGCCATCCTCGTGTCCGTCATGCTGGAACTGCCGCTGTTTGTTCTTGATGTAGGCGAGCATCTCGCGCATGAAATGCGCCTGATAGACCTTTGAGAAACCCTGGTCGATACGGTCGGCGCACTGGTCCAGGCGGAACGGCACCGACACCGCCACGGCGCCCATCAAGTCGCTGTCGCTACCGGTTTCGCCCAAATGCTTGAGCAGGATATTGCCGCCCAATGAGTAGCCGACAGCATACAGCGGAGCGAGAGGCCGTTTGGCCCGCAAGTGTTTGATGGTTTCGGCCAGGTCTTCGCTGGCACCGGAATGGTAGCTGCGCGGCAACAGGTTGGGTTCGCCCGAACAGCCGCGCCAGTTCAGCGCAACGCTGGCCCAGCCTCGGTCGCCCAAGGCTTTTTGCATGCCGGCGACATAAGGCGAATTCGAGGAGCCGGTGAGCCCGTGCAACACGAGCACCAAGGGTGCATCGGCGCTGTGCGGGCCGTGCCAGTCGAGATCGAGAAAATCGCCGTCTTCAAGCCAAAGACGTTCGCGTTCGCGGCCGATGTGCACGGTTTTACGCCACAGAGGCCCCCACAAGGTTTGCAAGTGCGGATTGCCGATGCCAAAGGCGGGGGTAAAGAACGGCGGTGAGGCCAGTGCGGGGTGCGGTTGCACAGTCATTCTCGGTGGAAGTGTTCATGAGTCTGCCCGAAGACGCGGCGCGGCAGCGCCGCGACCGCGTCATCATGGCTGTCTAACTTGCCACAATCTCGCCAGGTGCGCGACACATGGAATTGGTTGTGCTTTCGCTTGGAGCCGGCAGCGGTTGTTGATCTGTCTTCGGCCCCAGGATGACAACGCGCCATTGGTCGGCGTGGTAATGCCGGTTGAGTGCGTTTTTGATTGATACAAGGTTCAGCTTCAAGGCTGCTTGCGTGGCAAAGTCGAGGTCCAGTGGCAGATTGTGAGCGCTGATGGCGTACAACTGTCTCAGGATCTGCGCATTGGTAGCGCTGTTCAACGGCGCGCTACCGGTCAGTTGCTGTTGGATGTCTGCGAGTTCCTGTTGGGTCGGCCCTTGGGCGAGGAAGTCGGTGAACATCGTCTTGATATGGGTCAGCACGGCATCGGCCTGCTCTGGTCGGGTCTGCAATTCAATGGTCAACGATCCTTGTGCCTGAAGGGCTGAAAGGTCGGCTTCAACGTGGTATGTCAGGCCTCGGCGTTCACGCAATTCATTGGTCAGTCGGTTGGTGAAAATCCGCATGGCCATCTGTAGCGCGACGTAGTCCGGACTGTTTCGCAGGACACTTGGCTGGGCAAGGCGCAGGTAAGCCTGGGTCGATGGTCGCTCAACGCGCCGCAGACCTGGAGCGGCTGGACTTGTCACTGGCTGGATCGCGGCAGTGGCCGGTCCCAGGGGCAAGGCCGCGGATATCTGCGCACCAATACGCTGGGCTTCTTCCTCGGTGAGGTCACCGACCAGTGTGATCTGGGCATTGCCCGCGGAATAAGCCTCGCGATGAAAGTCTTGCGCCTGGGTGCGGGTGATGGAGGCAAGCCCGGCCCGGGTTCCGTAGAGGGACTGAGCATAACCGTGCTCCGGAAACAGCTGAGCGAGGTTCGCTTGCTGGGCTTGAGCGGCATGGGACTGATCTTCGAGGTCCAGAAAGTACTGCAATTGGGATTTCACCGCAGGCAGGGACTCTTGCGGCAACAGCGGCTTGCCGAGTACCTGGGCAAACAGTTCCAGGGCTGGAGTGCGCCGTGATTCGTCACTCAGGCTACGCAGGGAAAACCAGGTCCGGTCCTGACTGATACCTATACCCATCCGGGCACCCAGATTATCGAACGTCGCCTGTATGGCATTGATGTCCTTGCCAGCCACACCCTCATTCAAAAGGCTATAGGTGACCGCGGCCAAGCCGGGTTGATGCGGGGTGTGGGCGCTGCCTGCGGCAAAACTCACGAGGGCATCGAACATCGGCAGGCCAGGGGTGCGGATGAACAGGATCTTCGTTCCACTGAGCGTTTTGTAACCCTTGATCGACAGCGCGCGGTGGATCGTCGGAGACTGTGGTTCGTTGAGCGATTGCAGCACTGGTTTCTGGGGCGCCGTGGTTGCAACGGCAGGGGCCTGTGCGCTCAACAGCATGCCGGCCAGGATCAATCTATTGATGAGGCCTTTGAGCTTATCCATTGTTTTTCTCCGGCAGGATTTTCGCGGTACTCAGGCGCTCACGCGTCAGGTAAGTCTTTGCGACTTGTTGAATATCCAGCGGAGTGACCTTGTTCAGCTCATCCGTATCCTGATCGGCCAGCCGCCAGTCCAGGCCGATGGTTTCCAGCAGGCCCAAGGTGTTGGCCTGCCCTTCCAGATCATCCTGCGCATAAACCGAGTTAGCGATCAGGAGGTTTTTCGCGCGCGCAAGTTCTGCCGGTTCCGGTGCCTTGCTCTTCAGTGATTCGATCACTTGCCACAGACGGGCGAGGGCTTCGTCAGCGTCATTGAGCTTGTCCGGGTTGAGCTGGGTGCTGATGGTCAACAACGAATCGCCGCGATTGAAGGCGTCGTACTCTGAGTCGGCCTCAGTGAATATCGCCTCGCTCAGTTGCAGTTGCTGTTTGATCCGCGCGCTACTGGACCCGGCCAGTAACATATCGAGCAGGCGCAGGGCATGGGCGGTCCGACGATCCGGTGCCGTGGTCAGGCTGGGCGCGTTGAAACTCATGATCAGGCGCGGGGACGCTACCGGCGCGCGCAGGGTCAGTGACCGTTCACCGGCAGAAGCCAGCTCGACGGGTGCAGGCGCTACAGGTATCGCGCGCCGCTCAAGATGGCCGAAGTGCTGCTGTGCCAAGGCCTTGATCCGCTCAGGTGCAACATCGCCAACGACCACCAGCGTCGCATTGTCCGGCGAATACCAGGCCTGATACCACTGCTGCAATTGCACGGCGTTCATGCGTTGCAGATCGTGCATCCAGCCGATCGTCGGGGTGCGGTAGCCGCTGGCCGGGTGGGCGATGCTATTCAGTCGTTCGTGAGCCAGCGCGATGATGTCATCATCAACGCGCATCCGACGTTCCTCCTGAATGACCTTGAGCTCCGGTGTGAAGTCCTGTGCATCCAGCTCGGCCGTACTCATCAGATCGGCCAGTATTTCGAGCGCGACGCCAGTGCGGCCGGAAGGCAGTGTCTGGTAAAAAACTGTGAAATCAGTGCCGGTAAATGCGTTTTGACTGGCGCCCAGTTTCTCCAGTATCGCCTCGAACTCTGCGGCGCAGGCCTTGCTGCTGCCTTTGTAGACCATATGTTCGAGGGCGTGGGACAGGCCCGACTGGCCGGGCGGCTCGTAGCTCGCACCGACCTTGATCCAGAGCTGGGCGGTAACAATGGGTGAGCGATGGTCCTCGCGCACGACAACCTTGAGACCGTTGTCCAGTACGAAGTCTTGCGTCGCTGGGGGTGTCGCCGCGCTGGCCATGAGCGGTAGCCAGGCGATAAAGGGCAGCATAAACAGGCTGCGGGAGATGTTCATCCGTGTTCATCCTCAGTGGTTTGCAGGTAATTGCGCAAGCCACTGTGGATGATCCGTAAGGATGTCAGGCGGTAACTATGTAGTGCACCTCACAACCAGGCTGGGGCAGTCGTCTCGCTGAAATGTCAGGCGCTGCGCTGCCACAACGAGTAATACACGCGTCCGGATTTCTGCTCCCGGTGCAGGCGCCAGTTCTCCGGCAGGCCCAGGGTCGACGGCGCCGACTCGCTTTCGGTGTACACCCAGGCGTCTTCGGCCAGCCATTGGCGCTCTTCGAGCAACTTGCAAACGGCGGGCAGCAGGTTCTGGTTGAACGGCGGGTCGAGGAACACCAGGTCGTAGGCCGTCGCGGTCTGGGTTTCCAGGTAGCGCAGGGCATCGGCGGTCTGGACCTGGCCGTTGGTGCACCGCAACGTCCCCAGGTGCTCTTTCAGGCTGGACACCGCGATACTGCTGGCGTCCAGCGCCTGACCCATGGCTGCGCCACGGGACAGGGCTTCGAGGAACAGCGCGCCACTGCCGGTGAACGGGTCGAGCACCTTGGCGCCCGGCACGTAAGGCGCGAGCCAGTTGAACAGGGTTTCACGCACGCGATCCGGCGTCGGGCGCAGGCCCGGGGCGTCGGGGAAGCTCAGCTTGCGGCTGCGCCATTCGCCGCCAATGATGCGCAGCTGGTTCACGCCGTTGTGGACGTTTCTGGCGGGTTTTTTTGGACTTGCCATTAATGCTCCGGAACCCCGAGCGGTTGCTCGGAAGGTTTGTCAGTAGGGGCCGGTAACGGCTTTTGCGGCACGGTCGGGCCAACGCTGACGATGACCATTTTGTCCGTGCCCAGGTGTTTGTTCATGGCGGCTTTGACCTGCTCGACGGTCAAGGCCTGGGACTGTTGCATGAAATCTTCCAGATGACTCAACGGCAGGTTGTAGAAACCGATGGCGCCCAGTTGGCCGACGATATCGGCGTTGCTCGCGGTGGACAGCGGGAAACTGCCGGCCAGCTCGCGCTTGGCGTCGTCGAGCTCTTTTTCGGTCGGGCCGGTTTCAAGGTAGTCGGCCAGTACATCCTGCACCAGTTTCAGGGTGCCTTCGCTCATCTCGGCGCGGGTCTGCAGGTTGATCATGAACGGGCCGCGCGCCTGCATCGGGGTGAAGCCCGAATACACGCCGTAAGTCAGGCCACGCTTCTCGCGCACTTCGCTCATCAAGCGGGTACCGAAGCCGCCGCCACCGAGAATCTGGTTCCCCATGGACAACGCTGCGTAGTCCGGGTCGTCGCGGTCGATGCCCAATTGCGCGAGCATCAGGTTGGTCTGCTTGGACGGGAACTCGATATGGCCGACGCTGGCCTTGGGCTCGACCGGTTGCGCGATTTTCGGCAAGGCCGGGCCTTTGGGCAGGGCACTGGAAACCTGCGCGGCAATCGCTTCGGCTTCTGCACGGGACAGGTCGCCGACCAGCGCGATCACCACGTTACCGGCGGCGTAGGCTTTCTCGTGGAAAGCACGCAGTTGGGCCGCGGTGATCGCCGGGACGGTTTTCGCCGTGCCGTCGCTGGCGTGTGCGTACGGGTGATCACCGTACAAGCGGTTCATCAGTTCCAGGCTCGCCAGTTTGCCCGGGTTCTGTTTCTGGTACTC
Source organism: Pseudomonas sp. 05L36 (assembly GCF_056398125.1). Classification (NCBI taxonomy): domain Bacteria; kingdom Pseudomonadati; phylum Pseudomonadota; class Gammaproteobacteria; order Pseudomonadales; family Pseudomonadaceae; genus Pseudomonas; species Pseudomonas sp. 05L36. The sequence continues at coordinate 265,107 of NZ_JBFTOU010000002.1, read as the reverse complement.
GAAACCGGCAAGCAACTGGTTCTTGATGCGGGCCAGCGAATCGGCAGGGAAAGTCGGCTTGCCGATGACTTCGGCGAACAGCTTCAGGGCCGGCTCGCGCTTGTCCTTGGCACTCAGGCTGCGCAGCGAAGCGATTGCCATGTCCTTATAAGCGCCGTTGCCGAAATCGGCACCCAGGCCTTCGAAGCCCTGGGCAATGGCACCGACGTCTTTGCCGGCCACGCCTTCGTTGAGCATGGCGTTGGTCAACACCGCCACACCCGGTGTGTCGCCGTCCTGGCTACTGCCGGCGGCGAAGATCAGGCGCATGTCGAACATCGGCAACTCATGGGCTTCGACGAACAGCACCTTGGTGCCTTCGGCGGTGTTCCAGGTCTGCACGTCCAGCTTGCGGTGGTCCGGTGCCTTGCCGTTGAGCTCGGTCAGCGACTGCAGTTTCTGGCTGGCCTTGGCCTTGTCCAGGGCTTCGCTGGCATTGGTTTCGCCAGGGCGCGACAAATAGAACGCGGCGGAGCCGATAACGGCGACGGCGACCAGGCCGATCAGGGCCAGGCGGGAGGTTTTACGCTCACTCATGAGTCGTCTCCAGAGGCAGTACATGGGCGACGCTGAGACGTTCGCGGGTGAAATACAGCTTGGCGGCTTTCTGGATATCTTCCGGCGTGACGCTTTCCAGGTCGGCCAGTTCGGTGTCCATCAGTTTCCATGACAGTCCGACGGTTTCCAGTTGGCCGATGGCCGTGGCCTGACTGGTGATCGAGTCACGCTCGAAGACCAGGCCGGCGATGACTTGTGCGCGGACCCGTTCCAGCTCTTCAGCAGTTGGCGCCGTGGTTTTCAGTTGGTCGAGCAGCTTCCACAAACCGGCTTGTGCCTGGGCGATGGTCTTGTGCTTCTGCGAGTTTGGCGATGCCGACAGGGTAAAGAGGCTGTCGCCACGGGTGTAGGCGTCGTAACTCGACGAGCCGCCGGACACCAGTTCTTCTCCGCGCTCCAGTTGCGTCGGGATGCGTCCGCTGTAGCCGCCGTCGAGCAGTGCCGAGATCAGGCGCAGGGCATTGACCAGACGCTTGTCTTCGGCGGTGGCGATGCTCGGCACGTTGAAGGCCAGCATCAGGCTAGGCAGTTGGGTCTGCACGTGCAGGGTGATCTGGCGCTCGCCCGGTTCGGCCAGTTCCAGCGGTTTTTTCGCGGCGGGCACTTCACGCTTGGCGATCGGGCCGAAATAGCGTTGGGCCAGGGTTTTGACTTCGTCCGGGGTGACATCGCCAACCACCACCAACGTGGCGTTGTTGGGCACATACCAGGTTTCGTACCAGTGGCGCAGCTCTTCGACTTTCATCCGCTCAAGGTCGGCCATCCAGCCGATGGTCGGCGTGTGGTAACCGCTGGCCGGATAGGCCATGGCCTTGAAGCGCTCGTAGGCCTTGGACATCGGCTTGTCGTCGGTGCGCAGGCGACGCTCTTCCTTGATGACCTCGATTTCCTTGGCAAACTCGTCGGGCGGCAGGCGCAGGCTGGCCATGCGGTCGGCTTCCAGTTCGAAGGCCACACCCAGGCGATCCCGGGCCAGCACCTGGTAGTACGCGGTGAAGTCGTCGCTGGTGAATGCATTCTCTTCGGCGCCGAGGTCGCGCAGGATCAGCGAGGCTTCGCCGGGGCCGACTTTCTCGCTGCCCTTGAACATCATGTGTTCCAGCGCGTGGGACAGGCCGGTATTACCCGGCGTCTCGTAGCTGGAGCCGACCTTGTACCAGATCTGGGAAACCACCACGGGCGCTCGGTGGTCTTCACGCACGACCACCTTCAGGCCATTGTCGAGGGTGAATTCGTGGGTGGGTTGCGGGTCGGCAGCCAGGGCCGAAAGGGGCAGGCAAACTGTGCTGAGCAGCAGGCCAGCGGCGCGGCGGGCAAGAGCATTCATTCGTTTTCAAACCTTTGGGGCTGCCCGCTTGTTCTTAGCGTCAGCGGGCGAGAGGGTGCTAGGATACTGATCCGTTTTAGCGGCGGCCACGCCTATCAGGCCTTTATGCTTGATCAGGTTGAATGGGTTTGCGACGGAAGGTGGATATTTATCAACTGAATTCCGCGTTTTCGCCGATTTTGCTGCTTTAGTCCTATGAGAAATCGATTGCTTGAGGTGCCGTTGAGCACCTCGACAAAATGTTGCGCGTGAACAAGCTGGGTCAATCGCAGTCTGTTCTGCATCGAATATTTATTTGCCGGGGCGCCATTGGCGCGTCGCTACCGTGAGATAGCCGTCCTCCATGTTTGGTTCCAACGACGACAAGAAGACCCCAGCTGCGGCTGGCGAGAAAAAAAGCCTGTTCGGATGGCTGCGCAAAAAGCCGCAGGAACCCGTCGTCGAACAGCCACAAGCCATTCCTGAACCAGCGCCGACGCCGGTCCCGGTAATAGAAGAAGCGCCCGCGCCGGTTGTTCTGCCGATTGCCGAGCCATTGCTGCAACCCAAGGTTGAAGCCGCTCCCGAACCCGTCAGCGAAATCGTCACCGAACAGCCACTGGCCCCGATAGCCGAACCGTGGTTGACCCTGCCGGTAGCCGAAGAACCCGTGGCATTGGTCGAAAATGACCTGGCTCCTCACGTGACACCACCGATTCCGGCTCCGGCAGCGTTTACGCCTGCACCGGCTCATGCGCCTGTGGTCGAACCGATTGTTGAGCCGGTCGTCGTGGCCGAGCCTGTGCCCGTTGTCAGCCAGCCAGAGGTTCCGGTATTCGTTGCTCCGGTTGCTCCGGTTGCTCCGGTTGCTCCGGTTGCTCCGGTTGCTCCGGTTGCTCCGGTTGCTCAAGCACCGGCACCCGCTCCGATTCCTGAGCCGATCGCGGTGCCCGTCGAAACCCCGGTAGAACCCGTGCGCACCGAAGAAACCAAAGCCGGTTTCTTCGCCCGTCTCAAGCAGGGCCTGTCCAAGACCAGCGCCAGTATCGGCGAAGGCATGGCCAGCCTGTTTCTGGGCAAGAAGGTCATCGATGACGAACTGCTGGAAGACCTCGAAACCCGCTTGCTGACCGCCGACGTCGGTGTCGAAGCCACTTCGGTGATCATCCAGCGTCTGACGCAGAAGGTCGCACGCAAAGAGCTGGCCGACGCCGATGCCCTGTACAAATCCCTGCAGGCCGAGCTGGCGGCCATGCTCAAGCCTGTCGAGCAGCCGCTGAAAGTCACCTCGCAGAACAAGCCGTTCGTGATTCTGGTCGTCGGCGTCAACGGTGCCGGCAAGACCACCACTATCGGCAAGCTGGCGAAGAAACTGCAGCTGGAAGGCAAGAAAGTCATGCTCGCCGCCGGCGATACCTTCCGCGCGGCGGCGGTGGAGCAATTGCAAGTCTGGGGTGAGCGCAACAAGATCCCGGTGATCGCGCAGCACACTGGCGCCGACTCGGCTTCGGTGATCTTCGACGCCGTGCAGGCCGCCAAGGCTCGTGGCATCGATGTCCTGATCGCCGACACCGCCGGTCGCCTGCACACCAAAGACAATCTGATGGAAGAGCTGAAAAAGGTTCGCCGGGTGATCGGCAAGCTCGACGCCGACGCACCTCACGAAGTGCTGTTGGTGCTTGATGCCGGCACTGGCCAGAATGCCATCAACCAGGCCAAACAATTCAACCAGACCGTCGAACTGACCGGCCTGGCGCTGACCAAGCTCGACGGCACCGCCAAGGGCGGGGTGATTTTTGCCCTGGCCAAGCAATTCGGCCTGCCGATCCGCTACATTGGCGTCGGCGAAGGCATCGACGATTTGCGTACCTTTGAAGCAGAACCCTTTGTCCAGGCATTGTTTGCCGAGCGGGAGCGTTCATGATTCGTTTCGAACAGGTCGGTAAGCGCTACCCGAACGGTCACGTCGGCTTGCATGAGCTGAGCTTTCGAGTCCGTCGTGGCGAGTTCTTGTTTGTCACCGGCCATTCCGGTGCCGGTAAATCCACGCTGTTGCGCCTGTTGCTGGCGATGGAGCGCCCGACCAGCGGCAAGCTGCTGCTCGCCGGGCAAGACCTGAGCACCATCAGCAACGCACAGATTCCTTTCTTGCGTCGGCAGATCGGCGTGGTGTTCCAGAATCACCAGTTGCTGTTCGATCGCACGGTGTTCAATAACGTCGCGTTGCCTTTGCAGATCCTGGGCCTGTCCAAGGCCGAGATCGCCAAGCGCGTGGACTCGGCACTGGAGCGCGTGGCACTGTCGGATAAAACCGATCTGTACCCGGGCGACCTGTCCACCGGTCAGCAGCAGCGCGTCGGCATCGCCCGCGCCATCGTCCACCGTCCGGCCTTGCTGCTGGCGGACGAGCCGACCGGTAACCTCGACCCGCGTCTGGCCGCCGAGATCATGGGTGTGTTCGAAGACATCAATCGCCTGGGTACCAGCGTGCTGATCGCCAGTCACGACCTGGCCCTGATCGCCCGCATGCGCCATCGCATGCTGACGCTGCAACGCGGTCGATTGATCGGTGACGGGGAGGCGGCCGTATGAGTGCAACACGTAGCCCCAAGGTTTCCGAGCGTGTGGCTCCGAAGGCCGCCGATCCGCAGCCGCAAAAGAAAAAACGCGATGATGACGACGGGCCGGACTTCGCCACGTTGTTCCGTGCCTGGATCGAAAGCCATCGCGCCAGTCTGGTGGACAGCCTGCGCCGCCTGGGCAAGCAGCCCATCGGCAGTTTTTTCACCTGCATGGTGATGGCGGTGGCCCTGAGCTTGCCCATGGGCCTGTCACTTTTGCTAAGTAACGTCGAGCGTCTGGGCGGTTCCTGGCAGCGCGCGGCGCAGATTTCCCTGTATCTGGACCTTGAGGCCAAGCCGGCGGAAGGTGAATCGCTGCGCGATCAGATCAAGGGCATGCCTGGCGTGGCCGATGCCGAATACGTTGGCCGGGAGCAGGCGCTGGAAGAGTTCCAGCAACAGTCCGGGCTGGGCGAGGCGCTCAAGGAGTTGCCGGAGAACCCGCTGCCAGGCGTGGTGCTGGTGACGCCGAACGAAGTCGACAAGCCGGCTCTTGAAGCATTAAGACAAAAACTATCCGAGCTGCCGAAGGTACAACAGGCGCAACTTGATTTAGTCTGGGTCGAGCGTCTGGCAGCCATCCTCAAGCTGGGTGACCGTTTTGTCTTCGGTCTGACCGTGCTTCTGGTTTCTGCATTACTTTTGGTGATAGGCAATACCATTCGTCTTCATATTGAAAACCGCCGCATAGAGATAGAAGTGATTAAACTGGTCGGCGGCACTGACAGCTATGTACGCAGGCCCTTTCTGTATATGGGCGCACTGTATGGCTTCGGTGCGGGGATTCTGTCCTGGGGCGTACTGGCGTTCGGCCTTGATTGGCTGAACGACGCGGTGGTGGGGCTGGCCGGTTTGTACGGCAGTGATTTTGCGCTGGCTGGAGTGCCAGTTGCCGACGGTCTGTCTCTCTTGCTTGGCGCGGTGCTGTTGGGGTATATCGGTGCATGGATTGCAGTCGCACGCCACCTGAGGGAGCTTGCGCCTAAGTAGTATCATTTTGCTCGTATTGACCTTTCAGCGTTTTTAGGTTTTGGGAACTTGTCTTTCGGTTTCCGGTCAATTTTCGCAGTGCTGAACTGCACGAGTTTGTAAGTCGGAGGTTTTTTCGTATGACCAATTCTTTGCAACCTGCATATGCTCTGGTCCCGGGTGCGAACCTGGAGGCCTATGTGCACACCGTCAACAGCATTCCACTGCTGTCGCCGGAGCAGGAGCGTGAACTGGCCGAGAGTCTCTATTATGAGCAGGATTTGGGGGCGGCTCGGCAGATGGTGCTCGCCCACCTGCGTTTTGTCGTACATATCGCCCGTAGTTATTCCGGCTACGGCCTGGCTCAGGCTGACCTGATCCAGGAAGGCAACGTCGGCCTGATGAAGGCCGTGAAACGCTTCAACCCGGAAATGGGCGTGCGCCTGGTGTCCTTTGCCGTGCACTGGATCAAGGCGGAAATCCACGAATTCATACTGCGCAACTGGCGCATCGTGAAGGTCGCGACCACCAAGGCCCAGCGCAAGCTGTTCTTCAACCTGCGCAGCCAGAAGAAACGCCTGGCCTGGCTGAACAACGAGGAAGTCCATCGCGTAGCGGAAAGCCTCGGTGTAGAGCCTCGGGAAGTGCGCGAGATGGAAAGTCGCCTGACCGGCCATGACATGGCCTTCGACCCGGCTGCCGAAGCGGACGACGACAGTGCATTCCAGTCGCCGGCCAATTATCTGGAAGACCACCGGTACGACCCGGCCCGTCAACTGGAAGATGCCGACTGGAGCGACAACTCCAACCACAACCTGCACGAAGCGCTGGAAGTGCTGGACGACCGCAGCCGTGACATCCTCTACCAGCGCTGGCTGGCGGAAGAAAAAGCCACGCTGCACGACCTGGCGCAGAAGTACAACGTGTCGGCCGAGCGTATTCGTCAGCTCGAGAAAAGCGCGATGAACAAGCTCAAGTTGTCGATCGCCGCGTAACCGGCGAGCAGGCAATAAAAAAACACCCCGGTCATTGATCGGGGTGTTTTTGTTTGTGTCCAACACCCCCCTGTAGGAGCGAGCTTGCTCGCGATGGACTCAAGAGCGCTGCGTTTAACCAGAAAACGCGCATTATCGTTCGCGACCATCGCGAGCAAGCTCGCTCCTACAAGGGGTAATGCCGAATTACTGGGACCAGGGCGCCCGGCGCGAATCATTGATTCCCACCAGATAGCTGTCGCCACCCAGTTGACTCATCTGTCGCCGAATCCAGCCTGCACGTCGCGCCACGTAAGCGGTCGGATGGCTCGCGCTCCATACTCGCGGGTTGGGCAGAACGGCCGCCAGCAAGCTCGACTGCTGACGGCTGAGGCCTTTTGCACTCACGCCAAAGTGATGCCGAGCCGCCGCTTCGGCGCCAAACACGCCGTCATCCCACTCGACGCTGTTGAGGTACACCTCAAGAATTCGCTGCTTGGGCCAGAACACTTCGATCAATCCGGTGAACCAGGCTTCCAGGCCTTTGCGCAGCCAGCTGCGGCCAGACCACAGGAACAGGTTTTTCGAAACTTGCTGACTGAGGGTGCTGGCGCCACGGATCGAACCGCCGCGCTCGTTATGGGCAAACGCCGCCTGAATCGCGCCGATATCGAAGCCCCAGTGCTCCGGGAATTTCTGGTCTTCGCCGGCAATCACCGCGACTTTCAGGTCATCGGAGATCTCATCCCAGGGTTTCCAGGTCCGTTGCAGGTCGATGGGTTCGCCATCGAACCAGGACTCGATCTTGCGCTCGACCATCAGCGTCGTCCCCGGTGGCGGCACCACGCGAAAGATCAGCACCAGCAATACGCTGCCACCCATGAACCAGAGCACGGCCTTGGTGAAATGACGGAAATAGATACGCAGCATAGAGATGGCTTGGCCGAACCCGTTGAGCGGGCCATTATACAGACCCTTTGGATCGAAACTGACTGGAGTTCTGCATGCTGCGTGGCTTTCTGATGCTGGCCGCTTTTTTCGGTTTCACCGGTGTCGGCCTCGGCGCCTTTGCCGCCCATGGCCTGAAAAACCGCCTGAGTGCCGAGTACATGGCGATTTTCCACACGGGCGTCACCTATCAACTGGTGCATACCCTGGCATTACTGGGTGTCGCATTCCTGTCCACGCAGATTCCCGGCCGCCTGATCACCTGGGCCGGCGCGTCGTTTGCCATCGGTATCCTGCTGTTCTCCGGCAGCCTGTACATCTTGACGCTGACCGGCATCAGCAAGCTCGGCATCATCACCCCGTTCGGTGGCCTGGCCTTCCTGGCGGGCTGGTTTTGCCTCGGACTCGCCGCCTGGCGGTTGAGCTGACCCTGTAGGAGCTGCCGCAGGCTGCGATCTTTTGATCTTAGAAAATCAAAGTCAAAAGATCGCAGCCTGCGGCAGCTCCTACAGGATCGAGTTTCAAGACGAATGGCTTGGGTCGGCCTGACTGATCGGGCTAGAATGCCTGCCCCTAAAAATGATGGCGGCATCCGGCATGCGCATTCAGTTGAACGGCGAATCCTTTGAACTGCCCGACGGTGAAACCGTTGCGGCCCTGCTGAACCGTCTGGACCTGGCCGGACGCCGGGTGGCGGTGGAACTCAATCTGGATATCGTCCCGCGCAGTCAGCATGCAGACACCGCGTTGAACGACGGCGACAACGTCGAAGTGGTGCACGCCATCGGCGGCGGCTAGTAGCCTCGGCCGCGTGGCCACAGAATTCTGCAAGTACCTCACCCCTACAGAGGATTTCCCATGAGCATCGTTCGCAGCGACAAGCCTTTCGTCCTGGCCGGTCGTACTTACCAGTCGCGTTTGCTGGTCGGTACCGGCAAGTACCGTGACATGGAAGAAACCCGCCTGGCCATCGAAGCCTCGGGTGCCGAGATCGTCACTTTCGCCGTGCGCCGCACCAACCTTGGCCAGATCGAGGGCGAGCCGAACCTGCTCGAAGTGCTGTCGCCGGATCGCTACACCTTCCTGCCGAACACCGCCGGTTGCTACGACGCCATCGAAGCCGTGCGCACCTGCCGCCTGGCCCGTGAGCTGCTCGATGGCCACAACCTGGTGAAGCTGGAAGTGCTGGCCGACCAGAAAACCCTGTTCCCCAACGTGATTGAAACCCTCAAGGCCGCCGAAACGCTGGTCAAGGAAGGCTTCGACGTGATGGTCTACACCAGCGATGACCCGATCATCGCCCGGCAACTGGCGGAAATCGGCTGCATCGCCGTCATGCCGCTGGCTGGTCTGATCGGTTCGGGCCTGGGGATCTGCAACCCGTACAATCTGCAAATCATCCTGGAAGAAGCCAAGATTCCGGTGCTGGTGGATGCCGGTGTCGGTACTGCGTCCGACGCCACCATCGCCATGGAGCTGGGCTGTGATGCAGTGCTGATGAACTCGGCCATTGCCCACGCCCAGCAGCCGGTCATGATGGCTGAAGCCATGAAACATGCGATCGTCGCAGGCCGCCTGGCTTACCTCGCCGGCCGCATGCCGAAAAAACTCTATGCCAGCGCCTCTTCGCCGCTGGATGGTCTGATCAAGTAAGAGCCATTGATGACTGAATCGAACGACACGCCAATCCAGACGGAAGAAGGCGACGAGCGCCAACACCGCCGCATCAAGAGCTTCGTGATGCGCGCCGGGCGCATGACCGAAGGCCAGCAAAAGGGCCTGGAGCAGGGCACTCCGCTGTTCGTGCTGCCGCTGGCAGACGCGCCGGTGGATTTCGACCAGGTGTTCGGTCGCTCGGCACCGCGCTCGCTGGAAATCGGTTTCGGTATGGGCCATTCGCTGCTGGAAATGGCAGCGGCTTCACCGGATCAGGATTTCATCGGCGTCGAGGTGCACCGTCCGGGTGTCGGCGCGCTGCTCAATGGCGTGCTGACGCAAGGCCTGACCAACCTGCGGGTCTACGATTGCGATGCCATCGAAGTGCTCAACCGCTGTGTGGCCGATAACAGCCTCGATCGCCTGATGCTGTTCTTCCCGGATCCGTGGCACAAGAGCCGTCACCACAAGCGCCGTATCGTTCAGGCGTCCTTCGCCGAGTTGGTGCGCAGCAAGTTGAAGGTCGGTGGCATTCTGCACATGGCCACCGACTGGGAACCGTACGCCGAATACATGCTGGAAGTGATGAGCGTCGCGCCGGGCTACCGCAACCTCGCTGAAGACGGCAAGTGCGTTCCGCGCCCGGCCGAGCGGCCGATCACCAAGTTCGAACGCCGTGGCGAACGTCTTGGGCATGGCGTGTGGGATTTGAAGTTCGAGAAGCAGTCGTAGGAGCAGCCGGTCGACGCTCGATTGCTCGCGAAAAACTACAGAACAACGCGGGGCTTCAGATGCCCCGCGTTTTCGTTAACGATCATCGCTAGCAAGCTCGCTCCTACAGTGGTTTTGTGGCGTATTTGGGATCAGCGGCGGTCAGCCACGACGCCAATCAACACCAGCACCACCAGCAACACCGGCGCCAGGCTGTAGTTGTTGAACTGGCTCAAGCCGCGCACGACCCATGGCGTGGCGTAGATCAGCGCCGCACCGCTGCCGATCATGCACAGCAGGGACATCAGTGGCACGCGCAACGCGCCGGCGATACTGCCCAGACGCTGCTCGACCCAGCCTTTGAAATCCGCACCAAACAGCACCAGCAGACAGCCCACCAGGGCCAAGGCGATTTCCGAGAGGTTGCTGCGGCTCCAGCGAGACACGGTGGCAAGCAGGTCGAGTACCAAATCCATTCGATTTCCTTATGTCAGAAATTTCTGCAGCAAGTCGTTGAGGAAGAGTTGTCCGCGCATCGTGGCTACCAGACGTGACGGTTCGACCTGCAACAGGCCGCTTTGTTCGGCTTCACGGCGGCCTTCAGCAAGGCTTTCCAGCGTCATGCCGGTACGTTCCGGGTACAGCCGCGATTCGACGCCTTCAGTCAGGCGCAGCGCGTTCATCAGGAATTCGAACGGCATTTCATCGTTGCCCAGCGCTTTCTCGCCAGCCAGGAAGCTCTTGGCCGGATTCAGGTAATCCTTCGGCAGGCGGGTCTTCCAGGTGCGAATGATGCGCCCGTCCGGATGGCTGAGCTTGCCATGGGCGCCGGCGCCGATGCCAATGAAGTCGCCAAAACTCCAGTAATTGAGGTTGTGGCGCGCCGGGCGACCGGGCAGGGCGTAGGCCGAGACTTCGTATTGCGCGTAACCATGTTCAGCCAGCAGCGCTTGTCCGGCTTCCTGGATGTCCCAGAGCGTGTCGTCTTCCGGCAGCGTCGGCGGCTGGTTCCAGAACACCGTGTTCGGTTCCAGGGTCAGTTGATACCACGACAGGTGTGTCGGTTTCAGGGCGATGGCTGTGCGCAGGTCCGCCAGGGCATCGTCCAGGGACTGATTCGGCAAGCCATGCATCAAGTCCAGGTTGAAGTTGTCGAACCCGGCCTGCCGCGCCATGCCGGCGGCACGTACGGCTTCGTCGCCGTTGTGGATCCGCCCCAGGGCCTCGAGCTTTTCTTGCTGAAAGCTCTGGATGCCGATCGACAGGCGATTGATCCCCAGTTTCCGGTAAGCCACGAACTTGTCTTGCTCGAACGTCCCCGGATTGGCTTCCAGCGTGATTTCGATGTCGCTGGCAAACGGGATGCGTTGTTCGACGCCTTTGAGCAAGCGACCCAGCGAATCAGCGCTGAACAGGCTTGGTGTGCCGCCACCAAAGAAAATCGAGCTCAGCTCACGACCATAAACGGCGTGCAGGTCCTGATCGAGATCGGCCAGCAAGGCGTCGACGTACTCTTCTTCCGGCAGCACGGGGCTGGCGGTGTGGGAGTTGAAGTCGCAATAAGGGCATTTGCGCACGCACCACGGGATATGGATATACAGCGCCAGCGGCGGCAGCACAGACAGGGCTGCCCGAGGCGATTGTGCATCGCCGCCGAAGATCAGCGGCGACGCGGATGATTCACGGGTCATTTCAAGCCCAGACGCTGGCGCAGCAGATCCATTGCACGGGCGCGGTGGCTGATCTGGTTCTTGTCGCTTGGGCTAAGTTCGGCGCTGGAGCAATCACGCTCAGGCACCCAGAACAGCGGATCGTAGCCAAAACCATGTTCGCCGCTGGCCTGGGTCAGGATTCGCCCGTGCCACAAACCTTCACAGAGGATCGGCAGCGGATCATCGGCGTGGCGCACCAAGGCCAGCACGCATACGAACTGCGCGCCACGTTCGGCTTCGGGTACGTCTTTCAACACGTCGAGCAACTTGGCGTTGTTCGCCGCATCGCCCTTGCCGTCGGCATAACGCGCCGAGTAGATGCCTGGCGCGCCGCCCAGGAAATCCACCGCCAGCCCGGAATCGTCGGCCAGCGCCGGCAGGCCGGAAATGCGCGCGGCATTGCGGGCCTTCAGGATGGCGTTTTCGACGAACGACAGGCCGGTTTCTTCAGGCTCGACGCTGCTGAACTCGCCAATCGAGCGCAGATGCACCGACTCGCCGAGCATGGCCTGGAGTTCCTTGAGTTTGCCGGCGTTATGGCTGGCCAATACGAGCTGCGTGAAGTTGATCATTGGCCGGGGAAGAGCTCTTGGTTGAAATTGATGGTGTTGATCTTGTCGCCGGTCTGCACCTTGATGTCGAAGGTGCGGACTTCCTGCTGATCCACTGGATATTGCGCAATGTAGTAGATCGCGCCTTGTTCGGTGATCTGTTTGAACTGCAGTGGCACGGTCTGGCTGGTCAGGTCTTTGATCGAGCCGCTCACCTGGGCCATCTGTGGCTTGCCTTCCTTGAGGACCGAAATGTTGATCACGCCCTGATTCTTGCTGCGGATCAGTTCGGCGGACTTGGCAATGTCCGGTGTCAGATAGGTGGAGTTGAAGGTGTTGTAGTGCACTGTCACGTCGCCGAAGGTTTCCTGGCGCTCGCCTTTGATGGCGTCAGCGGCCATGGCGGTGACGCTCAGGCAGGCAGTGAGTAGAAACAACGCTAGACGACCCATGATCGTTCTCCTTGAAATAGGGTGGATCAGACTGCGACCTTGTGGTCGGAAAGTCCCGGGCTGCTGACCCGGTAGATTCCGATCTCACCTAACAGATTAGGCCATAGCTTACTGGCCCACCCGTGCCGATGCTGTTGATCCACGGCAAGCCGATCAATGACCTTCGCTTCACGTTCGCGACACAAGGCTTCAAAGTCCGCGAAGGTGCAGAAGTGAATGTTCGGCGTGTTGTACCAGGTGTAGGGCAGGAACTCGGAAACCGGCATGCGGCCCTTGCTCGCCAGGTACCAGCGGCAGCGCCAGTGACCGAAATTCGGGAAAGTGATGATGCACTGCCGGCCCACGCGCAGCATTTCCTCGAGGATCTTGTCCGGGTAGTGCACAGCTTGCAGCGCCTGGGTCATGACCACGATGTCGAAACTGTTGCTGGCAAAGTTACCCAGGCCCTTGTCCAGGTCCTGTTCGATGACGTTGATGCCCTTGGCCACGCACTCGGCGATGTTGTCGGCGTCGTTTTCCAGGCCATAACCGGTGACTTGCTTGTTATCGCGCAGCCAGGTCAGCAGTTCGCCATCGCCGCACCCGAGGTCGAGCACGCGGCTGCCGGCGGGGATCCATTCCTGGATGATTTCCAGATCAGCTCTCATGGCTTTCTCACAACGTAATGCGGTTCATGTAATTGCCGAATGCCTGCAGGTAGCGCGGGATCGGAATCAGGAAGGCGTCGTGGCCTTGCGGTGCGTCGATCTCGAGGTAGCAGACGTCCTTGCGCGCGGCCATCAGCGCGTCCACCAGTTCCCGCGAGCGGGCAGGAGAGAAGCGCCAGTCGGTGGTGAACGACATCACGCAGAACTTGGCCTTGGCACCTTCAAAGGTTTTTGCCAGGTTATCGTCGAAGTTCGCCGCCGGATCGAAGTAATCGAGCGCTTTGGTCATCAACAGATACGTATTGGCATCGAAGCGTCCGGAGAACTCTTCGCCCTGATAGCGCAGGTAGCTTTCAACCTGGAACTCGACGCTGTGGAAGTCGTAGTTGAGCTTTTCGCTCTTCAGCCCTCGGCCGAATTTTTCGCCCATGGAGTCGTCGGACAGGTAGGTGATGTGCCCGACCATCCGCGCCAGCATCAGGCCGCGCTTGGGGATCACGTTGTGTTCCTGGAACGAACCGCCGTGGAATTCCGGGTCGGTGAGAATCGCCTGGCGCGCCACTTCGTTGAACGCGATGTTCTGTGCCGACAGCTTGGGTGCCGAGGCGATGGCCAGGCAGTGACGGATGCGGTCTGGGTAGGTGATGCTCCATTGCATCGCCTGCATGCCGCCGAGGCTGCCGCCGATCACGGCCGCGAACTGGGCGATACCGAGGCGATCCGCCAGGCGCGCCTGGCTGTGCACCCAATCTTCGACGGTCAACACCGGGAAGTCGGCGCCGAACGGCTTGCCGGTGTCCGGGTTGATGCTGCTCGGGCCGGTGGAACCGTTGCAGCCGCCGAGGTTGTTCAGGCTGACCACGAAGAACTTGCTGGTGTCGATCGGCTTGCCGGGGCCGATGCAACTGTCCCACCAACCGGGCTTGCGGTCGTCGGCGCTGTGGTAACCGGCGGCGTGGTGGTGACCGGACAGGGCATGGCAGATCAGCACGGCGTTGCTCGCCGTGGCGTTGAGCGTGCCGTAGGTTTCGTAAATCAGGTCATAGGCCGGGAGCGAACGTCCGCAGGCCAACGCCAGGGGTTCGCTGAAGTGCGCCACTTGCGGCGTCACCAGACCAACAGAATCGGGGGGAAAGGCAGCTGGCATCGACCCTGCTCTCATTGAAATGAGGCGTAAGTCTAAAGATCGCTGCCCCTAGCAGCAAGCTAACCCTTGCCCACTGTAGGAGCCGGCTTGCCGGCGAACCAGATGTCACGGTGTGTCAGTCACGCCGCCTTCGCTGGCAAGCCAGCTCCTACAGTAGGTTCAGCGTTCCAGTCCGGGCAAATCCGGCAGCTTCTTCGGTGAACAGATCCGCACCCGTTTCTGCCGGTTCAACTCACCACTGATCAGGCTGACCTGGCTCTTGGACACGCCAAAGGCCTTGGCCAGAAACGCCATCAGATAGGCGTTGGCCTTGCCCTCGACTGGCGGCGCGGTCAGGCGAATCTTCAGGCGATCGCCGTGCAGCCCGCAAAAATCATCACTGCGGGCTGCCGGTTGCAGGTGACACTCCAGAATCAGGTCGTCACCGTCCCAACGAAAGTAGCTCATCAGATCAGGCCGAGCAGCCCCTGCGGCATGAAGGCAAAGTACGCAAGGCGCGGGATCAGCCAGCTTTGCAGCAACTGGATCACAATGAACGCGAAGATCGGCGAGATGTCGAGACCACCCAGGTTAGGGATGATCCGGCGGAACGGTGCAAGGACCGGCTCAGTGATCTGAGCGACCAGTTCTGCGCCAGGGTTATGGCTGCCCGGTGCAACCCAGGACAGAATCACACTGATGATCATCGCGTAGAACAGAACATTCAAAAACAGCGAGAAAAGGGCGATCAGAGCCCAAGGCACCAACAGCAGCAAGTCGACCTCGAAGCCTTTGAGCAGCAGGATAACCGCCATCAGCACTATCTGCACGATCAGCGCCAGTACCAGTGACGACATGTCCAGCCCGAACATGCTCGGGATGACCCGGCGCAGAGGCTTGAGCAGTGGTTGCGTGGCCTTGACGATGAACTGGCAGAGCGGGTTGTAGAAATTCGCCCGAACCAGTTGCAGGATGAAGCGCATCAGTACGATCAGCAGGTACAGGCTGCCAAGGGTTTTAATGATGAAAATGGCAGCGTCATTGAGTCCAAGCATCGTTGATTCCTTTGTAAGAGCTGATTAGCGACCGAGTTGCTCAGCCATCTCGGCCGAGCGATGCGCGGCAGCACTGAGTGCTTGTTCGACCAGGGCTTCAAAGCCATTGGCCTGGAACGACTTGATTGCAGCTTCCGTGGTGCCCGCAGGCGAGGTGACACGGCGGCGCAACTCGGCGGCGTCGACGTCGCTGGAGACCGCCATGTGGGCGGCGCCCAAGGCGGTTTGCAAGGTCAGTTGCGCGGCGATGTCCGCCGGCAGGCCGAGTTTCACACCGGCGGCGGTCATGGCCTCGATCAACAGGAAGAAATACGCCGGGCCCGAGCCGGAAACGGCGGTGACGGCGTCCAGTTGCTGCTCTTCATTCAGCCACAGGGCGATGCCGACGGCGGACAGCAGTTCCTGGGCCTGCTGACGCTGTTCGGCTGTCACCTCGGCTGTTGCGAACAGGCCGCTCGCGCCCTGACGCACCAGCGCCGGGGTGTTGGGCATGCAGCGCACGATCGGCTGGGCGCCGAGCCAGTTGTTCATGCTGGCGCAGGTGATGCCCGCGGCAATCGAAACCACCAGTTGATTGGGCTTGAGGCTTGGGCGAATGGCTTCGCAAACGGCTTTCATCGCCTGGGGTTTGACCGCCAGGACAACGACGTCGGCGCCATCAATGGCCTGGGTGTTGTCGGCGAAGGTTTCGATGCCATGTTCAGCGCTCACGCGGGCGCGGGTTTCTTCGCCCGGATCGCTGGCGCGGATCTGTGCGGCTTCCAGACCCTTGGCCCGCAGGCCGCCGATCAGGCTGGCTGCCATGTTGCCGGCACCGATAAAGGCAATACGCATTTTGCTCATGTCAGGTCCTTATAAAGAGAGGTGTCGGCCATGGCTCATGGCTGGCCGTGCATTTGTGAAGAGCCGCGAGCGCCAAACAGGGCGGTACCGATCCGCACCCAAGTGGCACCCTGGGCAATGGCTGACTCGAGGTCGTGGCTCATGCCCATGGAAAGTGTGTCGAGCGGCAGGTTCAGGCTGGCTTGCAGGCTTTGCACGGCAGCGAAAGCGGCATCCTGGGCAGCGCGATCTTCAGTCGGCTCGGGGATTGCCATCAACCCGCGCAGTTTCAGGCGCGGCAGGTCGCTGATGGCGTTGGCCAGGGCCGGCAGGTCAGCCGGGGTGCAGCCGGATTTGCTGGCTTCACCACTGACATTGATCTGAATGCAGATGTTCAGGGGCGGAAAATCGGCGGGACGTTGTTCGGACAGGCGTTGTGCGATTTTCAGACGATCCACGGAATGCACCCAGTCGAAGTGCTCGGCGATAGCACGAGTCTTGTTCGATTGAATGGGGCCGATGAAGTGCCAGATCAAGGGCAGGTCGGCCAGTTCGAGCTGCTTGCCCAGCGCTTCCTGCAGGTAGTTCTCGCCAAAGTCGCGCAGGCCGGCGGCGTAGGCTTCACGTAGGTCTTGTGCGGGTTTGGTCTTGCTCACGGCCAGCAGATGGACGCTGTTTTCACCGCGGTTGGCGGCGAGTGTTGCGGCATGGATGCGCGAACTAACTTCGAGAATGTTGTCTGCTATGGTGGACATCAAGAGGCGCCAGCGGTCTGAAGGTTCGCGGCATTCTACTGGAATTGAGGGGCGCTATGGATATCACCGAACTGCTGGCATTCAGCGCGAAACAGGGCGCATCCGACCTGCACCTGTCTGCCGGCCTGCCGCCGATGATTCGGGTTGACGGTGATGTGCGGCGCATCAATCTGCCGGCCCTGGATCACCAACAGGTGCAGACGCTGATCCATGCCATCATGAATGACGCCCAGCGGGTGGATTTCGAGAAACATCTGGAAACCGATTTTTCCTTTGATGTGCCCGGTGTGGCGCGCTTTCGGGTCAATGCGTTCAATCAGAACCGTGGCGCGGGCGCTGTGTTTCGTACCATCCCGTCGAAAGTGCAGGGCATGGACGAACTGGGCATGGGGGACGTGTTTCGCAAAATGACCGACGCGCCCCGTGGCCTGGTGCTGGTGACTGGCCCGACCGGTTCCGGCAAGTCCACCACGCTGGCGGCGATGATCGATTACCTCAATTCCCATCGCCATCACCACATCCTCACCATCGAGGACCCTATCGAGTTTGTCCATGAGCCGCGCAAGTGCCTGATCAACCAGCGTGAAGTCCATCGCGATACTCGCAGCTTCGCCACCGCCTTGCGATCGGCACTGCGGGAAGACCCGGATGTGATTCTGGTGGGCGAGATGCGCGATCTGGAGACCATTCGCCTGGCGTTGACCGCCGCCGAAACCGGTCATCTGGTGTTCGGCACGCTGCACACCACGTCGGCGGCGAAAACCATCGATCGTGTGGTGGACGTGTTTCCGGGGGACGAGAAGTCGATGGTGCGATCGATGCTCTCCGAGTCGCTGCTGGCGGTGGTGTCCCAGACCCTGGTGAAGAAGATCGGCGGCGGGCGCATCGCGGCCCACGAAATCATGCTGGGGACGTCGGCGATCCGGAACCTGATCCGCGAGGACAAGGTGGCGCAGATGTACTCGGCGATTCAGTCGGGAGGGGCGCTGGGCATGCAGACGCTGGATATGAGCTTGAAGGACCTGGTGACCAAGGGCTTGATCAGTCGTGACCATGCGCGGGAGAAGGCGCGGTCACCGGATGGGTTTTGATGGCCCTGAAAGCAAAAGATCGTCCGAACGCGGCCCGATCCTTTGATCTTGCTTCAATCAGCGCTGAACAACCCGCAACTGATTCGGCTCTTTCGGCAGAACCCGCTTGGCAACCACGTAGTGGTTTTCCCAGTACGGTTTATTCAAAGTGTCGATGGACACCGACTTGCCGCGACGTGGCGCGTGGATGAAGCGATCGTTGCCCAGGTAAATGGCGACGTGATTGACCCGACGGCTCTTGATGTTGAAGAAAATCAGGTCGCCCGGCTTCAGGTCGTTGCGATCGACTTTTTCCCCATGACCGCTGGCCATGGCATTGGAGGTGCGTGGCAGGTCGAACGTAGCGTCGTTGAACGCGTACTTCACCAGGCCGCTGCAATCGAAGCCTTTGCTTGGGCTGCTGCCACCCCAACGATAGGGAGTGCCAAGGACGTTCACCGCGCGGCTCAGCACGTTGCTGCTTTCCTTGGTACCCATCGGTGGAACCAGGCCGCTTTTGTCGCTGGCCAGGGTCGGAGCATATTTGGCGGATTTTTTGTCTTTGCTCGAAGGAGCAGAAACATGGGATTTTGGGGTGTAACCATTAACGTTAGGAAGACGTTGCTCACGATTGGTGGCGTGGGCGGCCAGTGGCATCAAAAGGCAAATGGTTAGCCATGTCTTGAAAAATGAACGCATTAGGCAAGGCTCTTAATAAGTTAGCGCGCAACTTTATAACAGCTTTTTTGCCGCTTCCGAGGCCGTTGGTCGATTCAATCTGGAGGGCAATGGTGGCAAAAAAGCGGCAAAATGACGCAATTGTCGGACAGAAGTCCGGTGTTACAAGGCTTTGACGGGAGTGAAGGTAGCATTTGCCATACGTCGGATGCCTGTAAAAAAGTCACAAAGAATTAAAGAATATTTATCTATCGTCTGAATCGAGACCATTCATGAACCCCTATCAACAGGCTGTCCAGAAGCAAGACACCCACAGCAAAGTGATCGGTTACCTGCTGTGGATTTTCGGTTTTACCGGCGCTCATCGCTTCTATTACGGCAAACCGGTGACCGGGACGATCTGGTTCTTCACCTTTGGCTTGCTGGGGATCGGCTGGCTGATCGACCTTTTCCTGATCCCGGCGATGGATCGCGAGGCTGACCTGCGGTTTACCGCGGGTCCCATCGAATACAACGTGGCGTGGATCCTGCTGACGTTCCTCGGGGTGTTCGGCGTGCACCGGATGTATCAGGGGAAATGGATCAGCGGGTTGCTGTACCTGGTGACGGGTGGGCTGTTCTTTATTGGCGTGCTGTATGACTTCTGGACGTTGAATGACCAGGTGTCGGTGCGTAATGCGCAGAGTCGTTGATTTCTGCGGCGAGAGGGCAAACCCTCTCGCCGCAGGGTTTTACGTCTGGTGACTGATCCAGCTATCTGCCTGCTTGAGTTACAGCCTATGAGTGGTTACTGAAATGCTTTCAGTAATTGAAGTTGAAGCGTTAAAAATACCATTGTGCTGAAGCTGTAGAAGATTGAAATGATGAAGTGGTTTGGGGTGGCCCAGTAATTTATGCTGTCGGCGAGAATCGCAAGCGATGCAATTGCAATTATTAATGCTGATATTTTTATCAAGGTTGAATTGGTGTGGCGGGCTTTTCTGTATAAAAATATTTGCATTAGGTGAAATATGAATAACACTAAGCCCGCAATCAGGATTGCACCTATTGGTATTCCGATTGAGTCTCGATCTATGTCGTAAATGCCTGTGCTCAAATTTTTTTCTATGGTAAATATTGCTACGCTGGAAGTGATCGCTAAAAGTAAAGGGTAGATGTAGTTCAGGTGTTTGTAGAGAGTCTTCATGTGGGCTCTTCTTGAGTGCAGTCGATAGTTGAAAACTCTAAGGGATTTATCTAGAGCAGATCCGGCTGGAAGCCAGTTCCAGTTAGCCTTATTTTGTGCTCTCCTGTTATGTCGATTTCATAATCTGTTCCTGAGAATACCCTGCCTGCTGTGGTTAAAATCTCGAGTAGTGTTGATCTGTTGCTTTCGTTGAAGTCGTATAAGTCAGTATAGGCTTTTGCAGTTCCTTCAAAAATCCAAGAGCCGTTTTCTTCTCTTGTAAAATCTCCTTCGATTTTCAATGTTATTCGCCCTAGATAATGTCCTGTGATTTTGCTGTCGTCATTAGTGTCGTAAGGTACTTTTGGATCAGATAAATAGTACCTTCCAGATTCTCTGGTGCTGGCTATGGTGTTGGCTAGCAGCGGAATTTCACTCGCCTTTATGTCGAGGCCTATATTATTTATATTGACTCGCAGTTTCTCTCCATTGCCCCATAGGTAGTGAGCAAATGCTTTGACAGGGCTAAATGTTCCCCCTGATAGCTCGGTTGTTTGTGTTTCATATTTGATGTTGTACAGACTTGTCGATGCTACTTTGATCAGGGCGTCTAGGCTGCTTAGTTTTTGTTGTGCAGCGAAGGTGTCGGCAAGACTGAAGTTTACGAGTTTGTTCTTGAAATAGGCATGAGTGACGATCGAGGAGCTGTTTAGTAGGTAGTTGTCACTCTCCGTGATTTTCCAAAGGTCCTGAATAGCACCAAGGGCATCGTTGTTAATTGCTCTGCCCACCATTTGCAACTCATAGGTAAAGGCTTTTATACCGCTTTTCATTTCTAGCCAATCATGGAACATATCCATTTCGGCTGAGGAAATAACAGGGCCATCGCACAGTGGGAGTGAGTAAGTTTGCCCGTCGTTGGTGATGATGGCCTCACCTGCGCCCTGCCAATCTGCAATCCCATATGCCCCCCAGCTGAATCCAGGGTTAACAGTAAAACCGCCTGAATTTCCCGTTGTTCCTTTTATCACGATAGGAGGTAGAGTAAGTCCATTTTTCATGTGTTGCTCCTTGTTAGTGCTTTGTGTTCATGGTGTTTGTAGTGATGTTTCCTTGTGCTGTTTTTATGCTAGATGATAGGCGTTGAATCTGCATTCAATAACTTTGTAGGATATTTCTGTATGTTGCGAAGCTCTTTTCGCGCAGATGGTGAGAAGTCAGAAGCATCTGTTCATTGGATAGTTTTATTTACCATCGCTTGTAGAAGTATTCTTGATGCGGATGTGCTGTTTGGGGAAAGGCAGTGGAGGAGGGGCAGGAGGGCTATATGACTTCTGGACGTTGAATGACCAGGTTTCTGTGCGTAATGCGCAGAGTCGATAAGCGAAGATCAAAAGATCGCAGCCTGCGGCAGCTCCTACAGGGAAATGCATATTCCCGTGTAGGAGCTGCCGCAGGCTGCGATCTTTTGTTTTTAAGCCTGGTGGCTGATCCGCCCATCCACCAATGTGTAACGCACCACACCCGGCAGGCTGTGGCCAAAGAACGGGCAGTTTTCGCCCTTGGACAGCCAGCTTTCACCCGCCACGGTCGAGGCCGCCGGGTCGAACAGCACGATGTCCGCCGCACCACCCACCGCCAGTTTGCCTGCCGGCAGGCGCAAGGCCTCGGCAGGACCGGCGCTCAGGCGCTTGAGCAGTGTCGGCAGGTCCAGCAAGCCATCTTCGACCAGGGTCATTGCCAGTGGCAGCAGCAGTTCAACGCTGCTGATGCCTGGCTCGGTCGCGCCGAACGGTGCCAGTTTGGCGTCACGCTCATGGGGTTGGTGATGGCTGGAGATGGCCGAGATCACCCCCGATTTCACCGCTGCGCGCAGGCCTTCGCGGTCGGCGCGGGTGCGTAGCGGCGGTTGGACGTGATACAGGCTGCTGAAGTCGATCAGCGCTTCGTCGGTAAGGATCAGCTGGTACAGGGCGACATCCGCGGTCACCTTCAGGCCTCGGGCCTGGGCCTGGGCGATCAATTCAACACCGCGGGCGCTGGTGAGCTGGCTGAAGTGTGCGCGCACGCCGGTCTGTTCAACCAGCAGCAGATCGCGGGCCAGGGCGACGGTCTCGGCACTTTCCGGAATGCCCGGCAAGCCCAGGAAGCTGGCGGTCGGGCCTTCGTGAGCCAAGCCACCCTCGGCCAGGTCGTGATCCTGGGAGTTGAAAATCACCGTCAGGTCGAAGGTCGCTGCGTAGTCCAGCGCCCGGCACAGGGTGCGGGTGTTGCGGAAACTCTCCAGGCCATTGCCGAAGGCCACGCAACCGGCATCGCGCAGAGCGACGAGTTCGGCGAGCTGTTCACCGTCCAGGCCTTTACTCAGGGCGCCAATCGGGAAGACTTTGGTGTTGCCGGCCTCGCGGGCACGGTCGAGGATCAGTTCGGCCACCGCGGAAGTGTCCAGCACCGGTTTGGTCTTCGGCGGGCAGCACAGGCTGGTCACGCCGCCAGCCGCCGCTGCGCGGGTTTCGCTGACGATCGAGCCTTTGCGACTGTAACCCGGCTCGCGCAGGGCAACGTTGAGGTCTACCAGGCCGGGAGCGGCCACCAGGCCTTTGGCGTCGATTGTGTCGACGGCGATAAAACCGGCTGGCGCAGTGCCAAGGGCGACGACTTTGCAGGCTTCAATGTGGATATCGGTCACTTGATCCAGGCCACTGGCCGGATCGATCACGCGGGCGCCGAGAATGCTGAGCTTCACTGGGCGTTCTCCTGCTCGAATTGACGCTGGGCAGTCTGCCCGCTCATGGCCATGGACAGCACGGCCATACGAATGGCGATCCCGTAGGTCACCTGGTTGAGGATCACCGAATGCGGGCCGTCGGCCACTGCCGACTCGATTTCCACGCCACGGTTGATCGGCCCCGGGTGCATCACGATGGCATCGGGCTTGGCGCCGGCCAGGCGCGCGGTGGTCAGGCCGAACAGGCGGTAGAACTCGCCCTCGCTCGGCAGCAGGCCGCCGGTCATGCGTTCACGCTGCAGGCGCAGCATGATCACTACGTCGACGTCTTTCAGGCCTTCGGTCATGTCGGTGTAGACCTTCACGCCGTATTGCTCGATGCCGATCGGCAGCAGGGTTTTCGGCGCGATCACGCGGATGTCCGGGCAACCGAGGGTTTTCAGGGCCAGCATGTTCGAACGCGCGACCCGCGAATGCAGGATGTCGCCGACGATGGCCACCGAAAGGTTTTCGAACCCGCCCTTGTGCCGGCGGATGGTCAGCATGTCGAGCATGCCCTGGGTCGGGTGCGCGTGCCGGCCGTCGCCGCCGTTGATGATCGCCACTTGTGGGCAGACATGCTCGGCGATGAAGTGAGCGGCACCTGAATCACCGTGGCGCACGACGAACATGTCGGCAGCCATGGCTTCCAGGTTGCGCAGGGTGTCGAGCAGGGTTTCGCCCTTGCTCGCCGACGAGGTGGACACGTTGAGGGTGATCACGTCCGCCGAGAGCCGCTGGGCCGCCAGTTCGAAGGTGGTGCGGGTGCGGGTCGAGTTCTCGAAGAACACGTTGCACACGGTCTTGCCGCGCAGCAACGGGACCTTCTTGACGGCCCGGGCGCCGACTTCGAGGAAGGAATCGGCGGTGTCGAGGATTTCCGTCAGCAGCTCGCGGCGCAAACCGTCGAGCGAGAGGAAGTGGCGCAGCTGGCCCTGATCATTGAGCTGCAGCGGGCGCTTGGTTTCTAGAGGCGTCATCGCAAGGGGGACTCTCAATAGGGCGAATTAAAGGGCGAGGTCTTGCAGTTCGAGCGCGAGCTCGGGGCCGGACAGCTTCACCCGTTCGTGGGCCGCCAGCGACAGGGTGGCGCCCACCACGTTCGGGCGGATCGGCAATTCGCCGGCGTCCAGATCCAGCAGGCACACCAGCGTCACGCTGGCCGGGCGGCCGTAGTCGAACAGTTCGTTCATGGCGGCGCGGATGGTCCGGCCGCTCATCAGTACGTCGTCGATCAGTACCAGGTGCTGGCCTTCGATCTCGAACGGCAGCGCCGAAGGGCGAACCTGCGGGTGCAGGCCGTTCTGGCTGAAATCGTCGCGGTAGAAGGACACGTCCAGGGTGCCGAGGGGCTCATCGCTGCCCAATTCCTTGAGCAGGGCTTGGGCCACCCAGACGCCGCCGGTACGGATGCCGATGAAACGCGGGTCGCTGATGCCACGGTGCTCCAGGTGGGCCTTCAGGCGCGTGGCCATCTGGCTGATCAGTTCGGCGGGATTGGGCAGGCTCATGGTTGCTCCTTCTTGGGCCCGAGCCGGCTTGTGCGCAAGGTGGCTCGGGTTGTTGTAGCTAATAGAGGCGCGTAGCGGCTCTTCAGGATTCGAACAGTGCGCCATTCTCGTCGAGCCAGCCTTGCAGCAGCAGGGCGGCGGCGATGGCATCGACCGGGTTGTCGCGGTAACTGCCTTTCTGGCCGCCACGAGCCAGGCGTTCGCCCTTGGCCTCGAAGGTGGTCAGGCGTTCATCGTGGGTATAGAAGGGCAGGTTGAAGCGGCCGTTCAGGCGCCGGGCGAACTTTTCCGCGCGGGCGCACATGTCACTGGGGGTGCCGTCCATGTTCAACGGCAGGCCGACCACCACGGCATCGGGTTTCCACTCTTTGATGAGGGCTTCGACCTGGTTCCAGTCAGGAATGCCGTTCTGCGCCTTCAGCGTGCACAGCTCGCGGGCCTGGCCGGTGACCACCTGGCCGACCGCAACACCAATCTGTTTGGTGCCGTAGTCGAATCCGAGAATCAGCCGCAGGGCCATCAGGCGTGCCCCGCCTGGCTGGTCAGCAGGCTGAGGTTGATGCCCAGGTGCTTGGCCGCCGCTTCCAGGCGCAGTTCGCTGCTGGTGTTGAACAGGATGTCGGCGTCAAACGGGCAGGTCAGCCAGGCGTTCTGCGCCAGTTCGGCCTCCAGCTGCCCGGCTTCCCAGCCGGCATAGCCGAGGGCGATCAGGCTTTTTGCCGGGCCGACGCCGTCAGCGATGGCGAACAGTATGTCCTGGGTGGTCGACAGGGATAATTCGTCTTCCAGATCAACGGTTGCCTGGAAACTCAGCCCCTTGGGGTGAAGGACGAAGCCGCGATCTGTCTGCACCGGGCCGCCGATAAAGATCGGCACATGCTGGCAGAGCGCGGGCGGTTCGATATCCGGGCGCAATTGCTCAAGGATATCGGCCAGGTTCAGCTCTTGCGGACGGTTGACCACCAGCCCCATGGCACCATTGGCCGTGTGCTCGACGATGTAGGTCAAGGTGTGCGCAAAGTTCGGGTCGGCCATGTGTGGCATGGCGATCAGGAATTGATGCTTGAGGTAGCTGGGGCTGACGTTTTTCATGTGCGCTAGTGTGGCGTTCGAGGGGCAAACTGACAAGCTGGAGAGTCGATGTTTACTTGAGTTTGATTGTCTGTAGGAGCTGGCTTGCCAGCGAAGGCGATCTTGAAGGCGCATTCGCTGGCAAGCCAGCTCCTACAGGGGATATGCCGGTCAATTGCTGGAGAGCCTGTCCCCACGGGCAAACTTCCAGGTGCGGATGATCTCCAGCCGGTCAATATCCGACAAATCCCCGGTAAACGGCGCAAACGGTGCCGCCAGCCGGACGATCCGTTGCGCCGCCTGGTCCAGCAGCGGCTGGCCTGAGGACTCCAGCACCAGCACTTCATACAGCGAACCGTCGCGATTGATCGACACCATCAGGCGCAAGTTGCCGTAGATCTGTTTGCGCCGCGCTTCGTCAGGGTAATTGAGGTTACCGATGCGCTCGACTTTCTTGCGCCATTCGTCCTTGTACCAGGCGCCCTTGTCGCGCATGGTCGATGCTGCGCTCAAGCGGTGGATGCGCGGGCGCTTGGCGTACAGCTGTTGTTCGGCGGCCAGTTCCGCTTCGAGGCTGGCGATGTCGCTGGACAGTTGCTCACTGTCGAACGTCGGTGCCTGGACCTGGGGTTTGACCTCGGTCTTGGGCTCCTCGGTCTTGGCGGGGGCTTTTTTCGGTTTCGGTGCCACGGTGGTCACAGCCGCCTTGGGCGAAGCTTCCTGCGTTTCAGGCTTGGCGGCCGGCGGTGGCGTGACCTTTTGCACCTTGTTGTCCTGGAACGGCGCGACCTCGGTGGTCTTGGGAATCGCCTTTTTATCCAAGGTGCCGCTGCCTTGCTGATTCTGCTGGGCGAGGAAGTCGGCCTTTTCAGGCTTCTTTTCGCTTTTGAAGGTGGCGAGGGTGATTTCCAGGGTTTTACTGATCTGCTTGGGTTCGACCACTGCAAACCCGACACCCAACAGCAAGGCCAGGTGGATCAGCGCCGCCAGAAACAGGGTAAAACCGAGGCGATCGGCCGGGCGCACGCCACGGTGGGCGAGTTCGGCAGGCAGATCGGACGGGAGGGTCATGACAAGGAAACCAACATCGCGTTTTTACAGGCCGCGCATGATAACGCAATGTTGGTTTGGCTAATCAACGTGCCTTGAGCTTCTGATCGATGGCATCCATCAACAGGCCGCCGATGTCGGTGCCAAACGCATTATCAATCTCGCGAATGCAGGTCGGGCTGGTGACGTTGATCTCGGTCAGGTGCTCGCCGATCACGTCCAGGCCAACGAACAACAGGCCTTTTTCACGCAGGGTCGGGCCGACTTGCGCGGCGATCCAGCGGTCTTTGTCGGTCAGCGGGCGGGCTTCGCCACGGCCGCCGGCGGCGAGGTTGCCGCGGGTTTCGCCCTGGGCCGGAATCCGCGCCAGGCAATAATCCACAGGCTCGCCGTCAATCATCAGGATGCGCTTGTCGCCATCGACGATGGCCGGCAAGTAGCCCTGGATCATGATTTGCTGCTGGCCATGCAAGGTCAGGGTTTCGAGAATCACCGAGAGGTTCGGGTGGCCGGCGGTGTGGCGGAAAATCGAGGAGCCGCCCATGCCGTCCAGCGGCTTGAGAATCACATCGCCATGGTGGTCGGCGAATTCGCGCAGGACGTCTGGGCGACGGCTGACGATGGTCGGCGGCGTGCACTGCGGGAACAGTGTGGCGAACAGTTTTTCGTTGCAGTCGCGCAGGCTTTGCGGCTTGTTGACCACCAGCACACCGGCGCGCTCGGCCTGTTCCAGCAGATAAGTGGAGTAGACGAACTCCATGTCGAACGGCGGATCCTTGCGCATCAGGATCACGTCCAGATCGCTCAGCAGCACGTCGCTTTCGGCGCCCAGTTCGAACCATTTTTCCGGGTTGGCGAACACCTGCAGCGGACGCATCCGCGCCCGCGCCTGGCCTTCGCCCTGATACAGGTCGCGCTGTTCCATGTAGAACAGCTCCCAGCCACGCTTTTGCGCGGCCAGCAGCATGGCCAGCGAGCTATCCTTCTTATAGGAAATGCTGGCGATAGGGTCCATGACAATCCCGACGCGAACGCTCATTGGGTTTTCCTCTGAAGTGTGTGAGGCCTATGCCGATCCCTGTAGGAGCGAGCCTGCTCGCGATGGACTTCAGAACTCCGCGTTTGGCCTGCGGACACGCGTCATCGTTGGCGACCATCGCGAGCAGGCTCGCTCCCACAGAAGATCAGTCCGAAGGACCGTATAAAAAGTGGCGTCAGAGTGGCGCTGAGTGTGTTCCCGGTCAAGGAAAAACCACCTTGCGGGTCGGCCGATAGATTGGTTTTGGAGACTGTGCTAAAAAGGCTGCCAGATCGTGCCGGCCCTTGAGCATCAAGGGTTTCGAGCCGCGTTAACCGGCAAACGGACAATTTGTTTCGCAAAGGCGACGGTAGAGCATTTTATGGAACAGCACCCCAGCGCCTTGAAGGTCATGGTGATCGACGATTCGAAGACGATCCGTCGCACCGCCGAAACGCTGCTCAAGAACGTGGGTTGTGAGGTCATCACGGCCATCGACGGTTTTGATGCCCTGGCCAAGATTGTCGA
Source organism: Pseudomonas sp. 05L36 (assembly GCF_056398125.1). Lineage (NCBI taxonomy): Bacteria > Pseudomonadati > Pseudomonadota > Gammaproteobacteria > Pseudomonadales > Pseudomonadaceae > Pseudomonas > Pseudomonas sp. 05L36. The sequence goes on along the minus strand of NZ_JBFTOU010000002.1, from coordinate 237,347 downwards.
CAACCATCCCGGCATCATCTTTGTCGACATCATGATGCCGCGCCTGGATGGCTATCAGACCTGCGCCCTGATCAAGAACAACAGCGCGTTCAAGTCCACGCCGGTGATCATGCTGTCGTCCAAGGACGGGCTGTTCGACAAGGCCAAGGGGCGTATCGTCGGCTCCGACCAGTTTTTGACCAAGCCTTTCAGCAAGGAAGAATTGCTTGATGCGATCCAGGCCCATGTTCCTGGCTTCGCCGCCGTTTTGCCGCAGTAGGACACGCACAGTGACGCTCGGCCATCGGGCCCGGCGTCGACAAGAATGGGGAAGACCATGGCACGTATTCTGATCGTCGATGATTCGCCGACCGAAATGTACAAACTGACCGGCATGCTGGAAAAGCACGGTCATGAAGTGTTGAAAGCCGAAAACGGCGCCGACGGTGTGGCCCTGGCCCGCCAGGAAAAACCCGACGCGGTGCTGATGGACATTGTCATGCCCGGCCTCAACGGCTTCCAGGCGACCCGTCAGCTCACCAAGGATCCGGAAACCGGACACATCCCGGTGATCATCATCACCACCAAGGACCAGGAAACCGACAAGGTCTGGGGCACGCGTCAGGGCGCCAAGGATTACCTGACCAAGCCGGTCGATGAAGACACCCTGATCAAGACCCTGAATAACGTGCTGGCCGGTTGATCGTCAGGTCATGAACGAGTCGCTGACGGCTTTTGAACTGCTGCTGCAAATCGACCGGCGATGTCGTTTGCTGGCGGCGGACTTGCCGTCCCAGCCACCCCGGCGGGACAGCTGGAGCGGCATCGGTTTTCGCCTGGGCGAGCACTGGTATGTCGCGCCCATGAGCGAAGTCAGCGAAGTCCTGCACGAACCGCGCTTCACTCAGCTACCGGGGGTCAAACCCTGGGTCAAGGGTGTCGCCAACCTGCGCGGGCGTTTGCTGCCGGTCATGGACTTGTGCGGTTTCTTCGGGCACGAGCTTTCGGCGGTGCGCCGACAGCGGCGGGTGTTGGTGGTGGAACATGAAGAGGTGTTTGCCGGGTTGCTGGTCGATGAAGTCTTCGGCCTCCAGCACTTTGCCCAGGACAGCCTGGAACCGGTGCCGGCAGACGAGTTGAAGGGACCGGTGGCGGCGTTCGTCAAAGGCCGGTTTCAGCGCGAGCAGTGCTGGCAGGTGTTCAGCCCGTTTGCGTTGACGCAGTCCCAGGGGTTCATGAACGTCGCGGTGTAAACACGGACCTTTGTAGGAGCGAGCTTGCTCGCGATGGTGGATCAGTCGACACCCATGTAGCTGACGCTCCATCGTCGGAGCGCCGCCCGGAGCAAGCTCGCTCCTACAGGGATTTCGGCAAGCTGCCCAAAAGTGGGTTAACAGGCGAGGACCGATGATAAAAGCAAAAGCAGGCAAGCCATTGGAAGGGTCGCGCAGCCGGTCGCAGATTATCGTGCTGTTCATCGCGCTGATCGTCTTCATCATGCTGCTGTTCGCCAACTTCGCGTACCTCAACACCCAGGCTACCTACGACAAACAGTACATCGGCCACGCGGGCGAACTGCGCGTGCTGTCCCAGCGTATCGCCAAGAACGCCACCGAAGCCGCCGCCGGCAAGGCTGCCGCGTTCAAGTTGCTCAGCGATGCGCGCAACGATTTTGCCCAGCGCTGGGGTTACCTGAAGAAAGGCGACCCGGCCACCGGCCTGCCGCCGGCCCCTGCTACCGTGCGTCCGGAGATGCGCGCGGTGCAACAGGACTGGGAGCGCCTGCTGAAAAACACCGATGCGATTCTTTCCAGCGAGCAAACCGTACTGTCGCTGCATCAGGTCGCCGCGACCCTGGCCGAAACCGTGCCGCAGTTGCAGGTCGAGTACGAAAAAGTCGTCGAGATCCTCCTGCAACGGGGCGCCCCGGCGGCCCAGGTGGCCATGGCCCAGCGCCAGTCGCTGCTGGCCGAGCGGATCCTCGGCGCGGTCAACACGGTATTGGCCGGCGACGAAAATTCACAGCAGGCCGCCGATGCATTCGGGCGTGACGCAACGCAGTTTGGCAAGGTGCTCAACGGCATGCTCCAGGGCGACCCGGCGCTCAAGGTCAGCCAGGTCGAGGATCGTGACGCCCGTGCGCGTCTCGCGGAAATCTCCGAGCTGTTCGAATTCGTATCGGGTTCGGTGGACGAGATCCTCGAAACCTCACCGGAGCTGTTCAAGGTCCGCGAATCGGCCTCGAACATTTTCAGCCTGTCGCAAACCCTGCTCGACGAAGCCTCACACCTGGCCAGCGGGTTCGAAAACATGGTCGGCGGGCGCACCACCGACACCATAGGCGGTTATGTGCTGGGCTTGCTGGCGCTGGCTTCGATCATCCTGATCGGCATGGTGATGGTGCGCGAAACCAATCGTCAGTTGCACGAAACCGCCGAGAAAAACGAGCGTAACCAGAACGCGATCATGCGCTTGCTCGACGAGATCGAAGACCTGGCCGACGGCGACCTCACGGTGACGGCCTCGGTGACCGAAGACTTTACCGGCACCATCGCCGACTCGATCAATTACTCCGTCGACCAGCTGCGCGATCTGGTCGCGACCATCAACCTCACCGCCGGCCAGGTCGCCGCCGCCGTGCAGGAAACCCAGGCCACCGCCATGCATCTGGCCCAGGCGTCGGAACATCAGGCCCAGCAGATTTCCGAGGCATCCATGGCCATCAACGACATGGCCGAGTCCATCGACCAAGTGTCGGCCAACGCAGCGGAATCTTCGGCGGTTGCCGAACGCTCGGTGGAAATCGCCAACAAGGGCAACGAGGTGGTGCACAACACCATCCACGGCATGGACAACATTCGCGAGCAGATTCAGGACACCGCCAAGCGCATCAAGCGCCTGGGCGAGTCGTCCCAGGAAATCGGCGACATTGTCAGCCTGATCGATGACATTGCCGACCAGACCAACATCCTTGCCCTCAACGCGGCCATCCAGGCGTCCATGGCCGGTGACGCCGGTCGCGGTTTCGCCGTGGTCGCCGATGAAGTGCAGCGCCTGGCCGAGCGCTCATCCGCTGCCACTAGGCAGATCGAAACCCTGGTGCGGGCGATCCAGACCGACACCAACGAAGCGGTCATCTCCATGGAACAGACGACGACTGAAGTGGTGCGCGGCGCCCGTCTGGCGCAGGATGCAGGTGTGGCCCTGGAAGAAATCGAAGGCGTGTCCAAGACGCTCGCTGCGCTGATCCAGAGCATTTCCAATGCGGCGCAACAGCAGACGTCGTCGGCCGGTCAGATTTCCCTGACGATGAACGTGATCCAGCAGATCACCTCGCAGACCTCATCGGGTTCCACCGCCACGGCCGACAGCATCGGCAACCTGGCGAAAATGGCCAGTCAGTTGCGTCGTTCGGTGTCCGGTTTCACCTTGCCGGCGGCCAAGGCGCAGGCTGTGGACAAAGCGTGAATCGCCCGCAGGTAGAACTATGGTGACTGAAGTGGTTATGGGTGATCGGCACGACTATGTGGCCCTCGAATGGGTCAAGGGCGAGATTACCGAAACGCTGAAACAGGCTCATCACGCGATCGAAAACCTGCTCGATGACCCGCAGGCGACGCAAGCGCTGGATGCAAGCCTTTCGTGCATCCATCAGGTCCACGGCAGTTTGCAGATGGTCGAGTTCTACGGCGCGGCGTTGCTCGCCGAAGAAATGGAGCAACTGGCCATGGCCTTGCAGGGCAGCCGTGTCAGTCATCGCGACGAGGCGTTGCACCTGTTGATGCAGGCCCTGGGACAGCTGCCGATCTACCTCGACCGGGTGCAAGGCGCGCGCCGCGACTTGCCACTGGTGGTGTTGCCCCTGATCAATGACCTGCGCAGCGCCCGTGGCGAAAGCCTGTTGTCGGAAACCAGTCTGTTCAGCCCGCAATTGCCCGAGTTGCCGACGTTGGACGCAGAAACGCTGGCGCAGCTGGAACCGGCCGAATTGCCCAATGTGCTGCGCAAGCTGCGGCAGATGCTGCAAATGGCGCTGGTCGGATTCCTGCGTGAACAGGACCATGAAACCACCCTCGATTACCTGGCCAAGGTCTTCACTCACCTCGAAGCACTGTGCGCCAATGCACCCCTGAGCCCGTTATGGCAGGTGGCATCGGCGCTGGTCGAGGGCATGCAGGGCGGTGCGATCGCCAACAGCCCGGCCTTGCGCAGCCTGTTCAAGGATGCCGACAAGGAACTCAAGCGCCTGCTCGAACAAGGCATGCACGGCATCAACCAACCGGCCCCGCCGGAGCTGCTCAAGAGTTTGCTGTTCTACATTGCCAAGGCCGAACAACCCACCGGGCAGATGCTGACCATGAAAGAACGCTACTCACTGGACGACGCGCTGCCCGACAGCGCGATGGTCGATGAAGAACGCGCGCGGCTGGCCGGTCCCGACCGTGACGCCATGCGCTCGGTGCTGGCAGCGCTGTGCGAAGAGCTGGTGCGGGTCAAGGAGCGTCTGGACCTGTTCGTGCGCAGTGACCGCCAGCACACCTCTGATCTCGACAGCCTGCTGGCGCCGCTGCGGCAAATCGCCGACACCCTGGCGGTCCTGGGCTTCGGCCAGCCGCGCAAGGTGATCATCGATCAATTGGCGGTGGTGCTCAGCCTCGCCCAAGGCCAGCGCGAACCCAACGATGCGATCCTCATGGACGTTGCCGGGGCCTTGCTGTACGTCGAAGCGACGCTGGCCGGCATGGTCGGTACCGTGGAGCCGGAGAGCCCGGATGACAACCGCCTGCCGACCACCGACCTGACGCAGATCCATCAGATCGTGATCAAGGAGGCCCGCATCTGTTTGCTGCAGGCCAAGGACATGATCGTCGACTACATCGACGCCGATTGGGACCGCCAGCATTTGCAGGCGCTGCCGGCCTTGCTGACCCAGGTGCGCGGCGCGCTGGCGATGATCCCGCTGGGCCGGGCGGCGAGCCTGGTCGAAACCTGCAATCACTTTATCCGCGAGCACCTGTTGCTCGAACCGGGTCAACCGGGCTGGCAGGAACTGGACAGCCTGGCCGACGTGATCACCAGCATCGAGTACTACCTCGAGCGCCTCAGCGATGACCCGCAAGCGCAAGGTGAAAACCTGCTCGATGTCGCGGAAAAAAGCCTGGCCGGCCTCGGGTTTTTCCCCAGTGAGCAGCATGTGCCAGTGCTTGATGATGTGCTCAACCCGAGCGATGCGCAGGTCATGCAGATGATGCAGGAGCAGGATGATCCGCAGATCGTCCAGACCCTGGCCGACGTGCTTGCCAGCCCGGTTTCGAGCCTGAACCCACCCGCCCTGAACACTCCGGGCAGCCTGCTGCCGCCGCCAGCGGGCGAAGAACCGGTGGACGAGGAACTGCGTGAGGTGTTCCTCGAAGAAACCGACGAAGTCCTGGAGATCCTGCGCGAGTACTTGCCGCGCTGTTCGGTCAACCCTGACGACCGCTCGGCCCTGAGTGAGCTGCGCCGTGCCTTCCATACCCTCAAGGGCAGTGGCCGCATGGTGCGCGCTCTGGTGCTGGGCGAGCTGGCCTGGGCCGTGGAAAACCTGCTCAATCGCGTACTGGAAGGCAGCGTGGAACCGGGCGCTACGGTGCAGCAACTGATCGGCGATGTGCTGCAGCTGCTTCCGGAGCTAGTGGCTGAATACGCCGCCAATGCCCAGTGCCAGCGCAGCGATGTCGATCAATTGGCTGCCCGCGCCCATGCCCTGGCCAAGGGCGATGAGCCGGTGTCCGATGAGGATACGCAGGATGTCGCGGCCCTCGACCCGCTGTTGCTGGAGATCTTCCGCAAAGAGGCCGAAACCCACTTGGGCAGCCTCAATCGCTTCCTTGATCTGGCCGCCGAACATGTGCCGTTGCAGGCCAGCGACGAATTGCAGCGCGCCTTGCACACCCTCAAGGGCAGCGCCTATATGGCCGGTGTGTTGCCGATTGCCGAACTGGCCGCACCGCTGGATCAACTGGCCCGGGAATACAAGGCACACCTGATCGCGCTGGATCTGGATGAAGTCGAATTGCTGCTGGAGGCAGAAGGACTGTTCCGCCTCGGCTTACGCCAGCTCAAACGCGATCCGCTGGCGGAAATTCCCGGCGCCCAAGGTTTGACCGAGCGAGCCAAGGCGTTGCTGGCAGAGCGACTGGAAAACCTCCTGAGCACACCGAACACCGGGCTGCGGATCAAGCGCGATCCGCAGCTGATCAACAACTTCCTCGCCCAGGGCATGGACATCCTGCTGGACGCCGAAAGCCTGTTGCAGCGTTGGCAGCAACACCCCGGCGAGCGTCAGGAACTCAGCGCGCTGCTGGACGAACTGACCACCCTCGGCGAAGGCGCCCATCTGGCCGACCTGCACCCGGTGGATGAGTTGTGCGAAGCATTGCTCGATCTCTACGGTGCCGTGGAAGAAAGCAGCCTCGCGGTCAGCGAGCGGTTTTTCCATGAGGCACAGGGTGCCCATGAAGCGCTGATCAACATGCTCGACGAACTGGCCGCCGGCCAGGAAGTCAGCCCGCAGCCGCAACGGATCAGGGCCTTGCGCGAACTGCTCGACGAGAGCCTCGACCCGTCGGCCGTGGGCCTGATCCGCAGCGATGGCAGCCGGAGCCTGAGCATCCGCGAATTGGGTACGGCCACCGCCGAACTGGAGCACACGCTACCCCCTGCACCTGTAGGAGCGAGCTCGCTCGCGATGGACTCAAAGGCGCCGCGTTTATCCAATGACAACACGTCATCGTTAACGCCCATCGCGAGCGAGCTCGCTCCTACAGGAGAGGGGTGCGGGCTGGACGATGAAATCGTGGCGATCTTCCTTGAAGAAGCGGTGGATATCCTCGAAAGCGCCGGTCAGGCCTTGCAGCGTTGGTTGCGCGACCCGGACAACGCCGCGCCGCTGGTGTCCCTGCAACGGGATTTGCATACCCTCAAGGGCGGCGCACGCATGGCCGAGGTCGGGCCGGTCGGCGATCTGGCCCATGAGCTGGAAAGCCTTTACCAGGGCCTGGTGGACCGTCGTTATGCCTTCAGCGATTCACTGGCGGTGCTGCTGCAACAGAGCCATGAGCGACTGGCGTTGTACCTTGAACAGTTGCAGCCCAACCAGCCGCTGGACGATTCCCGTGAGCTGATCGAAGCCATTCGTGCCTACCGTCAAGGGCATGCGGGTATCGCCGAGGCGGCCCGGCAGGCGACCGGCAACGACTCGGCTGCGCATGATCCGCAATTGCTGGAAATATTCCTCGAGGAAGGTTTCGACATCATCGAAAGCTCCGGGGCGGCGCTGGAACGCTGGCAGGCCCAGCCTTCGAGTCGTCAGGAAGTGGAAACCCTGTTGCGCGACCTGCATACCCTCAAGGGCGGTGCGCGCATGGTGGAAATCGCCGCGATTGGCGATCTGGCCCATGAACTGGAGTTCCTCTACGAAGGCCTGTCTACCGGCGTGTTGCAACCGACGGAGCCGTTGTTCGCGCTGTTGCAGCGCAGCCATGACCGCCTGGCGCAGATGCTCGATGCGGCCCGCGCCGGTGAGCCGATGCCGCCGGCCGACCGTTTGATCGATGCGATCAAGAACTTCAGCCACCCGGCCGTGCCTGAAGCGCCCGTGCCGGTTGCGCCGCCGACCATACCCAAGGCCGAGCCGCCGGCGCCGCCGTCCGATGCCGGCGCGGACATGGTCAAGGTCTCGGCGGAGCTGCTCGACGATCTGGTCAACCTGGCCGGTGAAACATCGATCTTCCGTGGCCGGATCGAACAGCAGGTCAACGATGCGCACATCGCCCTGAATGAGATGGAGACCACCATCGAGCGCATGCGCGACCAGTTGCGCCGCCTCGACACCGAAACCCAGGGGCGGATCCTCAGCCGCCAGCAAGTCGATGCCGAACGCCTGGGTTACGAGGAGTTCGACCCGCTGGAAATGGACCGCCACTCACAGTTGCAGCAACTGTCCCGGGCTCTGTTCGAATCGGCCTCTGACTTGCTCGACCTCAAGGAAACCCTCGAACGACGCAATCACGACACGGAAAACCTGCTGCAACAGCAGGGCCGCATCAATACCGAACTGCAGGAAGGCCTGATGCGCACGCGCATGGTGCCGTTCGAACGCATGCTCCCGCGTTTACAGCGCATCGTCCGGCAGGTGTCCAGCGAACTGGGCAAGGACGTGGATTTCATCGTCGACAACGCCGAAGGCGAGATGGATCGCAACGTTCTCGAACGTATGGCCGCGCCGCTGGAACACATGCTGCGCAACGCCGTCGATCACGGCCTGGAGTCCGTCGACGTGCGGCTGGCGACGGGGAAACCGGCCAAGGGCAAAATCACCCTCGATCTGCTGCGCGAAGGCGGCGACATCATTTTCGACATCCGCGACGATGGCGCGGGTGTACCGCTGGACGCGGTGCGGCGCAAGGCGATCAAGCGCGGCCTGCTCGCCCCGGACAGTGTCATCAGTGATCACGATGTGTTGCAGTTCATCCTGCAACCGGGGTTTTCCACCGCCGAAAAAATCACCCAGATTTCCGGTCGCGGTGTTGGCATGGACGTGGTGCACGAAGAGGTGCGGCAACTGGGCGGCACCATGAGCATCGACTCGGTGCCGGGGCAGGGCGTGCATTTCCGCATTCGCCTGCCGTTCACCGTATCGGTCAATCGGGCGCTGATGGTGCAGTGCGGTGAGGACCAATACGCGATCCCGCTCAATACCATCGACGGCATCGTGCGTGTCCTGCCCAATGAACTCGAAGGGTATTTCCGTTTCGATTCGCCAACCTACGAATACGCCGGGCAACGTTACGAGCTGTGCTATCTGGGTGAGCTGCTGAAAACCAGCCCGCGCCCGAAACTGTTGGGTCAGAGCCTGCCGTTTCCGGTGCTGCTGGTGCAGTGCAACGAACGGCACATCGCGGTGCTGGTGGACGCCATGGCCGGCACTCGCGAAATTGTGGTCAAGAGCCTGGGGCCGCAGTTTGCGGCGGTGCAAGGGGTGTCCGGGGCGACGATTCTCGGGGACGGCCGGGTGGTGCTGATTCTGGATTTGCTGGCGCCGATCCGTGCCATGCAGGCCCGTGTGCCCCAGCGTCCGGCAGGACAAGAGGTCGAGGCCGAACCGCATCGGCCGCTGCTGGTGATGGTGGTCGACGACTCGGTCACCGTGCGCAAGGTCACCAGCCGCTTGCTCGAACGCCACGGCATGAACGTGCTGACCGCCAAGGATGGAGTCGATGCCATGCTGCTGCTGGAAGAACACGTGCCCGACCTGATGCTGCTGGACATCGAGATGCCGCGCATGGATGGCTTCGAAGTCGCGACCCAGGTGCGCAATGACGAACGTCTGCGACACCTGCCGATCATCATGATCACCTCCCGCACCGGACAGAAACACCGTGACCGCGCCATGGCCATCGGCGTCAACGACTACCTTGGCAAGCCGTACCAGGAATCGGTGCTGCTCGAAAGCATCGCCTTGTGGAGCAAGACCCATGCTTGAGCACCGCACCAGCAACCTCACCGGCCTGCTGCTGCCATTGGCCGACCGCAACCTGATCCTGCCCAACGTCGCCGTTGCCGAGCTGATCGACTACCAGCAGCCGGGGACCTTCGACCTGGACACACCGCCGTGGTACCTGGGCCTGGTGATGTGGCGCGACCGGCAGATTCCTCTGTTGAGTTTCGAGTCGGCATGTGCGCAGAAAACCGTCATCGGCGAACGTGCGCGGATCGTGATCCTCAACGCCCTCGGCGGGCGCCCCGAGCTGAAGTTCATCGCACTATTGGTGCAGGGCATTCCGCGCTCCTGCAAGCTCGACAGCCAGTTGAGTTATGTGGATGTGCCGTTGTGTGCGCTGGAGCAGGCGGCGGTGCAGGTGGGCGAGCAGGTGGCCAAGGTGCCGGATCTGTTGGCGCTGGAGGCGTTGTTGGTGGATGCCGGGTTAATCAACGGATCCTGATTCAGCGGTGATCTGACCGGCCTCTTCGTCGGATCGCCGCCCGGAGCAAGCCCGCTCCTACAAGGTTTTGTGTGCACCGCAGAGCCACTGTAGGAGCGGGCTTGCCCGCGAAGGCGTCAGTCCAGACAACCATTACCCTGAGCGTAACGATCCACCGCTCTGCTTGATTGATGCCCCCACCCAACACTCCTAAGGTGACCCCCACGACAGCGAACCCGTGGAGTGGTCATGACAACAACAATATCCCCCGACTCGCGATGGACGCGGCGGCGCAGCGAAAAGCAGCGGCGCCTCGAACAGGTGCGAGGCCTGGCCGACGGTGTGGTGTTACCCACCGACAACATCGTCGCGGCACTTGAGGCGCTGATCCTGCCCGGCGACCGTGTGGTACTGGAGGGCAACAACCAGAAACAGGCGGATTTCCTTTCCCGTTCTCTGGCCAAGGCTGACCCCGCGAAGCTGCATGACCTGCACATGATCATGCCCAGTGTCGGACGCTCCGAGCACCTGGACCTGTTCGAACGCGGTATTGCCCGTAAGCTCGACTTCTCTTTTGCCGGCACCCAAAGCCTGCGCATCAGCCAGTTGCTCGAGGACGGCCTGCTGGAAATCGGCGCGGTCCACACCTACATCGAACTCTACGCACGGCTGGTGGTGGACCTGATTCCCAACGTCGTGTTGTCGGCCGGGTTCATGGCCGACCGCGCGGGCAACATCTACACCGGGCCGAGCACCGAAGACACCCCGGCGCTGATCGAGCCAGCGGCCTTCAGCGACGGCATCGTCATCGTCCAGGTCAACCAGTTGGTGGACGACGTCAGCGACCTGCCGCGGGTCGACATCCCGGCGTCCTGGGTCGACTTCGTGGTGGTGGCCGACAAGCCTTTCTACATCGAACCGCTGTTCACCCGCGACCCACGGCACATCAAGCCCGTGCACGTGCTGATGGCGATGATGGCGATCCGCGGTATCTACGAAAAACACAACGTGCAGTCCCTCAACCACGGTATCGGTTTCAATACTGCGGCCATCGAACTGATCCTGCCGACCTATGGCGAGTCCCTCGGCCTCAAAGGCAAGATCTGCCGCAACTGGACCCTCAACCCGCACCCGACCCTGATTCCCGCCATCGAAAGCGGCTGGGTCGAAAGCGTGCATTGCTTCGGCACCGAACTGGGGATGGAGAACTACATTGCTGCGCGGCCGGATGTGTTCTTTACCGGGCGCGACGGCTCCCTGCGTTCCAATCGGATGTTCAGCCAACTGGCCGGGCAATACGCCGTGGACCTGTTCATCGGCGCGACTTTGCAGGTCGATGGCGACGGTCATTCTTCCACCGTGACTCGCGGACGCCTGGCCGGTTTCGGCGGGGCACCGAACATGGGTCACGACCCGCGCGGTCGTCGCCACGGCACACCGGCCTGGCTCGACATGCGCAACACCGATGTGACCGAGCCGATGCTCGAACGCGGTAAAAAACTCGTGGTGCAGATGGTCGAGACCTTCCAGGAGGGCGGCAAACCGACCTTCGTCGAAACCCTCGATGCCGTTGATGTGGCGAAGAAAAGCGGCATGCCACTGGCGCCGATCATGGTCTACGGCGACGACGTCACCCATTTATTGACCGAAGAGGGCATCGCCTATCTGTACAAGGCGCGCTCGCTGGAAGAACGCCAGGCGATGATCGCCGCCGTCGCCGGGGTGACCGCCATCGGCCTGCGCCACAACCCCAAAGACACCGCGCGCATGCGCCGCGAAGGCCTGATCGCCTTGCCCGAAGACCTCGGCATCCGCCGCACCGACGCCACTCGCGAATTGCTCGCGGCGAAAAGCGTGGCCGATCTGGTGGAATGGTCCGGTGGCCTCTATAACCCGCCCGCCAAGTTCAGGAGCTGGTAATGCACGCACTTAATCTGCAAACCAAAACCCTGAGCCTGGCCGAGCGGCTGGCGGACCTGGCGGTGGACGCGCTGATCGACGAGGCTGATCTGTCGCCGAAACCGGCACTGGTCGACCGTCGCGGCAATGGCGCCCACACCGATTTGCACCTGGGGTTGATGCACGCGTCGGCGTTGTCCTTGTGGCCGGCCTTTAAAGAAATGGCGGAAGCCGCCATCGAGTTCGGCGAGGTCGGATTGCCCCTGCGCGAAGCCGTGGGCCGCATCGGTCGCGAAGGCGAGCAAGTGATGCTCGACACCACCGGCGGCGTGAATACCCATCGCGGGGCGATCTGGGCCTTGGGCCTGTTGGTCACGGCCGTGGCGCTGGAACCTCAATCCTGCAGCGCTAATAGTGTGGCGATACGTGCTGCGCTGTTGGCCTTGCTCGACGACCGTTTTGCACCACGTCCGCTCAGTCACGGTGCGCAAGTCGCCCAACGCTACGGCGCTCGCGGCGCCCGTGAAGAAGCGCAACTGGGTTTTCCGGCGGTGATCCAACGTGCTCTGCCACAACTGCTGCGCAGCCGCGCCACCGGCCATGGCGAACAGAACGCCCGGCTCGATGCGCTGCTGGCGATCATGACGAATCTGGCCGACACCTGCGTGCTTTACCGCGCGGGCGAAGAGGGGCTGAACACCATGCAGCGGGGCGCCCGGGCGGTGCTCGACGCGGGTGGCAGTGCCAGCCTCGCCGGACGTCGCCGCCTGCATGAGCTGGACCAACAACTCATCGCGTTGAATGCCTCGCCCGGCGGTGCTGCCGACTTGCTTGCAGCCTGCCTGTTCATCGACCGTATCGAGTCGGACGACGGCCTCATCCTCTGCCATTCAAGAAGGGAAGCGTTTTGATGGAAACTTTATCCTTTGAATTCCCCGCCGGGCAGCCACCACGCGGCCGCACACTGGTGGGTTGTGTCGGCTCGGGTGATCTGGAAGTGCTGATCGAACCGGGTCAGGCCGGCAAGCTGACAATCAACGTGCAGACCTCGGTCAATGGCAGCGAGCAACGCTGGCAGCATCTGTTCGCACGGATGTTCGACGGCCAGACGCCACCGGCGATGGCCATCGACATCCACGATTTCGGTGCGACACCCGGCGTGGTGCGCCTGCGTCTGGAACAGGGCTTCGAGGAGATCGGCCATGACTGACAGCGCATCCCTGCTCAACAAGCACAGCTTCGTCGAACTCGGTGCCCGGCAACGGGCCAAGGCCCTGCTCGACGCCGGCACTTTCCGCGAACTGCTCGACCCCTTTCAACGGATCATGTCGCCGTGGCTGTCGCGCCAGGGCGTGGTGCCACAAGCCGACGACGGTGTGGTGATCGCCAAGGGCAATCTCGATGGTTTGCCGGTGGTGATCGCGGCCATCGAAGGTGCGTTCCAGGGCGGCAGCCTGGGTGAAGTCGGCGGAGCAAAAATTGCCGGTGCACTGGAGCTGGCCGCCGAAGACAACCGCAACGGCATCCCGACCCGCGCCGTGCTGCTACTGGAAACCGGCGGCGTGCGCTTGCAGGAAGCCAACCTCGGCCTGGCGGCAATTGCCGACATCCACGCGGCGATTGTCGATTTGCAGCAGTACCAACCAGTGGTCGGTGTGGTGGCGGGCAGCGTCGGTTGCTTTGGCGGCATGTCGATTGCCGCCGGGTTGTGCAGTTATCTGTTGGTGACCCAGGAAGCGCGACTCGGCCTGAACGGCCCGCAGGTGATCGAGCAGGAAGCCGGACTCGAAGAATACGATTCCCGCGACCGCCCCTTTATCTGGAGCCTGACCGGTGGTGAGCAGCGTTTCGCCAGTGGTCTGGTGGATCGTTACGTCGATGACGATGTGGCGCAGATTCGCCAACAGGTGGCTGAGTTGCTCCAGCAGGGTTTGCCTGCACAGCCGCGCAGCCAGCAGGCCGAGTTGTTCCTGCAACGCCTGGCGCGTCTGGATGCCGAACCGCAAATCGAGCCTTCTGTGGTTCGCGATCTGTACGAAGGAGAACACCCATGAGTTCGTATTCCCTGCGAGGCTTGAACTGGTTCAACGCCTTGAGTGCCGGGGCGAAAGCGGTCGAGGGTTTGCCGGCTTCGCTGAAGGTCGCCGACGGTTCGCTGGGCGATCAGCCTGTGCGTTTCATTGCGGTGGTGGCCGACCCGGAAAACCGCTTCGTCCGTGCACGCAACGGCGAGGTGGGTTTGCTTGAAGGCTGGGGCCTGGCCAAGGCCGTGGATGAGGTGATTGCCGCCGATGCTGACAAAACGCAGAAGCGCGCAGTGATCGCCATCGTCGACGTGCCGAGCCAGGCTTACGGTCGACGCGAGGAAGCCCTTGGCATTCATCAGGCGCTGGCTGCTGCGGCGGATAGTTATGCCCGTGCCCGTCTGGCCGGTCATGCGGTGATCGGTTTGCTGGTGGGCAAGGCAATGTCCGGGGCTTTTCTGGCCCACGGCTATCAGGCCAACCGCTTGATCGCCCTGCGCGATCCGGGGGTGATGGTGCACGCCATGGGCAAGGCGTCGGCGGCACGGGTGACCTTACGCAGCGTCGAAGAGCTCGAAGCCCTGGCTGCCAGCGTGCCGCCGATGGCCTATGACATCGACAGCTATGCCAGCCTCGGGTTGCTGTGGGAAACCCTGTCGGTGGAACAGATCGAGCAGCCGACCGCGGCGGATCTGGCGCGGGTGACCGAGTGCCTGGGTCAGGCGATAGGTGATGTCGCCGGGAAGGGCGCGGATCTCAGCGGTCGTCTCGGTGCGGCTAACCGTGCGGCGTCGAGCAAGGTTCGCCAATTGCTGAGAGCGCAGTGGTGAATGCGCTTCTGGCTCACGACCTGCTGTGGGGCATGACTTCGCAGCAGTTGCCTGCGGGTACGCCTGCGTGGGTGATCGAGTCGATCAGTGCCGGTCAGCCGGTGGTGGTCCGTCGCGCCTTGAGCGCGTCGGGGTGGGTGGCGGTGGGCGTGCGCGGGCCGTTGCGCGAACAGCGATTTGCGGCGGTGATGGAAGTCGCTGCCATCACGCGGCGGGTGCGGCCGGAAGAGCTGTGCCATGTTCAAGGCCCGCGCGATTTCCCGGCGCTGCGCGCCTTGGCGCAACTGCGCTCGCACCTCGATGACAGTGGCTGGGTCTGGGGTGTCAGCGGTAGCGCCGGGTTCGAGTTGGCCAGTGGATTTTCCGCTTTGCATGAGGGCAGCGATCTCGATCTGATCCTGCGTACGCCGCGCCCGTTGAGTCGTATCGACGCCCAGGCGTTGGTGGCCATTCTTGATGCAGTCGTGTGCCGCGTGGACCTGCAATTGCAGACTCCGTCGGGCGCCGTTGCCTTGCGCGAATGGGCCGGTGCTTCGTCGCGGGTCCTGCTGAAAAATGCCACCCAAGCCACTCTGGTTACTGATCCGTGGAATCCACAGGAGCAAGCAGCATGAGCAGCTTGCTGGTGTTCCCCGGCCAGGGTGCGCAACAACCCGGAATGCTCGCGCGTTTGCCTCGGGAAACGTTGAACGAGGCGAGCGATCTGCTCGGTGAAGATGTGACGCAACTGGATTCTGCGGAGGCGTTGCAGTCGACGAGGGCGGTTCAGCTTTGCCTGCTGATCGCCGGTGTCGCCGCTTCACGCCAGCTGGCGATGGCCCCGGACTACGTGGCCGGCTTGTCGATCGGCGCTTACCCGGCAGCGGTGGTGGCCGGTGCCCTGGGTTTCAGCGATGCGTTGCATCTGGTCAGCCTGCGCGGTGAGTTGATGCAACAGGCTTATCCACAGGGCTACGGCATGACCGCGATCATCGGTCTGGACCTGGCCACGGTGGAGAGTCTGTTGGCTCAGGTGCATATCGCAGAAATGCCGGTTTA
Organism: Pseudomonas sp. 05L36; assembly: GCF_056398125.1. Taxonomy (NCBI): domain Bacteria; kingdom Pseudomonadati; phylum Pseudomonadota; class Gammaproteobacteria; order Pseudomonadales; family Pseudomonadaceae; genus Pseudomonas; species Pseudomonas sp. 05L36. The sequence continues at coordinate 221,612 of NZ_JBFTOU010000002.1, read as the reverse complement.
TCTGGCCAATATCAACGCCGATAACCAGGTGGTGATTGCCGGTAGCGACGCGGCGATGAAAGTGGTGGCGGAGTTGGCGAAAGGTTGCGGGGCTGGCTTGGCCAGGCGGCTGGCAGTGAGCGTGCCGTCCCACTGCCCATTGCTTGAGGTGCCCGCGCAACGGTTGGCCGAAGCCTTCGCCAAGGTGCCGCTGCAAACCCCGAAGATCGGCTACCTGAGCGGCAGTCGCGCGCGTCCGCTGATCAAGCCTGAAGCCTTGCGTGACGACCTGGCCTTCAACATGTGCCGCATCGTCGATTGGCGCGGCACAGTACAAAGCGCCTACGAGCGCGGCGTACGTCTACAGATCGAACTGCCGCCCGGTGCGGTTCTGACCGGGCTGGCGCGCCGGGTGTTCGAGCAGGGCACCGTGATTGCCTTCGACGGTGCCCGGCTCGATACCTTGCAGGCGCTGATGCGTGAGGAGGGCAGCCGCCACTTTTAAATCACCCGACTTAAGGCTTCGAACAACAAAAACAACATTCGAAATGCACTTTGAGGACTACAACAATGATTATTTACGGTGTGGCGCTGTTGGCGATCTGTACGCTGGCAGGGGTGATCATGGGTGACATGCTCGGTGTGTTGCTGGGAGTGAAGTCAAACGTCGGCGGTGTCGGGATCGCGATGATCCTGCTGATCTGCGCACGGTTGTGGATGCACAAGCGTGGCGGCATGACCAAGGATTGCGAGCTGGGCGTCGGCTTCTGGGGCGCGATGTACATCCCGGTGGTGGTGGCGATGGCCGCGCAACAAAACGTGGTCACGGCGCTGCATGGTGGTCCGGTGGCGGTGTTGGCGGCGATCGGTTCGGTGGTGATCTGCGGCTGCACCATTGCCCTGATCAGCCGGACCCACAAAGGCGAACCCTTGCCCGATGAACCGGCGGATGTAACGCCGGTTGGCGCACCGGCAGGAGGTCGCTGATATGTGGGATCTCATCAAGAACGGTCTGGAGCACAACGGTCTGGTCACCGCATTCGCCTTTGTCGGCGTGATCATGTGGGTGTCAGTGGTGATCTCCAAACGCCTGACCTTCGGGCGCATCCACGGTTCGGCGATTGCCATCGTCATCGGCCTGGTACTGGCCTGGGTCGGTGGCACGATGACCGGGGGGCAAAAAGGCCTGGCGGATTTGACGCTGTTTTCCGGCATCGGGCTGATGGGTGGCGCCATGCTGCGGGACTTCGCCATCGTCGCCACGGCGTTCGAGGTGCAGGCCACGGAAGCGAAAAAGGCCGGCTTGATCGGCGTGATCGCGCTGCTATTGGGCACGGTGCTGCCGTTTATTGTCGGCGCGTGCATGGCCTGGGCATTCGGTTACCGCGACGCGGTGAGCATGACCACCATTGGCGCCGGTGCGGTGACTTACATCGTCGGGCCTGTCACCGGAGCGGCCATTGGCGCCAGTTCCGATGTGGTGGCGCTGTCGATTGCCACCGGCCTGATCAAGGCGATTCTGGTGATGGTGGGTACGCCGATGGCGGCGCGCTGGATGGGCCTGGACAATCCGCGCTCGGCGATGGTGTTCGGTGGGCTGGCCGGGACTGTCAGTGGCGTGACCGCCGGTTTGGCGGCGACGGATCGGCGCCTGGTGCCTTATGGCGCGTTGACCGCGACCTTCCACACTGGGCTTGGCTGTCTGCTGGGGCCTTCGCTGTTGTTCTTCATTGTTCGCGGGATTGTCGGGTAAGTCGCAGGATCTTCGCTGACTGTACCGACGTCATCGCGAGCAAGCTCGCTCCCACATTGGAATGCGGTCTCCTGTGGGAGCGAGCTTGCTCGCGATGGCCGCGACACGGTTTCAAGCCTGCCGATTGGCATACATCCGACACTCCGCCAGCAACGCCAGCAGATTCGGATCACGCTCCTTGGCCTTCAGGAACACCACGCCAATGTGCTGCTGCAACCGGTACTTTTCCTGCAACGGGATCAGCTTCACCCGGTTCTCGTACACCGCCGCAATCCGCCCCGGCAGCAACGCATAACCCACGCCCGAACTGACCATGCTCAGCAGGGTGAAGATGTCGTTGACCTGCATCGCCACCTTCGGCTCGAACCCTGCCTGCTCGAATACCCGCTTGCCGTCCTGGTGGGTGGCGAAGCCCTGGGTCAGGGTGATGAAGGTTTCGTCGCGGACCTCGGCCAGGTCGACTTCAGTTCGCTGGGCAAACTTCGAGTCGGCGGGCGTGGCGAGGAAGATGTCGTCGGAAAACAGCGGGATCTGCTCGCAATCCGGATCGTTGACACTGTCGTCCAGCGACACCAGGGCCGCATCGACTTCCATGTTCTTGAGCTTGTAGAGCAGGTCGATATTGGAGCCCAGAATCAGGTCGATGTTGAGCTCGCTACGGCGGATCTTCAAACCCATGATCAGCTGCGGCACGGTCTTCACCGTCAGTGAATACAGCGAGCCCAGTTTGAAACGTTCGGCGGAGAACCCGGCGGCTTCGCGGGTCAAGCGTACACTTTCGACGACGTCCTGAATCAGCTTCTGTGCCCGCTCTTCCAGTACATAAGCGCTTTCCAGCGGCGTCAGGCTGCGGCCTTCGTGCTTGAACAAGGGGCAGCGCAGGGCGCTTTCCAGGGAATGGATCGCCCGATGCACGCTGACATTGCTGGTCTGCAATTCGGCCGCGGCCCGCGCCAGGTTGCCGGTGCGCATGAAGGCCAGGAACACCTCGAGTTTTTTCAGGGTCAACTCTTCATCGATCAGCATGGGGCGGACTCTTTTTGGAATGACTCGATTGTGCCCAATTGGCTAACGTTTGGCTCGATGGCTTTCGTAGGAGCTGCCGAAGGCTGCGATCTTTTGATCTTGATTTTCGCTGCCCTTGAAGGTGCTGAAGATCAAAAGATCGCAGCCTTCGGCAGCTCCTGCACGGGATTGCGCTATACGGAAACATTGCGCTTTTAACCTTGAGGCCTGAGCCTTGCGCAAGGCGGTAACGAATTTTGAGGTGAGCAACGCATGTATCACGGGGAAAGACTCAACGCCTGGACGCATCTGGTCGGGGCAGTGGCGGCGTTTGTCGGCGGGGTGTGGCTGATTGTGCTGGCCAGTCTCGACGGTAGCCCGTGGAAGATTGTCAGTATGGCGATCTACGCCTTTACCTTGCTGGTGCTTTACAGCGCATCGACCGTTTACCACAGCGTGCGCGGGCGCAAGAAAGCGATCATGCAGAAGGTTGATCACTTCTCGATCTACCTGTTGATCGCCGGCAGCTATACGCCGTTCTGCCTGGTGACCCTGCGCGGGCCGTGGGGCTGGACGTTGTTCGGGATTGTCTGGGGGCTGGCGCTGATCGGCATCCTGCAAGAGATCAAACCGCGTTCGGAAGCACGCATTCTGTCGATCGTGATTTACGCGGTGATGGGCTGGATCGTGTTGGTGGCGGTCAAGCCGTTACTTGCGGCGCTGGGCGCCGCCGGATTTGCGTGGCTGGCATCAGGCGGGGTGTTGTACACCGTCGGGATTATCTTTTTTGCCCTGGACGACCGGCTGCGGCATGCCCACGGGATCTGGCATCTGTTCGTGATCGCCGGGAGCTTGCTGCACTTTGTGGCGATCTTGTTTTATGTGCTTTAAGGCTGTACCGGAACCAGGCGATCCAGCTGCTCCCGGGCTCGACGGCTGAATACCTGCAACAGGTCGTTCAAGGTGTGGGGCGGTGGTTCGGCGGCGCGGGTCACTGCGTACAGGGTGATGGGTAGCGGCGGTGCCAGAGGGCGGATCGTTGTGCTGGCGCAAGAGGCGCCAAGGGCGGTGAACGGATCGATCACCGCCAGGCCCGCGCCGGATTCCACCATCGCCCGTGCCAGTGAGTAGGTTTGCACGGCGATGCGTACCCGCGGCGGCGGTTCGACCGCTTCCAGGTAACTGTCGAGCCGCGCGGCCAGCGGATCAGCGCTGGATAAACCGATCAGCGGCGCATCCGCCAGCGCCATCAGCGGCAACGGTTTACCCGCCTCTTCCTGAGGCCAGTAACCACTCGGCGCCAGCACCACCAGCACGCCGGACGCCAGCGCTTGGGCCTTGAGCCCCGGGTGATCCGGGCGTTGCAGGGTCAGGGCGACATCCACTTCGCGCATCAACAGGTTCTGCACCAGTTCGCGACTGTGGGCGCTGGAGAGTTCGCAAACGATGTCCGGGTAACGCCCGGTCCATTCGTGAATGGCCGGCGGCAGCAATGACAGGGCCAGCGCCGGGGTGGCACCGATGCGCAGGCTGTGGCCAGGCTCGCGGCGCAGGCTCTGCGCCAGGCGTCGCACGCCTTGCAGGCTTTCGCTGACCTTGTCCACTTCGCGCTCCAGCTCCAGCGCTTCCGGCGTCGCCTGCAACTTGCCGCGTACCCGCAGGAACAACGGGAAGCCCAATTGCTGCTCGGCGTGCTGCAACACCTTGCTCACTGCCGGTTGCGAGACGTGCAGCAATTGCGCGGCAGCGCTGATCGATCCGGTCTGGCGGATGGCCTGGAAAATCTCGATATGGCGGAGGCGCATGGCAAGTCCATAACCTTTGTTTATGGGATTGCCATCTTTATGCATTGTTCAACGTCTGTCACCTGGCTCTAACCTTGGCCTTGTCTTCACAACGGATTTAGGGACTGACATGGCTCAGCGTGTGTGCATCATCGGTGGCGGCGTGATTGGCCTGGCAACGGCCTATGCGCTGGTGCGCGACGGCTTCGAGGTGACGGTGGTCGAGGCACGGGACTCGCTGGGCAGCGAAACCAGCTTCGCCAACGGCGGCCAGTTGTCCTATCGCTATGTCGCGCCACTGGCCGACGCCGGTGTGCCTTTGCAAGCCATCGGCTGGATGCTGCGCGGCGATTCACCGTTGAAGCTGCGCCCGCGCTTCGACCCGGCCCAGTGGCGCTGGATGGCGGCGTTCCTCGGCGCCTGCCGCCGCTCGGTCAACCGCGAGAACGCCGCGCACTTGCTGCGCCTGGCGCTGTTCAGCCAGGACACCTTGAGGTCCTGGCGCGAGGACGATGGACTGGCGGGATTCCAGTGGCGGCGCAATGGCAAACTGGTGACTTTCCGTCAGAACAGCAGCTTCGAGCATGCGCGCCAGTCTCTGGCCGACCCGCAGCAACAGCAGGTGTTGTCGCCGGCCGAATGCGCGCAGCTGGAACCGGCGCTGACCGATGCGCCCTTTGTCGGGGCAATCTACACCCCGGACGAAGAGGTCGGCGATTGCCACGGTTTCTGCCAGCAACTGGCCGCACGACTGAAGGCGTCCGGCCGTTGCGAATTTCTCCTCGGGCAAGCGGTGACCGGCATTCGCCACAGCAACGGCAGCGTCAACGCCATCGAACTGGGCGAACACGTGCTGCCGGTCGAGCAACTGGTGATCGCCGCCGGTCACCGCAGCCCACTATTGGCGCTGCCCGGGCTGCAACTGCCGCTTTATCCGCTCAAGGGCTACAGCCTGACCGTGCCGATCGGCGCCGGTCACCGGGCACCGGACGTGAGCATTACCGACTACGACCGCAAGATCGTCTACGCCCGCATCGGCGAACAATTGCGGGTGGCGGCGATGGTCGACATCGTCGGCTTCGACCCTGCGCTGGACCCCAAACGCCTGGCACTGATCAAGCGCCAGGCCCATGACACCTTTCCCAATGCCGGCGCCTATGACGAAGCCGTCGAGTGGGCCGGCATGCGCCCGGCCACCCCCAGCAGCGTGCCGTTGCTGGGCGCGACGGCGTATCGCAACCTGTGGCTCAACCTCGGCCACGGCGCGCTGGGCTTCACCCTGGCATGCGGCAGCGGGCGCTTGCTCAGCGAGCTGATCGGCGAGCGCGAGCCTTCCATCGACCTGCATGGTTTCAACCACCGGGCCGCCTGAACACCGATCTCTGAAGAGGACACTGCAATGACCATTACCCGACTGCACAGCAACCCGCGCCTGTCTGGCGCCGTGACCTTTGGCGACCTGGTGTTTCTCTCCGGACAGGTGCCGGGCGATGCCCTGGATGTCAGCGGCCAGACCCGCGAAGTGCTGGCGAAAATCGATACCTTGCTGGCCGAGGCGGGCAGCAACAAGGATCATCTGCTCAGCGCGACCATTTACCTGAAGAACATCACCGAGGATTTCGCCGCGATGAACGAGGTCTGGTCGGCCTGGCTATCGCCGGGGCAGGTACCGAGCCGCACCACCGTGCAGGCCGAACTGGCCCGTCCGCAGGTGCTGGTGGAAATCACCGTCATCGCTGCATGCGTCTGATAAACCAACACCCACAACGGAGAATAACAATGCAAAAAATCACGTTGCTCGCTTGTACGCTTGGCCTGTTGCTCGGCAGTCAGGTTCAGGCCAATGAAGCGCCGCTGACCGGCACCCTGAGCAAGATCGCCAGCGCCAACAGCATCACCCTGGGCTATCGCGATGCTTCGGTGCCGTTCTCCTACGTGGGTGATCATAGCGGCAAGCCGATGGGTTACTCGGTGGATCTGGCGGGCAAGATCGTCGAGCGCATCCAGCAGCAACTGGCACTGCCAGACTTGAAGGTGAACTACAACCTGGTGACCTCGCAGACCCGCATTCCACTGGTGCAGAACGGCACCGTGGACCTGGAGTGCGGCTCCACCGGCGTGACCGCCGAACGGCAGAAACAGGTGGCTTTCTCCTATGGCTTCATCTACGTCAAAGGCCAGTTGCTGACGGCGAAGGACAGCGGGATCAAGAGCTTCGCTGACCTGCGCGGCAAGAACGTGGTGACCACCGCCGGCACCACCAACGAGCGCTTCCTGAAAAGCTACAACGTCGATCACAAGATCGACATGTTCGTGATCAGCGCCAAGGACCACGGCGAAGCCTTCCAGATGCTGCAATCAGGCCGGGCGGTGGCGTTCTACATGGACGACGCGCTGCTCTATGGCGAGCGCGCCAAGGCTCAAGACCCGCACAAGTGGGTGGTAGTCGGGGAGGAGCAATCGCGTGAGATCTACAGTTGCATGGTGCGCAAGGACGACCCGCAGTTCCTGGCGCTGGTCAACGGTGCGTTGGCGGATCTGTACAGCTCGGGCGAGATCAACGGCATCTACAAACGCTGGTTCGAGCAACCGATCCCGCCGAAGGGCTTGAACCTCGAGTTCCCGATGACCAGCGAACTCAAGGCGATCATTGCCAAACCGGTGAGTGATCCGGTGCAGTAAAATACAAAAGATCGCAGCCTGCGGCAGCCTGTAGGAGCTGCCGCAGGCTGCGATCTTTTTTAGAAGTCACCCCAGAGTTGCTGGGCCACCGCCAGTGCGACAACCGGCGCGGTTTCGGTGCGCAGCACCCGTGGACCGAGGCGGGCGGCATGGAAGCCGCCGGCCTTGGCCTGATCGACTTCGGCATCGGACAAACCACCCTCCGGACCGATCAGGAATGCCAGACTTGAAGGCTTGGCATGGCTCACCAGCGGTTCGGCCACCGGGTGCAGCACCAGTTTCAACTCGGCTTGCGTTTGCTTCATCCAGTCAGCCAGCAACAACGGCGGATGAATCACCGGTACTCGCGAGCGACCGCACTGTTCGCAAGCGCTGATCGCCACCTGGCGCCAATGCAGCAGGCGCTTGTCGGCGCGCTCGTCCTTGAGCCGGACTTCGCAGCGTTCGGTGAAGATCGGGGTGATTTCAGTGACGCCCAGTTCCGTGGCCTTCTGAATTGCCCAGTCCATGCGCTCGCCCCGGGACAGGCCTTGGCCGAGATGGATTTGCAGCGGCGACTCGACCTGCCCGGCGAAGCTTTCATCGATCTGCACCACCACGCGCTTTTTGCCGACTTCGACCAGCCGGGCGCAAAACTCCTGGCCCGAGCCGTCGAACAGTTGCAACGCATCACCCTCGGCCATGCGCAGCACGCGGCTGATGTAATGGGCCTGGGCTTCGGGCAACTCGTGCTCGCCGATGCTCAAGGGGGCGTCGATGAAGAAGCGGGACAGTCTCATGCTGGGTCTCTGAAAAAGGTGCAAATCATCTGAAGGTCGTACCGACCTTATCGCTGGCAAGCCAGCTCCTACAGGTTAGGTGCTGCACACAAAATTTGTGGCACACACAAATCCTTGTAGGAGCTGGCTTGCCAGCGAAAGCGGTCTACCAGGTCCCACAGGATTACGGTTGAAATCAATCAACCCGGATCACGGAACCCCGGATGGAAGTCCTTCTGCACCGCCACGCTGACGCTGTCACGGGTCGCAATGTCGATCCCTTCGCTGGCCACTTCGGCGAGGAAGTCGATCTGCTCCGGGGTAATCACATACGGCGGCAGGAAATACACCACGCTACCCAGTGGACGCAGTAAAGCACCGCGCTCCAGGGCGTGCTGGAACACCTTCAGGCCGCGACGTTCCTGCCATGGGTAAGCCTCTTTGCTGGCCTTGTCCTTGACCATCTCGATGGCCAGCACCATGCCGGTCTGGCGCACTTCGGACACGTTCGGGTGGTCGACCAGATGCGCGGTGGAAGAGGCCATGCGCTGCGCCAGGGCCTTGTTGTTCTCGATGACGTTGTCTTCTTCGAAAATATCCAGGGTCGCCAGGGCCGCTGCGCACGCCAGTGGGTTGCCGGTGTAGCTGTGGGAGTGCAGGAAGGCGCGCAGGGTCGGGTAGTCGTCGTAGAAGGCGCTGTAGACCTCGTCTGTAGTCATGCACGCCGCCAGCGGCAGATAGCCGCCGGTCAGGGCCTTGGACAGACAGAGGAAGTCAGGGCGGATGCCGGCCTGTTCGCAGGCGAACATCGTCCCGGTGCGGCCGAAGCCGACGGCGATTTCGTCGTGGATCAGGTGCACGCCGTAGCGGTCGCAAGCTTCTCGCAGCAGCTTGAGGTAGACCGGGTGGTACATGCGCATGCCGCCGGCGCCCTGGATCAGTGGCTCGACGATCACCGCCGCAACTGTGTCGTGGTGCTCGGCCAGGGTCTGTTCCATCGCGGCGAACATATTGCGCGAATGCTCTTCCCAGCTCATGCCCTCGGGCCGCAGGTAGCAATCCGGGCTCGGCACCTTGATGGTGTCCATCAACAGCGCTTTGTAGGTCTCGGTGAACAGCGGCACGTCGCCCACCGACATCGCCGCCATGGTTTCGCCGTGGTAGCTGTTAGTCAGGGTGACGAAGCGCTTCTTGGCAGGCGTACCGCGGTTGAGCCAGTAGTGAAAGCTCATTTTCAGCGCGACTTCGATGCAGGACGAACCGTTATCGGCGTAGAAGCACCGGGTCAGGCCTTCCGGCGTCATCTTCACCAGGCGCTCGGACAGTTCGATCACCGGTTGATGGCTGAAACCGGCAAGGATCACATGTTCGAGCTGATCGACCTGGTCCTTGATGCGCTGGTTGATCCGCGGGTTGGCGTGCCCGAACACATTGACCCACCAGGAGCTGACCGCATCGAGGTAGCGCTTGCCTTCGAAGTCTTCCAGCCACACGCCTTCACCGCGCTTGATCGGGATCAGTGGCAGTTGTTCGTGATCTTTCATCTGGGTGCAGGGATGCCACAACACGGCGAGATCGCGTTGCATCCACTGATTATTGAGGCCCATTTTCACTCTCCTGGAGGCGGTCCGTGACCAGCGCGGACAAACAATCGCGCAAGCCTATGCAATGCGTGCCACGGGGACAACCCATTGTGTCGAATGAGCTACTTTCTACAGGCCGATAGACGTTGCTGGCGGGCGTCTGAAGGCTGACGTATCCTTCGCGGTTCTTGAGCCGTCTGGCTCGCAAAAACTGCTGTTTTCCTCGTGTGATTCCGGAGTTCGCTGAATGTCTGTCGGTTGGCTGCGCGCCTGTGCGCTGGTGATGTTGGGGCTGTTCAGCGTGTCTGCGCTGGCCAAGGATAAAACCGCGATCGTGATCGGCGGCGGCCTGTCGGGCCTGACTGCTGCGTACGAGCTGCAGAACAAGGGCTGGCAGGTCACCCTGCTGGAAGCCAAGTCGAGCCTGGGCGGCCGTTCCGGCATGGCCACCAGCGAGTGGATCGGCAACGACAAGGTCCAACCGGTGCTGAACAAATACGTATCGAACTTCAAACTGAGCACCACGCCGGCCCCTGAATTCGTGCGGACCCCAGGCTATCTGATCGATGGTGAGTATTTCTCCGCCGCCGACCTGGCGACCAAACAGCCGGCCACCGCCGAGGCGCTCAAGCGCTTCGACAAGACCGTGGACGATCTGGCGCGCTCGATCGACGACCCGCAGAACCCGGCCGCCAACAACACGCTGTATGCGCTGGATCAGATCAACGTGTCGAGCTGGCTCGACAAGCAGAACCTGCCGGCCACCGCCCGGCAGTTGATCAACCAGCAGATCCGTACCCGCTACGACGAACCTTCGCGTTTGTCGCTGCTGTACTTCGCGCAGCAGAGCCGCGTTTACCGAGGCGTCTCCGATCGTGACCTGCGGGCTTCGCGCCTGGTCGGTGGCAGTCCGGTGCTGGCCCAGGCCCTGGTCAAGCAGCTGAAAACCATCAAGACCAATTCCCGGGTCTCGTCAATCACTCAGGACAAGGACGGCGTGATCGTCAAAGTCGACAGCGTCAGCTATCAGGCTGACTACGTCGTGCTGGCCGTGCCACTGCGTGCCCTGGACAAGATCCAGATGACCCCGGCGCTGGACGCCCAGCACCTGGCGGCGATCAAGGGCACCAACTACGGATGGCGCGACCAGATCATGCTGAAGTTCAAGACGCCGGTGTGGGAATCCAAGGCGCGCATGTCTGGCGAGATCTACAGCAACACCGGCCTGGGCATGTTGTGGATCGAGCCTGCCCTGAAGGGCGGTGCCAATGTGGTGATCAACCTGTCCGGCGACAATGCGCGAGTGATGCAGGCGTTCGGCGACAAGCAGATGGTCGATCAGGTGTTGATTCGCCTGCATGCGTTCTATCCGCAGGCTCGCGGTTCGTTCACTGGTTATGAACTCCGTCGCTACAGCACCGACCCGTCGACTGGCGGCGCCTACCTGGCCTTCGGTCCGGGCCAGATCAGCAAATTCTGGCGCCTGTGGGAACGCCCGATTCAGCGCGTAACCTTCGCTGGCGAACACACCGACACCCTGTACCCGGGCACCCTGGAAGGCGCGTTGCGCACTGGTCAGCGTGCAGCCAGCCAGGTTGAAGACCTGGCGGCGGGCAAGTCGTTCGAACCGGCGAAAGTGGTCCCGGCCGCTGCCGCTGCGGCGGGCACTGGTGCGGTGGCGGCGAAGAAAGGCAATTTCTTCAGCAACCTGTTCGGCGGCTCCGATGACGAGAAGAAGCCAGAGCTGGTCAAGGCACCTGAGCCGGTTGCACCGCCAGCGCCTGCTCCGGTGCCAGCCCCGGCGGTCGCACCGGCCCCGGTGGAAGCACCGAAGCCTGCGACCCCGGTAAAAACCGAGCCGGCCAAAAAGGCTCCGGCAAAACCGGCTGCCAAGACTGAGGCGAAAAAAGCCCCGGTCAAGGCACCGGCCAAGAAAACCGAGCCGGCCAAGAAGCCAGCGGCTAAACCTGCGGCGACTCCGGCAATGGATGCCAAGGCGTAGTAAGCCCTGGGACAAAAAGAACGCGGCGTAAATGCCGCGTTTTTTTTGCCTGAAGAAAGCCGGGGTCAAAAATCGAATAAAACATTTGGTACAGGTGTTCTTCGGTTTGTATTCATTTTTTCTAACACTTTCGACTTTAATCTTTCCTTAACTTGCCTGTTTCAGACTCTTGATCGTATTTCTCGATATTTCAAAGCGAAATTTTCGGCTTTAATTCGATAGATAACTCGATAGTCTTGGGCCAGCACTTACAGGGATCTAGGCAATGCAGCTACGTAACTCTACCTCCCGCTACGGCTGGGTCAGCATCTTCATGCACTGGGGCGTGGCACTGGCCGTGTTCGGTTTGTTCGCCCTCGGGGTGTGGATGGTCGGCCTCGGCTATTACGACCCTTGGCGCAAGACCGGGCCGGATCTGCACAAGAGCATCGGTTTGATCTTGCTGGGCGTCATGGTGTTGCGGGTATTGTGGCGTTTCATCAGCCCGCCGCCGCCAACCCTGGCCAGCTATAGCCGCATGACGCGTCTGGGTGCCATGTTCGGCCATGCCTTTCTGTATCTCTGTCTGTTCGCTGTGATGATTGCCGGTTACCTGATTTCCACCGCAGAAGGTGCCGGGATTCCGGTGTTTGACTGGTTTGAAGTGCCTGCCCTGGTTTCCGGACTGCCGGACCAGGCAGATAACGCCGGTGCGATTCACCTCTACCTGGCGTGGGTGCTGGTAATTTTTTCCGGCCTCCATGCGTTGGCAGCATTGAAGCACCACTTTATCGACCGTGATGTGACCCTCAAGCGAATGCTGGGTCGCAAAGCCTGAAGTTCAACCTCGACTCCCAAGGAAAACAAAGCATGTTGTTGAAAAAGACTCTCGCCGCTCTGGCAATCGGTTCGGCCCTGCTGTCCGCTAATGTGATGGCTGCTGACTACGTAGTAGACACAACAGGCCAACACGCCTTCGTCAACTTCAAGATCAGCCACCTGGGCTACAGCTTCATCACCGGTACCTTTAAGACCATGGATGGCAAGTTCAGCTTCGACGCTGCCAAGCCTGAAGACAGCAAGATCGAGTTCAACGTGAACACCGCCAGCGTTTTCACCAACAACGCCGAACGTGACAAGCACGTCTCCAGCAAAGACTTCCTGAAAGTGGCTGATTTCCCTAAGGCCACGTTCGTGTCCACCAGCGTCAAAGCCACCGGTAAAAACGCCGCTGGCAAAGACACGGCCGACGTGACCGGCGACCTGACTATTGCTGGCGTAACCAAGCCAGTCGTGATCAAGGCCACTTTCCTGGGTGAAGGCAAGGATCCATGGGGCGGCTACCGTGCAGGCTTCGAGGGCACTACCAGCATCAAGCGTTCCGATTTCGGCAAGATGATGGACTTGGGCCCACAGTCCGACGCGGTCGATCTGTACATCACGTTTGAAGGTGTCAAAGCGAAGTAATGCTGAGACTGTAGGAGCGAGCCTGCTCGCGAAAAACCTGAGAGCGCCGCGGAGCATCAGGCTTCCAGCGTTATCGTTGACGACCATCGTCGGAACGCCGCCCGGAGCAGGCTCGCTCCTACAGGATTTCATCAGCCATAAAAAAATGCCCCTGATCTCGCGATCAGGGGCATTTTTCATTGCGGCGATAACTCAGCGATTGCGGGTCAGCAGCGCTGGTTTCTCACCACGAGGACGGCTTGGCAGTTGATCCAGTTGCTCTGGTGTCGGGAAGCGGTCAGCCTTGGACTCCTTGTGCATGATCTTCGGCGCGGGGCCGCGCGGGTTCTGCACGGCCGGTTCCGAACGCGGCTGGTCGTCACGGGCCGGGCGGCGATTGCGCGAGTCTTCGCGGCGGGCCTGGCCGTCGCGCGGTGCGCCACTGCGAGGGCCGCTACGCTTGGCCGGTGGGGTGCCGGTGCTGGCGCCATCGCTGTTGCGCGGACCGCTCTGGCGACCTTGTGGCTTGCCGGAACGTGGAGCGCCCGAACCTGCTGCAGTGCCTTGTGCCGGAGCACCCGGACGGCGGCCACGGCCTTGCGCGGGTTTCTGCTGCGGCACGTAGTCGACGCGGTTACCGAAGTTATCGACATCGTCGTCCAGGAACTCGTCCGGGGCACGGTCAGCGGCGGCACGAGGAGGCTGCGACGGACGCTGTTCGCGAGCCGGAGTGCCTTCACGTGGTTTTTGCTGACGGGCCGGGCGCTCACCGCGCTCGCCGGCCGGTTTTTCCTTGCCCTTGTCCTTGCCTTTGTCCTTGCGACCACCGCCGCCACCGCTGCCGTTCGGACCGTCGCCGCGCGGGCCACGTGGATTGCGTGGGTTACGCATGTCCGGACGCTCGCGCACTTCAGGTTTCTCGGCTTCCACAGCACTGGCATCGAAGCCCATCAGGTCGCCGTCGGCGATTTTCTGCCTGGTCATGCGTTCGATGCTTTTCAGCAGTTTTTCTTCGTCCGGGGCTACCAGCGAAATCGCCTCGCCCGAACGACCGGCACGGCCGGTACGGCCGATGCGGTGCACGTAGTCTTCATCGACATTCGGCAGTTCGAAGTTGACCACGTGTGGCAACTGGTCGATGTCCAGGCCGCGGGCGGCGATGTCGGTGGCCACCAGGATGCGCACGGTGCCGGCCTTGAAGTCGGCCAAGGCTTTGGTGCGGGCGTTCTGGCTCTTGTTGCCGTGGATCGCGACGGCGCTCAGGCCATGCTTGTCCAGGTACTCGGCCAGGCGGTTGGCGCCGTGCTTGGTGCGGGTGAACACCAACACTTGTTCCCAGGCGCCGGCGGTGATCAGGTGCGCCAGCAGCGAACGCTTGTGGCTGGCCGGCAGGCGGAATACGCGCTGTTCGATACGCTCGACCGTGGTGTTCGGCGGCGTGACTTCGATGCGTTCCGGATTGTGCAGCAGCTTGCCGGCGAGGTCGGTGATGTCCTTGGAGAAGGTCGCCGAGAACAGCAGGTTCTGGCGTTTGGCCGGCAGACGGGCCAGGACCTTTTTCACGTCATGGACGAAGCCCATGTCGAGCATGCGGTCGGCTTCGTCCAGCACGAGGATTTCCACGTGGGACAGGTCGACGCTGCCTTGGCCGGCCAGGTCGAGCAGGCGGCCAGGGCAGGCCACCAGCACGTCTACGCCACGGGACATGGCCTGAACCTGCGGGTTCATGCCGACACCGCCGAAGATGCAGGCGCTGACGAACTTCAGGTCACGGGCATAGACCTTGAAGCTTTCATGCACTTGCGCGGCGAGCTCGCGAGTCGGGGTCAGGACCAGTACGCGCGGTTGGCGCGGGCCGTGACGCTGGGATTTGTCCGGGTGACCGTTGGGGAACAACCGCTCCAGAATCGGAAGGGCGAAACCGCCGGTTTTACCAGTACCTGTCTGTGCCGCGACCATCAGGTCGCGACCTTGCAACACGGCGGGAATGGCCCGCTGTTGCACCGGAGTAGGCTCGGTATAGCCCGCTGCCTCGATGGCGCGGACTAAAGCCTCGGAGAGACCGAGGGAAGCAAAGGACATGAGTAATCCTGTTTTAAGTTAGGGCTTGGCCCAATGGGAGTCTTGCCTGGCGCGAATGGCGTTTAAGAGGACGCAATCCCGTCCGGTCCTGCTGGGTCTCGAAGGCTCGTCTGCAAGCGCTCGCGCGGGCTGAAAGCTGCGCAGTAGCGGGGTTGAGATGCCTTGAACGATTCCGAGCGTCCGGGCGTGAGCCTGGCGGGAAGGCCGGAGTATAACAGAGCAATCACTGCGCGCCGCTTTCCTGCTGCTCAACGGTTTTTTCCGTGGCAGCCGTGGTCTTTTCAGTCTTCACGCTGGCTGCCGGTTCCGCGCCGTAGCGCGCACTCAGTTCAGCGTAGGCGGGCTCGCGCTTGAAACGTTTGAGTTCGGCGCCGAAACGCTGCACCAGCAGATCCATGCCCGCATTGCGCCGCACCGCGAGAAACTGGCTTTGCTGGCTGATGATCGTGGGGTTTTCGGTGATCTTGTCGCGGATGCCCAGCTCGTCGAGCAAATGCTGGCCAACCCGGCGGTCGGTGATCAGCAGGTCAATCCGCCCGCGTACCAGTTTGCCGAAGTTGGCTTCATGGGTGGGAGCCGGCTCGCGGGTGAACAGCGTCGAATCGCTGAAGTCCTTGCTGTACAGGTAACCCGGCGAGGTGCCGATGGTCAGGCCTAGCAAGTCATCGAGGGTGCGAAACGGATGGGGCCGTTCATTGGCGTAGAACATCACGAACTGGACTTCAGACAGTGGTTCGCCGGGGTAGAGCAGGGTCGCATCACGTTCGACGCTGTGAAAGATGTCCAGCGCGCCGTCGGCCTGCCCGGTTTCAAGCATCGACAGGCAGCGTTTCCATGGCAGGAACTGCCACTCCACTTCGATGCCCAGGCGCTTGAAGACAATGGCGGTGGTTTCGTAGTCCAGGCCCAGTGATTTGCCGTTGTCTTCGTACACATAAGGCGCCCACGGCTCCGTGACAATGCGCAGCTTCTCGCCCCGAGCGGCGAAGCTCAGGCAAGTGAAGACAAGCATGGCGATTAATTGCGTGATCAAAGGCATGGGTTTGAGATTACGACGAGAAACCGGAAAGAGCCAGAAACTCACTGCAGATGCTCTAACTCCGTGGATTGCTGCACATTAATAGTGCGCTGAAAGCAAAAGATCGCAGCGTGCGACAGTTCCTGCAGGGAATACACATTTCTCTGTAGGAGCTGCCGCAGGCTGCGATCTTTTAATCGTGCTTTAACGACTTTTAACGTGGCAACTTCAGGTTATTCCACACCGCCAGGCTCGCTTCAGCCTGGTTCAATGTGTAGAAGTGCAGCCCTGGAGCGCCGCCCTGCAGCAGTTGTTCGCACATTTCGGTGATGACCTGTTCACCAAAGCGCTGAATGCTCTGGGTGTCGTCGCCGTAGGCTTCCAGTTGCTTGCGGATCCAGCGCGGGATTTCCGCACCGCAGGCATCGGAGAAGCGCGCCAGCTTGCTGTAGTTGGTGATCGGCATGATGCCCGGCACGATCGGGATGTTCACACCCAGCGCCCGCACACGTTCCACGAAGTAGAAGTAGCAGTCGGCGTTGAAGAAGTACTGGGTGATCGCACTGTCGGCGCCAGCGTTGGCCTTGCGCACGAAGTTGGCAACATCGTCTTCGAAATTGCGCGCTTGCGGATGCATTTCCGGGTAAGCGGCGACTTCGATGTGGAAATGATCACCGGTTTCTTCACGAATGAATTCAACCAGGTCGTTGGCGTGGCGCAATTCACCGCTGGCCATGCCCATGCCCGAAGGCAGGTCACCGCGCAGAGCGACGATACGCTTGATGCCGGCGGCCTTGTACTGGGCCAGCAGGCCGCGCAGGTCAGCTTTGCTATCGCCCACGCAAGACAGATGCGGAGCGGCAGGGATTTTGACTTCGCTTTCTAGCTGCAACACGGTGTTCAGCGTGCGATCACGGGTCGAACCGCCGGCGCCGTAGGTGCAGGAGAAGAAATCGGGGTTGTAGGTGGCCAACTGGCGAGCAGTGGCGAGCAGCTTTTCTTGCCCAGCATCGGTCTTCGTAGGGAAGAACTCGAAGCTGTAGCGACGATCTTGGGACATGGGAATACCCTTGAAAACGCGTAAGGCGGACGCAGGCCCCTGTAGGAGCGAGCTTGCTCGCGAAAAACGTCAGGGCAACGCGTTTAGCCAGATAGCGCGCGTTTTCGTTAACGTCCATCGCGAGCAAGCTCGCTCCTACACAGGAAGAGCCGGCCGATCAGTAGCGGTAAGCGTGCGGCTTGAACGGACCCTCGACGGTCACGCCGATGTAGTCGGCCTGGGTCTTGGTCAGTTGAGTCACGACGCCGCCGAAGCCACGGACCATTTCCAGGGCCACTTCTTCGTCGAGTTTCTTCGGCAGTACTTCAACGGTCAGGCGCTCGGCTTGCTGGGCTGGCGACAGGTCGGCGTACTTCTGGCCGAACAGGAAGATCTGCGCCAGAACCTGGTTGGCGAACGAACCGTCCATGATGCGGCTCGGGTGGCCGGTTGCGTTGCCCAGGTTAACCAGGCGGCCTTCGGCCAGCAGGATCAGGTAGTCGTCGTTCTGTGGGTCGAAATCGCCAGCGCCGGTACGGTGGATCTTGTGAACCTGCGGCTTCACTTCTTCCCATGCCCAGTTCTTGCGCATGAAAGCGGTGTCGATTTCGTTGTCGAAGTGGCCGATGTTGCAGACAACAGCACGCTTCTTCAGGGCTTTGAGCATGTTCGAGTCGCAAACATTGACGTTGCCGGTGGTGGTCACGATCAGGTCGATCTTGCCCAGCAGTGCCTTGTCGATGCTCGCTTCGGTACCGGTGTTGATACCGTCGATGAACGGCGAAACCAGTTCGAAACCGTCCATGCAGGCTTGCATGGCGCAGATCGGGTCGACTTCGGAAACCTTGACGATCATGCCTTCCTGACGCAGGGACTGGGCCGAGCCCTTGCCCACGTCGCCGTAGCCGATGACCAGCGCTTGCTTGCCGGACAGCAGGTGGTCGGTGCCGCGCTTGATCGCATCGTTCAGGCTGTGACGGCAGCCGTACTTGTTGTCGTTCTTGCTCTTGGTCACCGAGTCGTTGACGTTGATGGCCGGGATTTTCAGCTCGCCCTTGGCCAGCATGTCCAGCAGGCGGTGAACGCCGGTGGTGGTTTCTTCGGTCACGCCGTGGACGCGATCCAGAACCTGTGGGTACTTCTTGTGCAGCAGCTCGGTCAGGTCGCCGCCGTCGTCGAGGATCATGTTGGCGTCCCATGGCTGGCCATCCTTGAGGATGGTTTGCTCCAGGCACCACTCGTACTCTTGTTCGGTTTCACCTTTCCAGGCGAAAACCGGGATGCCGGCAGCGGCGATGGACGCGGCGGCCTGGTCCTGAGTCGAGAAAATGTTGCAGGACGACCAGCGTACTTCGGCACCCAGGGCAACCAGGGTTTCGATCAGCACGGCAGTCTGAATGGTCATGTGGATGCAGCCGAGGATCTTCGCGCCCTTGAGCGGTTGCTCTTCGGAGTACTTGCGACGCAGACCCATCAGGGCTGGCATTTCGGATTCAGCGATGATGGTTTCGCGACGGCCCCAGGCAGCCAGGGACATGTCGGCGACTTTGTAATCGTTAAAATCTGCAGGCGTGATAACAGCGCTCATGAAGAGCCTCCATTCGTAATGTATGCGAATGGGCGCCGTTGTGCGTTTAGTGTCGGGCCGATCAAGGCCTGGCAACGCCCCATCCGAGCCTGACAGGTCGAACCTGCTGCAGCGCCCCTCGGACAGGTGGCGGGAAACGGTATCAAGCGATGATGACCGTTTTGAAACGGTGGCGATTATAGCGGGCTATGCTGATCTTCCAAAGCGTTTCTGTTGGTCAATGTCCGAACGGTAATCGAGACCATAGTCGAAGCTTGATAGAGCTCTAGCCCGGGCTCTGCCATGATGCCAGGCATCAATCGGCAAGATGGTCAGGAGTGAACATGAACTTCCACACCCGCAAATGGGTAAAACCCGAAGACCTCAACCCCAACGGCACGCTGTTCGGCGGTAGCCTGCTGCGCTGGATCGACGAAGAGGCGGCGATCTACGCCATCGTCCAGTTGGGGAACCAGCGTGTAGTGACCAAGTACATTTCCGAAATCAACTTCGTCAGCGCCTCGCGCCAGGGCGACATCATCGAACTGGGCATCACGGCGACCGAATTCGGCCGCACCTCGATCACCCTGACCTGCGAAGTGCGCAACAAGATCACCCGCAAAAGCATCCTGACGGTGGAGAAGATGGTCTTCGTCAACCTGGGTGAAGACGGCTTGCCCGCGCCCCATGGCCGAACCGAGATCAAGTACGTCAAAGACCAGTTCAAGGATGATGATGCCGCTCAGTGAGATCGGTGGCGCCCCCTTCGCGAGCATACAATCAAGTTGATGCTCAACCGGCCACATCAAACGCAGCCGCAACGCGACGCTGGCGATAGATGAAGAACAATGCAGTCAACACGGTCAGCCCGCTGACCAGCGCACCGGTCCACGGCAAGTCCGCCAGGTCCGCGCCGCTGGCCACCACCAGGCCGCCGATCCAGGCTCCGGCGGCGTTGCCGAGGTTGAAGGCGCTCTGGTTCAAGGTCGAACCCAGGTTTGGCGCCTCAATGGCCTGATCGATGATCAGCAGTTGCAGGATCGGGCACAGCGCAAAGGCGAACGTACCCCACAGCACCAGCGTGATCGCCGCCGGAATGGCCGAATGGCTGGTTTGCGTGAACGCCGCCAGCACCACCAGTACTGCCAGCGCCATGCCCACCAGTGAAGGCAGCAAGCGGCTGTCCGCCAGACGACCACCGAGCATGCTGCCGGCGGTCAAGCCAACGCCGAACAACAGCAGCATGATGGTGACGCCGTGCGGGCTGACGCCAGTGATGTCCTGCAGGATCGGCGCAATGTAAGTGAACACACTGAACAGGCTGGTCGAGGCCAGCGCACTCATGCCCAGCGCCAGCAGTACGTTGGCCTTGCCCAGCACCTTGAACTCGCTGGCCAGGTTGGCTTTATCCATCGCGATGTTCTTTGGCAACCAGACCCATTGCGCGATTGCCGCCAGTACACCGATCACCGACACCGCCCAGAACGTCGAGCGCCAACCTGCGTATTGCCCGAGTGCGGTGCCCAGCGGCACGCCGAGCACGTTGGCCAGGGTCAGGCCGGTGAACATCATGGCAATCGCCTGGGCCCGTTTGTTGGGTGCCACCAGCCCGGCGGCGACCACTGAACCGATGCCGAAAAATGCGCCATGGCACAGTGCCGTGATC
Organism: Pseudomonas sp. 05L36; assembly: GCF_056398125.1. Lineage (NCBI taxonomy): Bacteria > Pseudomonadati > Pseudomonadota > Gammaproteobacteria > Pseudomonadales > Pseudomonadaceae > Pseudomonas > Pseudomonas sp. 05L36. Next base: position 201,269 of record NZ_JBFTOU010000002.1, on the reverse strand, counting down.
ACTCGCGCGGCCATCAGCGTGGCGTAATTCGGCGCCAGCGCGCAGAGCATGTTGCCGAGGATGAACATCAGCGTCATGCCCAGCAGGGTAGCTTTGCGCGGCATGTTGGCGGTGCCGACGGCGAGGATCGGTGCGCCGAACACCACGCCCAAGGCATAGCCGGTGATCAGCAGTCCGGCATCGGGAATGCTCACGCTGAGATCGCGGGCAACGTCGGGCAACAGGCCCATGATGACGAATTCGGTGGTGCCGATGCCGAAGGCGGCAACAGCGAGGGCAAGCAAAGCGAGTGGCATGCGCAAGGTCTCTGTCGGTAGTCTTGACGCTGTGATCAGGCATACGCAGGCCGACGACCGTTCTCGACGAGAGCGGGCCGGGCAGAGTTATTATTGGAATTAGTCTGTGCGCAACTGAGTGCGGCGTGGTCGCTTGCAGTATAAACAGCCACTGATATATGGCGAATCAATTCTGTACCAGGCCCCTGTAGGAGCGAGCTTGCTCGCGATGGACGTCAACGATGACGCGTGTTTGCTGGCTAACCGCGTTGCCCTTGCTTTTTTCGCGAGCAAGCTCGCTCCTACAAGGATCGTGGAGACAACAAAAGGAGTAGGCCGTGCTTGCGACGGCGTTGGTGTTGGTCGCGGCGCTGTTGCATGCGGCGTGGAATACCCTGATCAAGTTCAGTGCGGAGCGGTTGTTGGTGGTGGCCTGCATGGACAGCGTGGCGCTGCTCTTTGTCGCACTGATGTTGCCGTTCCTGAGCGTACCGCCGCTGGAGATCTGGCCGTGGATCCTGGCATCGGCGGCGTTCGAGTTGCTCTATCGCTATTTGTTGATCCAGGCCTATCGGGTTGGCGACCTCGGGCTGGTTTACCCGTTGATGCGCGGCCTGTCGCCGTTGGTGGTGCTGGCGCTGACGCTGATCTTTGCCGGGGAAGAGCTGACCCGCCAACAGACTTTCGGAATCCTGCTGATCCCGTTCGGCATGCTGTGCCTGCTCTGGCAGGGTGGCGGCGGTGCGCGTTTGCCGTGGTCGATGTTGCCGGTGGTGGCGTTGATCGGCCTGTGCATCGGTTGCTACACCTACATCGATGGACAGGCGTTGCGGCGCTGGTCCCATCCGCTGGATTACCTGGTCTGGGTCACGTTGCTGAGCGCATGGCCGTTTCCGCTATTGGCGGTGGTGCGTAAACGACCCGCGTTCATGCTGTTCTGGCGCGAGCAGTGGCGGCTGGGCCTGGCGGTCGGGTTCTGCGTGTTGTTCAGCTACGCTTTGGTGCTGTGGGCGATGCAGTTGGGTTCGATTGCCGAGGCCGCAGCGTTGCGCGAGATCAGCGTGATTCTGGTGGTGCTGTTTGGCATGCGTTACCTGAAAGAACCGTTTGGCGGGCCACGGTTACTCGCCTGTAGCCTTGTCATGATCGGCATACTGGTGATGAAATTTTGATCACCCGGATGGAGTTCAATTCTCCACAACTAGAAGAAAGGACGGCGTTATGACGGTGGCTCTGTGGTGCATTTTGATCGCGATTTTCCTGCCGTATGTGTGTGCGTGGTTCGCCAAGATCAGTGGCGGGTTCCGGCTGAAAGACAATCATGACCCTCGGGATTTTCTCGACTCTCTGGAAGGCGTGGGCAGACGGGCGCACGCGGCGCAACTGAACAGTTTTGAAGTGATCCCGGCGTTCGCCGCGGCGGTGATCGTGGCGCACCTGGCCGGCAATGCCGAACTGGTGACGATCAATGTGCTGTCGGTGTTGTTCATCACCAGTCGCCTGCTCTACATCATTTGCTACCTGGCGGACTGGCCGACACTGCGGTCGCTGGTGTGGTTCGTGGGGATAGCGTTGATCGTGAGTTTCTTTGTGGTATCGGTCTGAGAGATCTTCGCCGACACCATTGACCTGTAGGAGCCGGCAAGCCGGCTCCTACAGTAATCAGTTGCTCACGGATTTGCTTTAACCGTATCCGCCACCTGCGGCACTTGTGGTAGCGCCGCACCTTTGGGCCAGAGCATCCAGATCTGCCCCTGCTGTTTCATGTCCCCGGCCAGTTGCCCGGCCGCATCGCCGGTACCCCAGAACAGATCCGCCCGAACCTCGCCGGCAATGGCGCCGCCGGTGTCCTGTGCTGCCACGGGGCGAACCAGGGCTGTACCGTCCGGTTTGGTGGTGGACAGCCACAACAGGCTGCCGAGCGGAATGACCTTGCGATCCACTGCCGCGCTGTAACCGGCGGTCAGCGGTACGTTCAGCGAGCCGCGCGGGCCTTCGTTGCTGTCCGGGTTACGGGTGAAGAACACGTAGCTGGGGTTGCTGCCGAGCAGTTCGGGAATCCGCGACGGATTGGCCTTGGCCCAGGTGCTGATGGCGCCCATGGTCACGTCTTCTTTTTTCAACTCGCCCTGTTCCACCAGCCAGCGGCCGATCGGTCGATACGGATGGCCGTTCTGATCGGCGTAAGCAATGCGCAACTGGCGGCCATTGTCGAGCTGGATACGACCCGAACCCTGGATTTGCAGGAACTGCAGGTTCATTGGATCGGTCAGCCAGGCCACGACCGGCGCCTTGACCCCTTTGCTTTCAATGGTCGCCGAATCGTCGTACGGCTTGAGCACGCGACCTTCGAGCCGACCGCGCAGGCGTTTGCCCTTGAGTTCCGGGTAAATGCTGTCGAGGGCGACGATGATCATGTCTTCGGGGACGCCATAGACCGGGACATTGGCCGCGCTGGTCTGGGTCAGGCTCCCGGGATAGACCGGCTCGTAGTAGCCGGTGATCAGGCCGCTGGGGTTGTCGTTGGCGGCGCGCAGGCCATAGACATCGAGGTTCTGTTTGAGAAAGCCGCGAATGTCGCTGGCGGTTTGCGGCACGTTGGCAGCCGCTGTGCAGGTGCCACCCCAGACCGGGTCGGCCTTGAGTCGGGTGCAGGCGCTGCGCCACGAGCCGAAGCCGGCGACCAGGTCGTTGTCGGACACCGCCGGCAGCGCTTCCCATGTGGCACTGGAATAGGTCGCCAGAGCGTGGGTCTTCGGTTGTTGGTTGTCGCCACCGGTGCAGCCTGCGAGCAGGGCCACCATCGGCAGGGTCCAGGCCAGGCTGTGACGCCATGCCTTGAAACGGCTGTTCATGGAGTGATTCCTTTGCCGGTTGCCTGGGCGCTCCATGCGCTCAAACAACCCTTATTGATAATAGGGCTATTGGTCTTTGCCGATGACGCGAGGATACTGGCCGCCGTTTCCCGTGACCTGAAGCCACCATGACTCTTAAAAGACTTTCTGTTGTATTGCTGGCCTGCCTGACGTTGTCCGCTTGTGGCGGAGTTGACCCCAACTCGCCGCTCGGCCAGCGCAAGGCCATTTTCAAGCAGATGCTCAAGACTGGCGAAGACCTGGGCGGCATGCTGCGTGGGCGCATTGCGTTCGATGGCCCGAAGTTCGCCAAGGGCTCGGTGAAACTCGATGCGCTGTCCCGTGAGCCGTGGCAGCATTTTCCGCAGGTGCGCGAGGAAGATCACACCAGCGCCAAGAGCGATGTCTGGGAGCAGCAGGCGCGCTTCCAGGCCATGGCCCGTGACCTTGAATCCGCCACCGGTGAATTGGTGATCGCCAGCCAGGTTCAACCCTACAAGGCCAGCAATCTTGGGCCGGCGGTGCAGAAAGTCGAAGATGCTTGCAGTGCGTGTCATAAGGCGTTTCGGGATCATTGATTGGTTCTGATGGCACCGTGGATCTTGGGTTTTTTCCGGTTCTTACTTATCCAGCTCATCCAAAGCGTCCTGCAATTCCTTGCGGGCATCGGCGAGTTTGTCTTTGCGCTTGTTGATCTTGTCGGAGTCGCCTTTGCTCATGGCCTTGTCGAGGTCCGCCTGACGCTTGCTGACTTCGTGCCTGGCATCGAGCACCTTGTTTTCCCGTTCCTTCTTCAGCGAGGCGTCGGTGCAGTTCGCCTCGACTTCGCTCAGGGCTTTTTCCAGGCCTGCCTGCTGGTCGGCGTTGCCGTGGACCTTGGCCAATTCGATCTGGTTGACGATACCTTGCTTCCTGGCCGCGCAACCGGTCAGCCCCGGCGCTTCCTCGTCCGCCATCAACGGGGTGGCCAGCACGCTGCAAAGGGCCAGCAGGACGAGCGGTGAAAGAAATTTCATAAAAGCTCCATGTAAGAAGACAAGCGGGCCGGTGTGGCAATGGCTTGTTGGAGCCCGGCGGTCCCCTGGGGTTCCCGCTGGGCGCAAGGCTGACCGCTAAAAGCCGTCAATCCCCGCATCACGTAACGTTTCACTCAAGGCCAGGACCTGCGGATCGCGGAAAAAGGCGTTCAGTTGCGCCGCGCGTCCCGGACCGATACCGGTCTCGGCCCGCCATTGTTCGATGTCTCGCTGCGCCAGTGCCTGCCATGAATTGCCGAGGTGCACCTGACCTGTCGGCGGCAATCCCAAGGCTTTCAGCCAGTGCGCGAACGGGCGTTGCCGGGCTCGGTTGAAGCTGTCTGCAAGGCGAGCCGCGCTGCGCTCGCCGAAACCGTCAATGGTAGCAAGCTCTTGAGCATCGAGGGTCAACCAATCCAGCAGACCGTTCAGGCGACCTGTTGCAAGAAGTTTTTCCCAAGTGCCCGGACCCACATTGGGCAGCGCCAGACCCTGTTTGCTGCTGAGCCAGGTCAGGCGCGCGAGAAACTGGCTCTCACAGCCCGGAGTCGGTCGCCAGCAACTCAATGAATCAAAGTCCGCTGCCAGCGGTGCGTTCAATTCGGCGCGTTCGCTGCTGCGCAATACAACGCTATCGAGCCTGGGAATGGTCAGCCCGGCCAGGCTGATGGCGACCTGGTCACCCGGACGTATGTCCAGCGCCTGCCAGCGTTGCAGCGAGCTAACGCTGACGTGTTTGATCTGCCGGTCATCGAGCATCACCGGGGTCAGTTCAAGTACCGGAGTGATCCGCCCGGTCCGGCCGATCCTGAAATGAACCCGGCGGACTTCGGCCAGCGCCTGGGCAAAGGGGTATTTCCAGGCGATGGCCCAGTAAGGTGACCTGGCCTGCCAGCGTTCGGCGGCCGGGCGCTGGTTCTGGCGCAGGACAATGCCGTCGCTGGCAAAGGGCAGGGGGGAGCGATACCAGTGTTCGCGCCAGCGCTCGGCATCGATGACGGAGGCGATTGGCTGGCTGTATGCCGTGGTACTCGGGAAGCCCAGCGCAGTCAGCGCCGCGGCACGCGCGGGTACGCTCGCCGGCCCTTGGGGCCAGTCCCAGACAAACAGGTCGATGCCGGCGGCCTGTTCGGCGCTCAAGACCTTGCGTGCCATCAGGCCGGCCACCGAGGCACGAGCATTGAGGCTGCCGGCCCGGGCCTGCACGTGATCGGTCAGGCGCCAATACAGTTCGCCTTGCACGATCACGTCCCGGGCCTGCGACAGCCGTTGCGGGATGGCCGGAATCTGCCGTGCCGGAGCCGTCCAGTCCTGACCGCTTTCGCCGTCACCACGGCTGATTGCCTGGGCCAACAGACCGTTGCGGTAAACCAGGGTCACCGCCACGCCATCGATTTTAGGCTGGACCCAGACGTCCACCCGGTCACGCAGCCATTTTTCCACGGCGGGACGATCATGCAGTTTGTCCAGGCCGGTGTGGGCGATGGGGTGGGGTAGCGTGCCGCGCGCAGTGCGCAAGGGGTCTGCGGACGGGCTCAGGTTGAAGCAGTGGCGCCATTGGGTGAGTTGCGAGCGGGACTGGTCGTAGAGCTCATCGGCGACCAGTGAGCGTCCCTGGCGGTGATAGCTGTCGTCCCAGAAGTCGATTTGCTGTTGCAGTTTGTTGACTTCGTTCAGGGCGCGTTCGGATGGCCAGTCCGGGCACTCGGTGGCATTGGCGGTCAGGTGGGCAAAGGTCAGTAGAAAGGCGAAAAACAGGCGTAGGTCAGGAAGCATCTTGAGCGTCCTTGCTCGGTGAGGTGCGTGAAGGCTAGGTCAGTATGGGGTGGCGCGCAGAGGGGGTATTTTGCCGGGTATGTCCGGTGGCTGTGCTGGCCTCTTCGTCGGAACGCCGCCCGGAGCAGGCTCGCTCCCACAGGGATTTGCGTTTGCCCACAGATATCAGTCACGCCAAAGATCAACTGTGGGAGCGAACCTGCTCGCGAAGAGGCCATACGGTCTCAAGCGCAAGGCAATAAAAAGCCCCGCAAGGCGCGAACCGTGCGGGGCTTCGGGTGTTGCGGGGAAGTCTTACAGGCCGGCAGCAGAACGCAGGGCGTCGGCGCGGTCGGTTTTTTCCCAAGTGAACGTGGTGAAGGTGTCGTCACCCACGGTCTTGGTCGCCGGGGTGCGACCGAAGTGGCCGTACGCTGCGGTTTCCTGGTACATCGGGTGCAGCAGGTCGAGCATGGTGGTGATCGCGTATGGACGCAGGTCGAACACTTCGCGGACCAGTTTGACGATCTTGTCATCGCTGATCTTGCCGGTGCCGAAGGTGTTCAGCGAGATCGAAGTCGGCTGGGCAACGCCGATGGCGTAGGACACCTGAATCTCGCAGCGCTCGGCCAGGCCGGCGGCAACGATGTTCTTGGCCACGTAACGACCGGCGTAGGCCGCCGAACGGTCAACCTTCGATGGATCCTTGCCGGAGAACGCGCCACCGCCGTGACGGGCCATGCCGCCGTAGCTGTCGACGATGATCTTGCGACCGGTCAGACCGCAGTCACCCACCGGGCCGCCAATGATGAACTGGCCGGTCGGGTTGATGTGGAACTGGGTGTCCTTGCTCAGCAGTTCGGCCGGCAGCACGTGCTTGACGATCAGCTCCATCACGCCTTCGCGCAGGTCGTTGTACGACACTTCCGGGTTGTGCTGGGTCGACAGAACGACAGCATCGATACCGACAACCTTGCCGTTTTCGTAACGGCAGGTCACTTGCGACTTGGCGTCCGGACGCAGCCAAGGCAGCAGGCCGGATTTACGGGCTTCGGCCTGGCGCTGTACCAGCTGGTGCGAGAAGGTGATCGGTGCAGGCATCAGCACGTCGGTTTCATTGCTGGCGTAGCCGAACATCAGGCCCTGGTCGCCGGCGCCCTGATCTTCAGGCTTGGCACGGTCGACACCCTGGTTGATGTCCGGGGACTGCTTGCCGATGATGTTCATCACGCCGCAGGTCGCGCCGTCGAAGCCGACGTCGGAGCTGGTGTAACCGATGTTGGTGATCACGTCACGAACGATCTGCTCCAGGTCAACCCAGGCGGAAGTGGTGACTTCGCCGGCGATGATCGCCACGCCCGTTTTCACCAGAGTCTCGCACGCCACACGGGCGAACTTGTCTTCAGCAATGATGGCGTCCAGCACCGCATCAGAAATCTGGTCGGCGATTTTGTCCGGATGCCCTTCAGACACGGACTCGGAGGTGAAAAGGGAGTATTCGCTCATCTCGATGTTTTCCTGAAATTACCGATGGTGAGTGTCGCCAGCCGGCCGCTGAAAATGGCGGACCTGGATCTGGAAACCATTACGTAAGCCTACATAGAGGCTTTCCCCGGGAACGAGTCCCGCAGCGGTGGCCCAACGGGCCAGATCGTCCTGTTCAAACCCCAACCAGAGATCACCGCAGGCCTCCTTGGCCCAACTCTGGTTGTGGCTACATAACTCTGTCACTAACAGGCTACCGCCTGGTTGCAGCAAATTGGCCATGTGCTTGAGCGCATCGGCCGGCGCGGCAAAATGGTGCAGCACCATGTTCAGTACAACGCAATCGGCCTTGAGGCTGACGCCGTTCAATGCATCGGCCAGTTGCAGGCTGACGTTAGTCAGCTTGTCGCGTTCGCAGACCTGGCGCGCCAGTTCGAGCATCGCGCTGCTGTTATCCAGCGCCGTGACCTGCGCGAAGCGGCGCGCCAGCTCCGGCAGGAATGCACCATCGCCGGGGCCGACTTCAATGGCCGTGGCGTCTTTGCCAAAGCTCAGCTTTTCGAGCAGGGCCACCACGCTTTCGCGGTATTGCGGCAGGCCGGCGATCAAGTCTTGCTGGGCGCGAAACTTCTCCGCAACCCGTGAGAAAAAGTCCTGGCTGGCGGCCGCCCGTTGCCCATGGACCTGGGCGATGCGCGACTGTACGTCGGTCGGCAGCGTCAGGTTGTCCACTTCTTCGAGCAGGGCTGCGTGCAATTTGCCGCCCAGCAGTTCGGTGTGGGGCAGGGCGCGACGGTAGAAAATCGCGTTGCCTTCGCGGCGCGTTGCCACCAGGCCGGCCTGGGCCAGTACCTTGAGGTGGTGGCTCATGCCTGACTGGCCGATGCCGAAGATCTGCGCCAGTTCCAGCACGCCGAACGAGTCATTGGCCAGTGCGCGCAAAACATTCAACCGCAGGGGATCACCGCCAGCCTTGCACAAGGCCGCCAGTTCATCGCAATCGTCATGTTGAATGGAGGGCACGCGTAAATTCATAAGGCCGGCAGTCTAGTCACGAGCCGAAAGCATCGCAAGAGCAATATCAAAAAGTTTTGATATTGCTCGATAGATGGCACTTCTTGACGTTAGGTTCAGTCAACAAAGCCAGAGCAGAAAGGTTTCATCACGTTAATACGTCGTTATCCATTGGAAAAACGCCTCCAGATGACTATCTGTCATTGCCCCGAGGCGGCCCGGTGAGGGAAAATGCTCGCCTTTTTTCCGATTCGTTTTATTCAAGCCCCCAGGAGAACAGCGATGCCTAGCCGTCGTGAGCGTGCCAACGCCATTCGTGCCCTCAGCATGGATGCCGTGCAAAAAGCCAACAGCGGCCATCCCGGTGCCCCGATGGGTATGGCGGATATCGCCGAGGTACTTTGGCGCGACTACCTCAAGCACAACCCGAGCAATCCATCGTTCGCCGACCGTGACCGCTTCGTGCTGTCCAACGGCCACGGCTCGATGTTGATCTACTCGCTGCTGCACCTGACCGGCTATGACCTGTCGATCGACGACCTGAAGCAGTTCCGTCAACTGCACAGCCGCACCCCGGGCCACCCGGAACTCGGCTACACCCCGGGCGTTGAAACCACCACCGGTCCACTGGGCCAGGGCCTGGCCAACGCCGTGGGTTTTGCCCTGGCTGAAAAAGTCATGGCGGCACAATTCAACCGTCCTGGTCACAACATCGTCGACCACCACACCTACGTATTCCTGGGTGATGGCTGCATGATGGAAGGCATTTCCCACGAAGTCGCTTCCCTGGCCGGTACCCTGGGCCTGGGCAAACTGATCGCCTTCTACGATGATAACGGCATCTCCATCGATGGCGAAGTCGAAGGCTGGTTCACCGACGACACGCCGAAGCGCTTTGAGTCCTACAACTGGCAAGTGATCCGTAATGTCGACGGTCACGACCCGGAAGAGATCAAGACTGCGATCGACACTGCACGCAAAAGCGAGCAGCCAACCCTGATCTGCTGCAAGACCACCATCGGTTTCGGTTCGCCGAACAAGCAAGGCAAGGAAGATTGCCACGGCGCCCCGCTGGGTGACGCGGAAATCGCCCTGACCCGTGCGGCGCTGAAGTGGAATCACGGCCCGTTCGAAATCCCGGCCGACATCTACGCCGAGTGGGACGCCAAGGAAACCGGCCGCGCCGTGGAAGCCGAGTGGGATCAGCGTTTCGCTGCCTACTCTGCCGCTTTCCCGACCGAAGCCAACGAATTGGTGCGTCGTCTGAGCGGTGACCTGCCAGCTGACTTCTCGGAAAAAGCCTCGGCCTACATCGCCGAAGTGGCGGCCAAGGGCGAAACCATCGCCAGCCGTAAAGCCAGCCAGAATGCCCTGAACGCGTTCGGCCCGTTGCTGCCTGAGTTCCTCGGCGGTTCGGCTGACCTGGCCGGTTCCAACCTGACCCTGTGGAAAGGTTGCAAAGGCGTCACCGCCGAAGACGCCAGCGGCAACTACATGTACTACGGCGTGCGCGAGTTCGGCATGACTGCGATCATGAACGGCGTAGCCCTGCACGGCGGCCTGGTGCCTTACGGCGCGACCTTCCTGATGTTCATGGAATACGCCCGTAACGCGGTACGCATGTCGGCCCTGATGAAGCAGCGCGTGATCCACGTCTACACCCACGACTCCATCGGTCTGGGCGAAGACGGCCCGACTCACCAGCCAATCGAGCAACTGGCCAGCCTGCGCTGCACACCGAACCTCGATACCTGGCGTCCAGCCGACGCCGTTGAATCGGCGGTGAGCTGGAAGTACGCACTGGAGCGCAAGGACGGTCCTTCGGCTCTGATCTTCTCCCGTCAGAACCTGCAGCACCAGACCCGCAGCGCTCTGCAGATCGCCGACATCAGCCGTGGCGGCTACGTGTTGAAGGACTGCTCAGGCGAGCCTGAGCTGATCCTGATCGCCACCGGTTCGGAAGTCGGCCTGGCCGTTCAGGCCTTCGACAAACTGACCGAGCAGGGCCGTAAGGTTCGCGTGGTTTCCATGCCTTGCACCAGCGTGTTCGATGCCCAGGACGCCGGCTACAAGCAAGCGGTCCTGCCGTTGCAGGTCAGCGCGCGTATCGCCATCGAGGCTTCCCATGCCGACTACTGGTACAAGTACGTGGGCCTGGAAGGGCGTGTGATCGGCATGACCACCTACGGCGAGTCGGCGCCTGCGCCAGCCTTGTTCGAAGAGTTCGGCTTCACCCTGGAAAACATCCTGGGTCAGGCTGAAGAGCTGCTGGAAGACTAAGCATGACGCGGTGGTTTCCGGACCGCCGCGATCCCTTGTAGGAGCGAGCATGCTCGCGATGGTCGTTAACGATAACGCTGGGTGCCTGAATGCCCGCGTTGTCTGGGCCACCATCGCGAGCATGCTCGCTCCTACAGGGTTTGTGTTGTTAACTAGATTTCGATCTGCCTGCGTCTATCGAGAACCCCATGCCTCAACCGCGTCCCTACAAAGTTGCACTCAACGGCTACGGCCGGATTGGTCGTTGCGTCTTGCGTGCGTTGTTCGAGCGAGGCGACAAGGCCGGGTTCGAGATTGTCGCGATCAACGATCTGGCCGACATGGCCAGCATCGAATACCTGACACGCTTTGACTCCACCCACGGGCGTTTTCCCGGCGAAGTGAAGATCGACGGCGATTGTCTGCATATCAATGGCGACTGCGTGAAGGTCCTGCGCAGTGCCACCCCCGAAGGCATCGATTGGGCGTCCCTGGGCGTCGATCTGGTGCTGGAGTGCTCCGGCGCTTATCACACTCGCGAAGACGGCCAGCGTTTCCTCGACGCCGGCGCCCCGCGTGTGCTGTTTTCCCAGCCGATGGCCAGCGAGACCGATGTCGACGCCACCATCGTCTACGGCGTGAACCAGGATTGCCTGACCGGCGACGAACTGCTGGTGTCCAACGCGTCTTGCACCACCAACTGCGGCGTGCCGCTGTTGCGCCTGCTGAATCAGGCCATTGGCCTGGACTACGTGTCGATCACCACCATTCACTCGGCGATGAACGATCAGCCGGTCATCGATGCCTATCACCACGAAGACCTGCGCCGTACCCGTTCTGCGTTCCAGTCGGTGATTCCGGTGTCCACCGGTCTGGCGCGTGGTATCGAACGCCTGTTGCCGGAACTTGCCGGACGAATTCAGGCCAAAGCCGTGCGGGTGCCGACGGTCAACGTGTCCTGCCTCGATATCACGATGCAGACCGCCACTGCGACCGACGCCACCGAGGTCAACCGGATTCTGCGCGAAGCCGCCACCAGCGGCCCGCTCAAAGGCCTGCTGGCCTATACCGAGTTGCCTCACGCAAGCTGTGATTTCAACCATGACCCACATTCGGCGATCGTCGATGCCAGTCAGACCCGCGTTTCCGGCCCACGGCTGGTGAACATCCTGGCCTGGTTCGACAACGAATGGGGTTTTGCCAACCGAATGCTGGACGTTGCAGAGCACTATCTGCAAACAGCGACTTCAAAAAAACCTGCTCTCTAAGATCAGCTACTCAGGAAATGCGACCCATGACCGTGTTGAAGATGTCCGACCTCGATCTGCAAGGTAAGCGCGTATTGATCCGCGAAGACCTCAACGTCCCAGTCAAGGACGGTGTTGTCACCAGCGATGCGCGTATCCTGGCCTCGCTGCCGACCATCAAGCTGGCCCTGGAAAAAGGCGCGGCCGTGATGGTCTGCTCGCACCTTGGCCGTCCGACCGAAGGCGAGTTCTCGGCCGAGAACAGCCTCAAGCCAGTCGCCGACTACCTGAGCCGCGCTCTGGGCCGTGAAGTGCCGCTGGTGGCCGATTACCTGGGCGGCGTTGACGTCAAGGCCGGCGACATCGTGCTGTTCGAAAACGTGCGTTTCAACAAAGGCGAGAAGAAGAACGCTGACGAACTGGCCCAGCAATACGCTGCCCTGTGCGACGTGTTCGTGATGGACGCCTTCGGCACCGCTCACCGTGCCGAGGGTTCGACCCACGGCGTGGCCAAGTTCGCCAAGGTTGCTGCGGCAGGTCCATTGCTGGCCGCTGAACTGGATGCGCTGGGCAAGGCCCTGGGCGCTCCGGCCCAGCCGATGGCGGCCATTGTTGCCGGCTCCAAGGTGTCGACCAAACTCGACGTGCTGAACAGCCTGAGCCAGATCTGCAACCAGTTGATCGTTGGTGGCGGCATCGCCAACACCTTCCTGGCCGCTGCCGGTCATCCAGTCGGCAAGTCGCTGTACGAGCCGGATCTGCTGGATACCGCTCGCGCCATCGCCGCCAAGGTCAGCGTACCGCTGCCAGTGGACGTGGTGGTTGCCAAGGAGTTCGCTGAAAGCGCCGCTGCGACCGTCAAGCTGATCGCTGACGTCGCTGCCGACGACATGATCCTGGACATCGGCCCGCAGACCGCGGCGAATTTCGCCGAGCTGCTGAAGTCGTCCAAGACTATCCTGTGGAACGGCCCGGTCGGCGTGTTCGAGTTCGATCAGTTCGGTAATGGCACCAAAGTGTTGGCTCAGGCTATTGCGGACAGCGCTGCGTTCTCCATCGCTGGCGGCGGCGACACTCTGGCGGCCATCGACAAATATGGCGTTGCCGAGCAAATCTCCTACATTTCTACCGGTGGCGGCGCGTTTCTCGAATTCGTCGAAGGCAAGGTTCTGCCAGCCGTTGAAGTCCTGGAAAGCCGGGCCAAGGCCTGAGGGTCGCCCGTTTGACCAGGCAAGGGAGTGTTTACATGGTCAAGACGTTAGCGCTGTTGATCGTCGCGGGTTCACTGGTGGCGTGCGGGAGTAACCCGAAGGCCACACCGGAACCTGCGCCGTCCGAGTCGGAAAAAGGCTGCTACCAGGCTGACTGGCAGGCCGAAACCAACCCGGTGCTCAACAAGCGCGCAGGTCCCGAGGGTCTGGACAAATACGAGACCCAGGCACCCGCCAAGGAACATGGCTGCCCTTGACGGGTCTGACTCTTTACTCAGGGCTGGCAGCGTGCGCCGTCAGCCGAGGGACACGGATGAAAGGTTTTATCGCAGTTGCGGCATTGGCGTTGTTGGCCGGTTGTGCTCAGTTGAACCTGTTCCATTCGTCCGCGCCTGTGGATAACTGGACCACCTGGACCTGCGACAGCCAGGCCAAAGTGCTGTGGCGCTACACCGATGACAGCCTTAGGGAAGTCGACGTGCGCCTGGGCGGTGCCGATCAGGTCTACCGCTTGAAGCAGGAACCGGGTGCGTCGGGTTCGCTGTACAGCAATGACATGCTGGCGTTTCACATAAAAGGTGAGGAAGGCCTGGTTTACTGGGTCGCCACCAATGATTTGATTGGCCGTGGCTGTCACCTGTAGGAGCGAGCATGCTCGCGATGGTCGTTAACGATAACGCTGGGGGCCTGAATGCCCGCGTTGTCTGGTCTACCATCGCGAGCAGGCTCGCTCCTACAGGGGGGGCAGCTACCAGATGCAACACCAAATCCGCAGTCCGGGCCAACCCCCGATCTGCAAAAACTTGAATAGCCGCCGCCGCTACGGCAGGCTGGCACGATTAACGACCCTCAACCGGGAGAGATATACACAATGGCACTTATCAGCATGCGCCAGATGCTGGACCACGCAGCCGAGTTCGGCTACGGCGTTCCAGCCTTCAACGTCAACAACCTTGAGCAGATGCGCGCCATCATGGAAGCCGCTGACAAGACTGACTCCCCGGTGATCGTCCAGGCTTCGGCCGGTGCTCGCAAATACGCCGGTGCACCGTTCCTGCGTCACCTGATCCTGGCAGCCATCGAAGAGTTCCCGCACATCCCGGTGTGCATGCACCAGGACCACGGCACCAGCCCTGACGTCTGCCAGCGCTCCATTCAACTGGGCTTCAGCTCGGTGATGATGGACGGTTCCCTGGGCGAAGACGGCAAGACCCCGACCGACTACGACTACAACGTGCGTGTGACCCAACAAACCGTGGCCATGGCTCACGCCTGCGGCGTTTCGGTAGAAGGCGAGCTGGGCTGCCTGGGTTCGCTGGAAACCGGCATGGCCGGTGAAGAAGACGGTATCGGCGCCGAAGGCGTTCTGGATCACAGCCAGATGCTGACCGACCCGGAAGAAGCCGCCGACTTCGTAAAACGCACTCAGGTTGATGCCCTGGCCATCGCCATCGGCACCAGCCACGGCGCCTACAAGTTCACCAAGCCGCCTACCGGCGACGTGCTGGCCATCGACCGCATCAAGGAAATCCACAAGCGCATTCCGAACACTCACCTGGTGATGCACGGTTCGTCTTCGGTTCCGCAAGAGTGGCTGGCGATCATCAACCAGTACGGCGGCGACATCAAGGAAACCTACGGCGTACCGGTAGAAGAAATCGTTGAAGGTATCAAGCACGGCGTGCGCAAGGTCAACATCGACACCGACCTGCGCCTGGCATCCACTGGCGCAATGCGTCGCCTGATGGCCACCAACCCGAGCGAGTTCGACCCGCGTAAATTCTTCGGCGCCACCGTGACCGCCATGCGCGATGTGTGTATTGCTCGCTACGAAGCCTTCGGTACTGCCGGCAACGCTTCGAAGATCAAGGCGATCTCGCTGGAAGGCATGTATCAGCGTTACCTGAAAGGTGAGTTGAACGCCAAGGTCAACTAAGACCGTCAGCGTTTTAGTCGCATGAAAAACCCGTAGAAATGCGGGTTTTTTGTGAGCGCAAGATCAAAAGATCGTCCGAACGCGGCCCGAGCCTTCGGCAGCTCCTACAGGTGTACACAATTTCCTGTAGGAGCTGCCGAAGGCTGCGATCTTTTCAACGGTAAATACTATTGATTGTGATCGATATCCAGCTTGCTGAACGTCACTTCCCCGCCTTCGCTTGTGTACCCCGTGTTGTCCTGCACATAGACGCCGGCCTTGAAGTACAGCGGTTTATCACGCCACATCGCGCTGATATCGGTATTCCACTGATAGCCCGCCGCACTGATGCCCAATGCACCGCCGGGGCTGAGGTGGATGAGGTAGGAGAATTCCTGATTGAGTTTGACGCCGGTGGCGATGGTGATGACTCGGGGGGTGTCGTCGGGGTGCATGCGGACTTTGGCGACGATGTTGCCGGTCGAGCTGTCGGTTTTGTATTGATACTCGACCTTCACCATGGGCTTCTGGCTGTTATAGGCGTGGATCTGGCCAATGACGATCTTGCCCGAGCTGGGTACCTGGCTGACCGAAAGGGTCGCATGCAGGGAGTTGTCAGCGTCGGGGTAGTACCAGTTTTTTAACGTGCCGTTGCTGTAGGTTTCACGCAATTCGGTGCGTGGGTAAATCGCGTTTTCGGTACGGGAACCGGTCACGGGCGACCAGAAAAACAATGTGCCGGTGTCGGAGTGGAAGTATTGATCCTTGAAGCCGTCCACCAGTTTGGCGGTTTCGACGGTGTACGGCGGGTTGCCAACGGGAACGCTGAGGTTCCAGCTTGCGAGATCGATCATGTCGGTTCTTCCACTCGATTCATGCTGAACGGGCGTGCCAGAAGCTCTAGACCGCACCTTTGGGGCGGCCTTTATAAGCGTAGCGGGATATTTTGTTAACGCTTGTCTGACGGGTGGTTGACGTCAACAACCTGTCGAAACGCCATCTTCCTGGTTTTCATGGAGCTGAACAATCGACCGTTAGTCGGTAAAAGACACAATGATCATATGATGGCTTACTGACACCTTCTGCTTTTGCAGAACCGGGTCTAGAGTGATGGCACCGTATTTGTCCGGTTTTCACGAGAAGCCGGCCTGACACCCCGCAATTAGAGAGGCAGCATGGAATGCGCGCAACCCACGCCAGTAGAAGGCGGCTCAACCCTTTTAGTCGTCGATGATTACCCTGAAAACCTGATCAGCATGCGTGCGTTGTTACAGCGCCAAGGCTGGCGGGTCATGACTGCCGCCTCAGGTTTCGAGGCCCTCGGCTTGTTGCTTGAACACGATATCGACCTGGTGCTGCTGGACGTACAGATGCCGGGCATGGACGGTTATGAAGTGGCGCGCCTGATGCGCGGTAGCCAGCGGACCCGTTTCACGCCGATCATTTTCCTGACCGCCAACGAACAGTCCCAGGACGCGGTGATCAAGGGCTATGCCAGTGGTGCGGTGGATTTCCTGTTCAAGCCGTTCGACCCACAGATCTTCACGCCCAAGGTCCAGGCGTTGCTCGAACACCAGCGTAACCGCCGGGCCTTGCAGCGCTTGAGTCATGATCTGGAATCCGCTCGTGCCTTTAATGCGTCGGTGCTGGATAACGCGGCCGAAGGCATTCTGGTATTGGGTGAGGACGGTCTGATTCGTTTTGCCAATCCGGCGATGTCGCGGCTGCTCAATGCCACGGTGCAGGAACTGCAAGGCAAGGAGTTTCTGGACTACCTGCAAAAACCGCATATCCCGATCTGGGCCGATTCCGAGTTGCTGGCCGGATATAAACGCGGCGAAACCCTGCGCCTGCACGATGCCCTGCTACGTACGGCGCCCGGCCAGCAGGTGCCGGTGGCCTTGTCCTGCGCGCCGTTGCCTGCCGAGCAGCATGCGATGGTGGTCACCGTGCTGGACATGTCGGTGGTGCGCCATCTGCATCAGCAACTGGAATTTCAGGCGGTCACCGATCCGCTGACCGGATTGCTCAACCGCCGGGGTTTCTACCAGACCGTCGAGAACCTGCTGTTGCGCGGTGAGCGTTCCGACAGTTCCTGGGTCTTGATGTACCTGGACCTCGACGGCTTCAAACGAGTCAATGATTCGCTCGGGCATGATGCCGGCGATCGAGTGCTGCGCTGGGTATCCGAACAGTTGAGGGCCTGCCTGCGGCCCTTCGACATTCTGGCGCGGATGGGCGGCGACGAATTCACCGCGCTGCTGGATCTGGAGTTCCCCGAGCAAGCGGCGAAGATTGCCGAGAAGCTCATCGAGCGAGTGTCGATCTGTCAGCAGATCGACGGCCTCGATATCGCCCTGGGTGCCAGTATCGGCATCGCCACGTTCCCGGATTGTGGTGCCAATCTCGACGGGATGCTGCGGGCGGCCGACATCGCCATGTACGAAGCCAAGCGTGCCGGTCGCCAGCAATATCGCTTCTACGATCACGAAATGAACGGCCGGGCGCGCTCGCGGCTGATGCTGGAAGAAAGTGTGCGAAGCGCCATTGAGAATCGGGATTTCAATCTGGTGTATCAGCCTCAGGTGGCGATTGCCGACGGGCGGATTCGTGGCTTCGAGGCCTTGTTGCGCTGGCAGCATCCGAGCGTTGGCGATGTACCCCCGGGGCTGTTTTTGCCATTGCTGGAGGAGGCGCGGCTGATCAGTCGTCTGGGCAGCTGGATCTACCATCGCGTTGCCGGGCAACGCAAAGCCTGGGAGTCCCTGTTTGCCGAGGACCTGGTGCTCGGCGTCAGTTTGAGCAGTACGCAGTTCGGCGTGCCCAACCTGGTCACTGAGTTGCGTCAGGTGCTTGAGCGCCATGGCTTGCAACCACGTTATCTGGAAGTCGAGGTCACGGAAGAGGCCTTGATGCATAACCCCGAAGAAACCCGCAAGCAATTGCGCCTGCTGCACAATCTGGGCGTACGAGTGGCACTGGATGACTTCGGGGCCGGACTGTGCTCACTGTCGCACTTGCGCGACCTGGAGCTGGACACACTCAAGCTCGACCGGCATTTGATCGCCCGGTTGCCGGAATCGGTACGGGACGCGGCGCTGGTGCGTAGTGTGATCGACCTGTGCAAACAGTTCGGGATGCTGGTGATTGCCGAAGGGGTGGAAACCGTCGCGCAGTATGAATGGCTGCAGGCCAACGGTTGTGAATATGTACAAGGTTTTCTGGTGGCCCGGCCGATGATGGCCGAAGACACCGGGGTCTTTGTCCAGCCGTTTGACTGGAGCGCGCTGGCCCGCTGAATTCGCTACACTGGCGAACTTTTAGTGACTTGTATTGCCGCCCCATGACTGTGTTGAAATATCTCCAGGCCTATCCCGCCACCTTGCAGGATCAGGTGCGCCAGCTGATCGCCGACGGTCGGCTGGGCGATTACCTGAGCCAGCGTTACCCGCAAAAGCATGGGGTGCAGAGCGACAAGGCGCTGTACACCTATGCCTTGGACCTCAAGCAGGAATACCTGCGTAATGCGCCGGCCATCGACAAGGTGCTGTTCGACAACCGCCTGGACCTGACTCATCGCGCGCTCGGCCTGCATACCACGATCTCCAGGGTGCAAGGCGGAAAACTCAAGTCCAAGAAGGAAATCCGCATCGCTTCGCTGTTCAAGGAAGCGCCTTGCGAGTTCCTGAAAATGATCGTGGTGCATGAGCTGGCGCACTTCAAGGAGTCGGACCACAACAAGGCCTTCTACAAACTGTGCGAGCACATGCTGCCGGGTTATCACCAGGTGGAATTTGATGTGCGGGTGTACCTGACGTGGCGGGATCTGTAGGAGCTGCCGCAGGCTGCGATCTTTTAAGGAGCATTGGATGGACGTGAGCAAGACCAAGAGCAGCTTCTACCGCCGGTTGTACGTGGCGTACCTGATCGACAGCGGGCTGGCCAGCAGTGTCCCGGCGCTGACCGAGGTCACCGGCATGCCCCGGCGTACGGCACAGGACACCATCGCGGCGCTGGCGGATCTGGATATCATTTGTGAGTTCGAGCAGGAAGAGGGTGCGCGCAACCATGCGGGGCGCTATCGGATTCGCGAGTGGGGTGCGATCGATCGTGGGTGGATCGAGCGTAATCTGCGGCAGATCAAGGCAGTGCTGGAGTATCCCTGATTCCAGTATTGAGTGAGCCGACGCCTTCGCTGGCTTGCCAGCGAAGGGGCCCTCAGGAACGGCGCATCCCAATGTGTGGAATGCCATCTTCCACATATTCCTCACCTGCCACGACAAAACCATAACGCCCGTAATACCCCTGCAAATGCGCCTGGGCCGAGAGGTAGACCGGCAGGCCGGGCCAGTATTTCTCGATCTGTTTCAACGCCTGATCCATCAGCTCATGCCCCAGGCCTGCACCGCGTGCCTGCGGGGCAATGATCACCCGCCCGATCACTACATCGCCGCCCTGTGATTGCGGGTCGAGCAGGCGCAGGTAGGCCACCAGCCGGTTACCGTCCCAGGCCATCACGTGGCAGGTGTCGCCTTCCAGGTCCTGGCCATCAATATCCTGGTAAACGCATTTTTGTTCGACGACGAACACTTCTGCACGCAGCTGTAAAATGGCGTACAGCTGCTCCTTGCCCAGGTCGCTGTGGTGTTTGCAGATCCAATCGACTGTCATGTTTTGATTCCCTGAAAACGTCGTTCCGATACTAAGCGCAGTCACGCCAGAAGTCTTTATGGCGGAAGAATCTGTGACATAGGCCAAAATGCCATCATTCATTTCTCGCGCGGATGTCTTCTTTGTGTAATCTGGATCGAAGCGCTGTGCTGTGGCTTCGATGAGCTAATGTTTCGTACCCGGGTCTTGTCAGTACGAGGCCTTGGGGTTCTGGCTGAAAACACGTTGGGCAATCCGCCCGCTAAGGATTTTCTGGCATGCCGCGATTGCATCGAGCTTTTGCCTTGATTGGATTGCTGTTGCTGGTTCAGGGAGCAGCGGCAGAAAAACTGCGGTTGGTCGCTGATGCTTGGCCCCCCTTTACCGATTCCACGCTCGTCAACGGTGGTTTGGCCACGGATATTGTCAGTACCGCGCTCGCCAGGGCCGGCTATGCCAGTGAGTTTGAACAAGTGCCCTGGGCGCGGGCCTTGATGGGTGTGGGCGAGGGCCGCTACGACGTGCTGGTCAACGCCTGGTACAACGACGAACGTACAAAACTCGGCCAGTTTTCTGGCGAATACCTGCTCAATCGCGTACGGTTTCTCAAGCGTAAAGACGCGCCCATCGAGTTCAACGACCTGCAGCAATTGCACACATATCCGATTGCCATCGTGCGCGGTTACGCCTATTCGCCCGCGTTCGACAACGACGACTCATTGCAGAAAATCCCGGTGCACAGCTTTGCCATGGCAGTGCGCATGGTCGCGGCCGGCCGGGTCAAGCTGACGCTGGAAGATGAATTCGTCGCCCGCTACTACCTGGCCCGTGAGTCACCCAAACTGCGAAACGCCGTGGAGTTCCTGCCCAAGGCATTGAGCGAGAACAGCCTGCATATCATGGTCAGCCTGAAGAATCCCGAGCATGCACGGATCGTCACCGGTTTCGACCGGGAGATCGCGGCGATGAAGGCGGACGGGAGTTATGACAAGTTGATGAGGCAGCATGGGATGTAAGTGAGTTGATCCAGATTTTGTGCTGTTACTGATGGCCTCTTCGCGAGCAGGCTCGCTCCCACAGTAGATTTGCGTCGTTCACAAAACCAATGTGGGAGCGAGCTTGCTCGCGATGAGGTCAGCCCAGGCACCCCAACTCTCAATCCTCACTGGTGTCCTTGATGAGATGCGCCGCCAACGTCCTCAGCGGGCCCAACTGCCGACAAATCAGCGCCAGTTGCGTCTGCACCAACCGCTGCCCCTCATCGATTTCATCGGGCATCTGTTCCAGCTCATTGGCCAGAGCTTCTTCCTCATCGCTTTGAATCGCAATTGAGGATTTGCTCGCCAGCCCATGGGCGATTTCGTCGATGCTCGCAGCCAGTTTCACCCCGGCTCCGTCGATCAAATGTTCATGCACGTCCGCCGGCAGTTGGGTTTCCCGGTGTGCGCCCAGGCCTGACAGATAGCTCAGTAGCGTGTGCGACAGCACCAGGAAGCGGAATCCGACATCCGCTTCCTTACGGAAATGCCCAGGCTCCATCAGCATATTGGCCAGTGTGGTCGACAGCGCCGCGTCGGCGTTGTGCGCATTACGGCGGGCCAGGCGGTAAGCCAGGTCGTCGCTTTTGCCCGCAGCGTATTGCTGCATGATCTGACGCAAGTAAATGCTGTTGCAGGCCAGGGTGTTGGCCAGCACTTTGTTCAGGCGTCGGCCCTGCCAGTCCGGCAGGAACAGGAACACCGCCAGCCCGGCGATCAGGCTGCCGAGCAAGGTATCGAACAACCGGGGCAGGAACAGTCCGTACCCGTCACCCACCTGGTTGAAGCAGAACAGCACCATCAGGGTGATCGCTGCCGTCGCCAGGGTGTAGCGGGTGGTGCGGTTGGTAAAGAACACCACTCCGGCGGCGATGGCGAAACACGACTGGATCAGCGGGTTCGGGAACAGGTCGAACAGCGCCCAGGCCAGGGTCAGGCCGATGGCGGTGCCGATGATCCGTTGACCGAGTTTGCGGCGGGTGGCGCCGTAGTTCGGTTGGCAGACGAACAGCGTCGTGAGGATGATCCAGTAGCCTTGGGACGGGTGAATCAAATGCACCATGGCATAGCCAATGCTCAAGGCCAGGGGCAATCGCAGGGCATGGCGGAACAGCAGCGAGGTTGGCGTCAGCTGCGTGCGCAAGCGAAGCCACACGTCCTTGAGGCTGCGCGGCGAACGGTCGAGCAAGCTGCTGTCGGTGGCGTCGGCCAGGGCGTCGGGGTTGCTGGCATCGCTGAGCAAGCGGTCGAGAGTGCCGAGGTTGGCAGCCAGTGCCCGCAGTGAACGCAGCAAGCCGCGCCAGGCCGGGTTGCTCTGGATGCGCAGGTGTTCGAGGGAGGCATCCAGGTCGCTCAGGGCCTCGGCGAAACTGGCGTCATAGGTGAACGGCTGGCGCATCTGGAACGATTCGGCCAGGGCCCGGCAGGCTTTGCCTTGCTGGCGCAGCAGGCGTTGGCAGCGGAACAGCACGTCGCTGTGGAAAAACGCTTCTGCGAGTGCGTTGTACGGATAGTGTGAAGAACTGGCGCGCTCGTGAATGTCCTGGGCGAGGAAGTACAGCTTCAGGTAGCGGCTGACTTTCGACCCCGGGCGACCGTTGCCGACCCGGTGCAGGATGATTTCCTTGGCAGCGTTCAATGCCGCCACCACCCGACCGTTCTGCTGGGCCAGCTCCAGGCGCCGTGCTTCCACGTCCATCTGCCGGATCGGCTCGAACAGCAAGGATTTCAGCTTCAGGTAAAAGCCCAGTTCGCGGAACAGGCGCGCCAGGCTCTGCTGCACCGGCTGATTGGAAAACAGCGCCTGCCACAACACCGAGAGCAGACCATACCAGGCGGCACCGGCCACCAGCAGTACCGGCTCGTGCCAGACATCGATGACCGCGCCGCCGCGCTGGTCCACGCCGATCATGGTGTAGACCGACAGAATCAGTGTCGCCGAGGCAATCGCGCCATAGCGTTCGCCGAGGGCGCCGAGCATGGTCAGGCAGAACGCGGCCAGGGCGAAGGCGATGATAAACAGCCAAGGGTAGGGGAAGAGCAGTTCGACGGACAGGGCGGCGACAGCGAAACACACCAGCGTCACGGCCAGCGCGTTGAGGCGGCCCTGCCAACTGTCGTCGGTTTCGGCCAGGGCACTGGCGATAATCCCCAGGAACAACGGGATCAGCAGGCCCATTTCATCCTGATACCAACACAGCGCCATGGTGCCGGTCAGGGCAATGAATACCCGCACGCTGTAGCTGAATTTATCCAGCGCCCAAAGGCGCCGCAGAGTCTGGCGGAACGAAGTCGATGACATGAAATGCGAAGGCCTTCCGAGGCAATGACGCTAAATTGAGCCACTAATGACGCCGACGCAATGGCGTCGATCACATCAGACAGCAAAATCTGTTCCTTGTCAGGCACTACAAACCCCTGTGGGAGCGAGCTTGCTCGCGATAGCGGCCTGTCAGTCAACATCTCTGTTGAATGTTATGGCCTCATCGCGAGCAAGCTCGCTCCCACAGGGATTGTGTGGATTTTTGAATCAGACGTACTGCGCGGCGGCGTAACCGGAAGCCCACGCCCACTGGAAGTTGAACCCGCCCAGATGCCCGGTCACGTCGAGCACTTCACCGACGAAGTACAGCCCCGGGCTTTTCAGCGATTCCATGGTCTTGGACGACACTTCATTGGTGTTGACGCCACCCAAGGTCACCTCGGCGGTGCGATAGCCTTCGGTGCCCGCCGGCACGACTTTCCAGCTCGCCAGTTTTTCCGCGATATCGGCCAGTTCCGCGTGGGTGTACTGTTTCATCGGTTTGGACACGAACCAGTTGTCCGCCAACAGATTGGCCATCTTCTTGGTGAAGATTTCCCCGAGCAGGGTTTTCAGCTCGCTGTTGGGACGTTCGGCCTGTTGCTGTTGCAGCCAGTTTGGTACGTCGTGGTCGGGCATCAGGTTGATCTCGACGGTATCGCCGGATTCCCAGAATGACGAAATCTGCAAAATCGCCGGGCCGCTGAGACCGCGGTGGGTGAACAGGATGTTCTCGCGGAAGCTCTGGTCATTGCAGCTCACGAGGCAATCCACCGACGTACCGGACAACTCGGTGCACAAGGCCTTGAGCTGGTCGGTGATGGTGAACGGCACGAGACCGGCGCGGGTCGGCAGCAGCTCGTGGCCGAATTGCCTGGCGACCTGGTAGCCGAAACCGGTGGCGCCCAGGGTCGGGATCGACAGGCCGCCAGTGGCGATCACCAGCGATTCGCACGTTATCTGGTCAAGCGATGTGTCCAGCAAATAGCCCGTTTCGAGCTTCTCGATGGTCTGGATCGATGTGTCCAGATGCAGGCTGACGCCGACCTGGTCGCACTCATTCAGGAGCATTTCGAGGATGTCGCTGGATTTGTTATCGCAGAACAACTGGCCGAGTTTTTTCTCGTGGTACGGCACGCCATGCTTGGCCACCATGCCGATGAAATCCCATTGGGTGTAACGGGCCAGGGCGGATTTGCAGAAGTGCGCATTCTGCGAGAGGAAATTGCTCGGCTCTGTGTACATGTTGGTGAAATTGCAGCGACCACCGCCCGACATCAGGATTTTCTTGCCGGCCTTGTTGGCATGGTCGAGCAACAGCACCTTGCGCCCGCGCCCGGCGGCGGTCAGTGCACACATCAACCCTGCGGCGCCAGCGCCAATGATCACGACTTCGGTAGAGCGCAAAACGGTGTCCTCTGCATTACGTACCTGTAGGAGCTGCCGCAGGCTGCGATCTTTTGATATTGTTTTTTAAAAGCAAAATMAAAAGATCGCAGCCTGCGGCAGCTCCTACACAGGGAGATGTGTGGCGGTTTTAAAGGATACGAACGCGCAACGCACGGCCCTTGATCTTGCCGTCGTTCAGGCGCTGCAAGGCCTGCTTGGCGACGCCGCGCTCCACGGCCACATAGGCCTGGAAGTCGAAAATCGCGATCTTGCCGACCTGGGCACCGGGGATACCGGCGTCACCGGTCAGTGCGCCAAGAATGTCGCCCGGGCGAACCTTGTCCTTGCGGCCGGCAGCGATGCACAGGGTGCTCATCTGCGGCAGCAGCGGGCCACCACCCTTGGAGGTGAGGTTGTCCACCTGATCCCAGGTCAGCGGCGTCTTCTGCAATTGCTCGATGGCTTGTGCGCGCTGTGCTTCGGACGGCGCGACAAGGCTGATCGCGAGGCCTTTCTCACCGGCACGACCGGTACGGCCGACACGGTGGATGTGGATTTCCGAATCACGGGCCAATTCGACGTTGATCACCATGTCCAGGGAATCGATATCGAGGCCGCGCGCGGCCACGTCGGTCGCCACCAGCACCGAAGTACTGCGGTTGGCGAACATCGCCAGTACCTGGTCGCGGTCACGCTGTTCCAGATCGCCGTGCAGGCCGACGGCGGAAATGCCTTTGGCGGTCAGGTGGTCGACGGTTTCCTGAACCTGCTGCTTGGTGTAGCAGAAGGCCACGCAGGAGGCCGGGCGGAAGTGGCCAAGGACCTTGGTCACCGCACTCATGCGGTCGTCCGGGGAAATCTCGTAGAAGCGCTGCTCGATCTGCGTGTCGTCGTGGAACGCTTCGGCCTTCACTTGCTGCGGGTTGCGCATGAACTTCGAGGCCAGCTG
Organism: Pseudomonas sp. 05L36; assembly: GCF_056398125.1. NCBI lineage: Bacteria > Pseudomonadati > Pseudomonadota > Gammaproteobacteria > Pseudomonadales > Pseudomonadaceae > Pseudomonas > Pseudomonas sp. 05L36. The sequence continues at coordinate 175,910 of NZ_JBFTOU010000002.1, read as the reverse complement.
CTTGATGCCTACCGGGTAGGTGGCGGAGAACAGCAGGGTCTGGCGACGCTCCGGGGCCTGCATGATGATTTCTTCGATGGAATCGTAGAAACCCATGTCGAGCATGCGGTCGGCTTCGTCGAGGATCAGGGTGTTGAGGCCGTGGAGTACCAGCGAACCTTTGCGCAGGTGCTGCTGGATGCGTCCCGGGGTGCCGACGATGATGTGCGCGCCGTGTTCCAGCGAAGCGATCTGCGGGCCGAGGGACACGCCGCCGCACAGGGTCAGGACCTTGATGTTGTCTTCGGCACGGGCCAGGCGACGGATTTCCTTGGCGACCTGGTCAGCCAGCTCGCGGGTCGGGCACAGGATCAGCGCCTGGCAACCGAAGTAACGCGGATTGATCGGGTTCAGCAGGCCGATGCCAAAGGCAGCGGTCTTGCCGCTGCCGGTCTTGGCCTGGGCGATCAGGTCCATCCCCTTGAGGATCACCGGCAAGCTTTGCGCCTGGATCGGCGTCATCTGGGCATAACCGAGGGAGTCGAGGTTAGCCAGCATGGCGGCGGACAGCGGCAAAGTATTAAATTCGGTGGCGATGGTGGTCACGGGACTGGCCTGCAAAACAAAATGTCGCGCAGTGTACCAGTCCGATGGCCATTCGCCCTAAGGTTCGATGTGCTCTTCCGGACGCTTGACGCGCCGTCCGTCTTCCCGGGAGAGCTGGGAAAAGATCGTTGCAGCCAGCATTGCCATGATTCCAACCGTCACGAACGTTAGTTGAAAGGCGCCCAAAACCGTCTCCACGCCGTCATTGCCGATCTCCGCCGTAAAGCCACCGAGCAATGCACCCGCGCAGGCCACGCCCAGGCTCAGGGACAATTGCGCGACCACCGACAGCAGGCTGTTGCCGCTGCTGGCGCTGGCGTCGTCGAGGTCGATCAGGGTCACGGTGTTCATCGCGGTGAACTGCAAGGAGTTGATCGCCCCGAGGATCGCCAGCAGGCACAGCAGCAGCCAGTACGGCGTCTGCTCACTGACCAGACCCATGCTCGCCAGCATGATCCCCAGCGCCAGGGTGTTGCCGGTGAGCACGATGCGATAACCCAAACGCTCGATCAGCGGCCGCGCGACCCACTTGGCGATCATCGCCGCCGCCGCCAGCGGCAACATGCTCATCCCGGCCTGGGATGGCGAATAGCCCAGCGCCACTTGCAACAGCAACGGCACCAGAAAGGGCAGGGCGCCGCTGCCGAGGCGGGCGAACAGGTTGCCGAGAATGCCCACGGCAAAGGTCCGGGTCTTGAACAGCGACGGCGCGAACAGCGGGTTGTCGATATGCCCGGCGCGCAGCCAGTACGCCGCCAGGCACGCCATGCCGCCGAACAGCAGCAACATCACCCGCAAATGCGGCAGGTGCAGTTCGCCCAGGCCTTCCATGGCGATGGTGATCAGAATCATCGCCGCGCCGAACAGCACGAAACCCAGGCTATCGAAACGGGTGCGCTCGGTGCCGCGAAGGTCGGGGATGAATTTCCACACGGCGTAGCAACCGACCAGACCCACTGGCAGGTTGATCAGGAAGATCCAGTGCCAGGTCAGGTATTGCACCATCCAGCCGCCCATGGTCGGGCCGATCAAGGGGCCGAGCAGCCCGGGAATGGTGATGAAGCCCATGATCCGCACCAGTTCCGAACGCGGGTAGGCGCGCAACACCACCAGCCGCCCGACCGGCAACATCAACGCGCCACCCAGGCCCTGGATCACCCGGGCGCCGATCAGCATGCTCAGGCTGCTCGACAATGCGCAGAGCAGCGAGCCGAAGCTGAACAACAGAATCGCACTGAAAAAGATCTTTCGGGTGCCGAAGCGATCGGCTATCCAGCCCGAAGCCGGGATCAGCAACGCGACCGTGAGCATGTAAGCGATGATCACACCCTGCATGCGCAATGGGTCTTCGGCCAAGTCGCGGGCCATGGCTGGCAGGGCAGTGTTGAGAATCGTCCCGTCGAGGGACTGCATGAAGAAGGCGATTGCGACGACCCACGGCACCCAACGGGCGGTGACAGCGTCGAGAGGTGGGCGGTTGGGCATGGAACCTCTTGTCAGTGTGAGCTTTACTCCGTTCCTGTAGGAGCGAGCTTGCTCGCGATGAATGTGAAGGCGATGCATTTTTCCAGGCAGCACGCGTCATCGTTCACGACCATCGCGAGCAGGCTCGCTCCTACAGGGGTAGGCGTGTTTACAGTGTCAAAGTTAGTCGGCTGACCAGCGCCCCCGGCAACAACGCCGAAGCCGTCGCCCGCTGGCTGTAGGTACTCGCCGACAACAGCAACTCCCGCTCCTCGGTCAACGCTTCCAGCTGCGAACCAAGCAGGCTGAAGGCGCTGTCATCGAAGCGCATGGTGCTGACCGGTGCCTGGATCTCGCCGTTCTCGACCCAGAACGTGGCAAAGCGGGTCATGCCGGTCAGGCGTGCGGCCGGTTGATCCGAGAAGTTCAGGTACCACAGGTTGCTGATGTACAGCCCTGTGCCCAGTTGCTTGAGGATGTCCGTGTCAGGCAATACCCCGGCTTTCATGTTCAGCGCACTCGGTGATTCACCGCCGCTGGCGCCGTTGGCGGTCAAACCGTATTCCGCAGCACTGCGCGAGCTGACCAGTTGTGCCCCGGCCTTGCCATTGACGATCAACCCCAGATCGCTGCGCGGATAACCTTCGTCGGAGAACGCCGGGCTCAGCGAGCCGGTGACTTTTTCATCCAGCGAGACCAGCGGACTGAACGCGCTGTCGCCACCGTAGAGCTTTTGCAGCGGGCTGCTTTTGCTGGCAATCGACTGTGCCGAGAAACCACCCCAGCACAACATGCCCATGATTTCCTCCAGCGCCGCCGGTGCCAGGTAAGCGCGGTATTGGCCGGGCGCCAAAGTGCGTAGCGGCCGACCCAGAAACTCAAGCTGCTCGCGGGCTTGCTGGAAGCGTTTGGCAAAGCCTTCGCTGTTCCAGTCGTGCCCGGCGTAGCTGGCTTTCACGGCCTGGCCATTCTCGTGGAACAGGCTGAAGTCGAAGTTGAAACTGTTGGCCTGATGCCAGCCGAAGGCGCCCGAAGAACTGGCAAAGCCGCGACTGATGGGACCTGCGGCATAGAAGCCGACCAAGTCCAGGCCTTCGGCAGCGTGGGTGATTTCAGCGACTACCTGCTCGGTGTCCGGCAGCGGATGCGACTGCACGTTGTTGCTCTGCCAGCCGTTGTGGTTGAGCAGCAGGTACGGGTCCGCAGGCAGCAGCGGCAGGGTTTCACGCAACTGTTGCAGACCTTCGCTCAGGCGCTGCGCATCCACCTGCGGATCGCCGGCCAGGGTGATGTGCAGGTCGGCATGCCGGCCTTCGTTGATCAGTTTCAGGCCGATACTCGCCTGCTGCACCTGACCGGCCTGACGCACCTTGGCGTGGTTGAAACGCACGAAGGCCGACGACTCGGCGGCGTAGCTGAGGGTGAACTGCTCGGGCTCGTGAAGCGCTGCACGCAGGCTGTTGACCAGCGCCCTGAACGACGCGGACTGGCTGTTTGAAGGATTCATCAGGCGTCTCCTCCGAATACATCAACGTTGCTGAACACACAGGCCGGTGACGCGTGGCCGACGCGGATCACCTGGTTCGGTTCGCCCTTGCCGCAGTTCGGTGTGCCGAGGACCTTGAGGGTACTGGCATCGCCGACGGCGCTGAGGCTTTTCCAGAACTGCGCGGAGATGCCCCTGTAATTGGGATTCTTCACCACGCCCTTGAGTTCGCCGTTTTCGATCAGTTGGCCCCATTCGCAGCCGAACTGGAATTTGTTGCGCGCATCGTCGATCGACCAGGAACGGTTGGTCGACATCAGCACGCCGTGTTCGATACCGCCGATCAGCTGTTCGATGGACTGATCACCGGGCTCGATGTTGAGGTTGGCCATGCGGTCGATCGGCGGGCGGTTCCAGCCGCAGGCGCGGCTGTTGGCGACGCCGTCCATGCCGGCCCGGAATTGCGACAGCGCACCACCCAGCGGGCGCAGCAACAGGCCTTCACGGATCAGGAACTGTTTGCTGGCGGGCGTGCCGTCGTCGTCATGGCCGTAGCTGGCGAGCTCCTCGGGGATGTCCGGGTCGAAGGTCACGTTGAGCAGGCCGGAACCGTATTGCAGGCGGCCGAAATCGCAGGCTTTGACGAAACTGGTGCCGGCGTAGTTGCGCTCGTCACCGAGGATGCGGTCCAGCTCCAGCGGGTGGCCGATGGACTCGTGGATTTGCAGCATCATCTGGTCGGGCATCAGCAGCAGGTCGCGCTTGCCTTGCGGGGTGTTCGGTGCCAGGAGCAATTGCAGGGCCTGATCGGCCACCTGGGCACCGGCACCGATCAGGCCGCAGCGGCTGATGACGTCCGCCGCGCCTTGCTGGCCGAAGTTCTCGCGGCCCAGGCTGCGGGTCTGGCTGTCGTTACCATCGTAGGCCGTGACGTCCAGGCCGGGGTAGACAAAGCGTTGGGCCTGGCGCAGTTCGGCACCGGCGCTGTTGAGGTAGATCTGCTCGACGTGGGTGATGCCGAGGCTGACCTGCCAGTTCACCAGGCGCTCGTCCTTGGGTACGGCGGCCGACTCGGTGCCAAGCAGTTGGTAGCAGTCGCTCAGGGACGGGAACGCCTGGTCGAGGTTGGGCGAAAAATAATCGGCGCGGTCGCTGGAAACAGCCTGCTCGCGCAGGTCCAGCAAGGCGTGGGGCTTGAGTCGACGGGCCTGGAGTTCGGCGCGTTCGAGGGCAGCTTGCAGGCCCTGTTGCGACAGGTCGTTGGTGGCCGCATAGGCCTCGACGCCATTGACCCGCACGGTCAGCATCGCCCCTTCGTCACGGCTCAGGCTTGGCGGTTCGGCGACGTTCTTGCGCACCGACAGGTACTGCCCGGATTCGCGCACATAACGCAGGGAAAAGAATTCAGCACCCGTGCGCAAGGCAGCGAAGCGCTGCTTGAGCTGGGGGTAGAAATCGAACATTCGTGAACCTCCTGGGTATGGAGTGGCGGTGGAGCGGTGCTGCGAGGGGAGGGGTGAAACGATTGCGTGGCGCTAGATTAGGCCTGCGAGGGGGGGAGGATCAAGTTTGGATCTGTGGAGGAGGGATTACTGGGAGCTGTGTGTTGTTTGTTCGGGCGCCATCGTCGGAACGCCGCCCGGAGCAAGCTCGCTCCCACAGGGGACTCGGTTGGATCACAAATCTGCATTCCAACCCGAAACCTGTGGGAGCGAGCTTGCTCGCGATAGGTTCGACGCGGTTTGTCGCCTTATGCAGTCTGGCTCAATTCCCGCACCGGCTTGCCCTTCACCGGCGCTTCACCCGCCACATAGTAAGTGGCGGTGCTGCGCGGCAACGGCTTGCGGCCACGGATCTTGTCGGCGATTTTCTCGGCCATCATGATCGTTGGTGCATTCAGGTTGCCGGTGGTGATGATCGGCATGATCGACGCATCGACCACACGCAGGCCTTGCATGCCATGCACGCGACCTTCGCCATCGACCACGGCCATTTCGTCGGTGCCCATCTTGCAGGAGCAGGACGGGTGGAACGCGGTTTCGGCGTGCTCGCGGATGAACTTGTCCAGTTGCTCATCGCTCTGCACGTCGATGCCCGGGCTGATCTCGCGACCACGGAAGGCGTCCAGTGCAGGCTGCTGCATGATTTCACGGGTCAGGCGGATGCCGTCGCGGAATTCTTGCCAGTCCTGTTCGGTGGCCATGTAGTTGAACAGGATGCTCGGGTGCTGGCGCGGGTCCTTGGACTTGGCCTGGATGCGACCGCGGCTTGGCGAACGCATGGAGCCCATGTGCGCCTGGAAGCCGTGCTCTTTCACACCGTTGCTGCCGTTGTAGTTAATCGCTACCGGCAGGAAGTGGTACTGGATGTTCGGCCATTCGAATTCCGGACGGGTGCGGATGAAACCGCCGGCTTCGAACTGATTGCTGGCGCCGATGCCGGTGCCGTTGAACAGCCATTCGGCACCGATGGCCGGCTGGTTGTGCAAGAGCAGCGACGGGTACAGCGAAACCGGTTGGGTGCAAGCGTATTGCAGGTACAGCTCAAGGTGATCCTGCAGGTTTTCACCGACGCCCGGCAGGTCGTGGACCACCGGAATATCGAGCTTGTTCAGCAACTCGGCCGGGCCGACGCCGGAGCGTTGCAGGATCTGCGGCGAAGCGATGGCGCCGGAGCACAGCAGCACTTCCTTGCGCGCCTTGACCTCAACGCGCTCTTCTGCGGCGCCGACCAGGTAACGCACGCCGACTGCACGCTTGCCTTCGAACAGGATCTTGTCAGTCAGGGCGTGGGTGACGATGGTCAGGGTTGAACGTTTCTTGGCCACGTCCAGGTAGCCGCGGGCGGTGGAGGCACGACGACCCTCCGGCGTCACGGTGCGGTCCATCGGGCCGAAGCCTTCCTGCTGGTATCCGTTCAAGTCTTCGGTACGCGGGTAACCGGCCTGCACGCCGGCTTCAACCATGGCGTGGAACAGCGGGTTGTTGCCGGCTTTCGGCGTGGTCACGCTGACCGGGCCGTCGCCACCGTGGTAGTCGTTCGGGCCGATGTCGCGGGTTTCCGCTTTACGGAAGTACGGCAGGCAGTCCAGGTACGACCAGTCCTCAAGGCCTGGCAGTTTCGCCCAGCCGTCGTAGTCCATGGCGTTGCCGCGGATGTAGCACATGCCGTTGATCAGTGAAGAGCCACCCAGGCCCTTGCCGCGACCGCACTCCATGCGACGACCGTCCATATGTGGCTCAGGATCGGTTTCGTAGGCCCAGTTGTAGCGACGGCCTTGCAGCGGGAACGCCAGGGCGGCCGGCATTTGCGTGCGGAAGTCCAAGCGGTAGTCCGGGCCGCCCGCTTCGAGCAGCAGGACGGTGACACCTGCGTCTTCGGTCAGACGGGTCGCCAGGGTGTTACCGGCCGAGCCGGCACCGATGATGATGTAGTCGAATTCTTGGGACATTGAATGCACCCTCTTTGATGTGGGTCAGGTCGAGCCTCGATGAGTACTGCGCACTCAATCGCGAGCAAGCTCGCTCCTACAAGGGAGCGGGCTTGCCCGCGAAGAAGCCCTCGCAGGCAATACAAGACTCGGGTCTTAGAACACCGAGACGTAATCGCCCAGCTCGACCTGTACCGATTTGATGCGGGTGAAGTTGTTCAGCGAGCTGATGCCGTTCTCACGGCCGACACCCGACTGCTTATAGCCGCCGACCGGCATCTTCGCGTCGGACTCGCCCCAGGCGTTGATCCAGCAGATACCGGCTTCCAGTTGATGAATCACGCGGTGGGCGCGGTTCAGGTCCTTGGTGACGATACCGGCGGCCAGGCCGAAGTCGGTGTCGTTGGCGCGCCGGATCACTTCTTCTTCGGTTTCGTAGGTGAGGATCGCCATCACCGGGCCAAAGATTTCTTCACGGACGATGGTCATGTCGTCGGTGCAGTCGGTGAACACGGTCGGGGCCACGAAGGCACCTTTGGCGAATTCGCCGTCGGTCAGACGCTCGCCGCCGCACAGGACGCGGGCGCCTTCTTCCTTGCCCTTGGCGATGTAGCCCAGCACGCTTTCCATGTGCGCAAAGCTGACCAGCGGACCGAAGTTGGTGTTTTCGTCTTGCGGGTTGCCGATGCGGATGCGTGCAACGCGCTCAACGATCTTGGCTTCGAAAGCGGCTTTCAGGTGGGCCGGTACGAACACGCGAGTGCCGTTGGTGCAGACCTGGCCAGAGCTGTAGAAGTTGGCCATCATCGCGGTGTCGGCGGCGCGATCGAGGTCGGCGTCGTCGCAGATGATCAGCGGCGACTTGCCGCCCAGTTCCATGGTCACATCCTTGAGCGACGAGGCCGAAGCGCTGGCCATGACTTTCTTGCCGGTGTCGGTGCCGCCGGTGAACGAGACTTTCTCGATGCGCGGGTGCTCGGTCAGCCAGGTGCCGACTTCGCGGCCGCTGCCAGTCAGGACGTTGAACACGCCGTTTGGCACGCCGGCTTCGGTGTAGATCTCGGCCAGTTTCAGGGTGGTCAGCGAGGTGACTTCACTTGGCTTGAAGATCATCGCGTTACCGGCCGCCAGGGCAGGTGCGGATTTCCACAGGGCGATCTGGATCGGGTAGTTCCATGCGCCGATACCGGCCACGATGCCCAGCGGCTCGCGACGGGTGTAGACGAACGAAGTGGTGCGCAGCGGAATCTGCTCGCCTTCGATGGCCGGTACCAGGCCTGCGTAGTACTCCAGCACGTCAGCGCCGGTGACGATGTCGACGTAGCGGGTTTCGGAGTAGGCCTTGCCGGTGTCCAGGGTTTCCAGGGCGGCCAGCTCATCGTTGCGCTCGCGCAGGATTTCCACGGCACGACGCAGGATGCGCGAACGCTCCATGGCGGTCATCGCGGCCCAGATTTTCTGACCCTTTTCGGCACTTACCACAGCGCGCTCGACGTCTTCCTTGGTCGCACGTTGTACTTTTGCGAGGACTTCACCGTTAGCCGGGTTGATGGCTTCGAAAGTGGCGTCGCTGCTGGCGTCGCTGTACGCACCATCGATGTAGAGTTTTTGCAGTTCGAAACGGGCCATAAAGTCCTCGCAAGAGCATTAAGTGGTTGGCACGGTCCGGTGGTTGAGCGTTTATGTGTGCTCTAACTCACCCGCTTGGCCAGTTGGGTATCCATGTATTCGTAAGCAATCTGTTGTGCCTGCCCGGTGTCGAAAGCATCTCCCGACAGCGCGCCGCGCAACCACAAGCCGTCGATCAACGCTGCCAGGCCTCGGGCGGCGCTGCGCGCATCATTGAGCGGCAGCACGCGGCGGAACTGGCAGCACAGGTTGGAATACAGACGGTGATCGTTGATCCGCTGCAACCTGTGCAAAGACGGCTGGTGCATGCTGGTGGCCCAGAAGGCCAGCCAGGTTTTCATTGCCGGGCCATTGACCTGGCTGGCATCGAAGTTGCCCTCGATGATCACCTGCAGATGCGCCCTCGGGCTGTCATCTTTCAGCGCCTGTCGGCGCAGGGTGACGTTCTCGCTGAGGACGGTCATCAGGTACCCCATGGTGGCGGCAATCAGGCCATTCTTGTCCTGAAAGTAGTGACTGATGATGCCATTCGAGACACCGGCCAAACGGGCGATCAGCGCAATGCTGGCGTCCCCCATGCCGACCTGATCGACGGCCTGCAAAGTGGCTTCGATCAATTGCTGGCGGCGGATGGGTTGCATACCGACCTTGGGCATCTTGCACATCTCCTTAGGCCTTCCGGTGGGCGTAGAACGGCTACCGGGTTGAGGCCAGTCTATTTTGTTTTGATTGAACGTTCAATCAACAAAGAATAAGATCTGCGACAAATCGTCGCTGCCTACAGATTTTTCCTACATGTAGCGGCGGAAAAAACGACTTCCGAAACTGCTCGAAACCTACGCGCTGCGGCGCTCCAGGGGTTTCGGGCTTTTTTCGGGCTGTCTTTATATCACCCGCCGGTCGGCTGCCCACTAACCGATTGGTCGGGTAACTCGTTTGTCTTGCGTTCTTCTCTCGCACTGCCCGGAGCATCTGTGCCATGAGTTCTGCCTCGCTAATAAAGACCCCACCCGAGAAGGTGACGGTCAACGGTTGGGTGTTCTACACCTCTACCGCGTTGATTCTGTTGTTGACCGCCATTCTGATCATCGCCCCGCAAGAGGCCGGCAGAATGCTGGGTACGGCGCAAGCCTGGTTGTCCCGCAGCTTCGGCTGGTACTACATGGTGGTGATCGCCGCCTACCTGATTTTTGTCGTCGGCCTGGCGTTTTCGTCCTACGGCAAACTCAAGCTCGGCAGCAAGGACGACACCCCGGACTTCAGCTACGGCGCCTGGGCGGGGATGCTGTTCTCGTCGGGTATCGGCATCTCGTTGCTGTACTTCGGCGCGTCGGAGCCGCTGGACCACTACTTCAATCCGCCGGAAGGCGTGGCCGGCAGCAACCTTGCCGCCCGTCAGGCCGTGCAGCTGACATTCCTGCACTGGGGCCTGCACGGCTGGGCGATTTACGCATTGGTCGGTCTGGCCGTTGCCTACTTTGCCTACCGGCATAACCAGCCGCTGGCGTTGCGTTCGGCGTTGTATCCGCTGGTGGGCGAGCGTTGGGTCAAGGGCGCGGCCGGGCATGCGGTGGACGGCTTCGGCATGTTCGTGACCCTGCTGGGGCTGGTGACGAACCTGGGGATTGGTTCGCTGCAAGTGTCGTCGGGGCTGGAAAACCTGTTCGGCATGGAACACAGCAACACCAACCTGCTGATCGTGATCATCGTGATGAGCACCGTGGCGACCATTGCCGCTGTGTCGGGCGTGGAAAACGGCATCCGTCGCCTGTCCAACCTCAACATCGTTCTGTTCAGTGGCCTGCTGATTTTCGTCCTGTTGTTCGGCCCGACCCTGCACCTGCTCAACGGCTTCGTACAGAACGTCGGTGACTACCTGAACGGTGTGGTGCTGAAGACTTTCGACCTCTATGTGTACGAAGGCGACAGTGAGAAGTCCGACCGCTGGCTGGGCCTGTGGACCCTGTTCTACTGGGCCTGGTGGATTTCCTGGGCGCCATTCGTGGGCATGTTCATCGCGCGTATTTCCCGTGGTCGTACCGTGCGCGAACTGGTCGCCGGCGTGCTGCTGATTCCGCTGGGCTTCACCCTGGCGTGGTTGTCGATCTTCGGTAACTCGGCCCTGGACCTGGTGATGAACCACGGGGCGGTAGAACTCGGGAAGACGGCGCTGGAACAGCCGTCCATGGCGATCTACCAGTTGCTGGAGCATTACCCGGCGTCGAAGGTGGTGATCGGCGTGTCGATCTTCGTTGGTTTCGTGCTGTTCCTGACCCCGGCGGACTCCGGTGCGGTGATGATGGCCAACCTGTCCTGCAAGGGTGGCACCGTCGATGAAGACGCTCCGCACTGGTTGCGGATCTTCTGGTCGGCGGTGATCACCCTGGTGACCATCGGCCTGCTGTTCGCCGGCAACTTCGAAGCCATGCAAACCATGGTGGTGCTGGCCGGTCTGCCGTTCTCGGTGGTGCTGGTGTTCTTCATGTTCGGCTTGCACAAGGCCATGCGCCAGGACGTGCAGATCGAACAGGAGCAAGCGGAACTGGCGGCACGCGGTCGCCGTGGTTTCAGCGAGCGCTTGACCCAGCTGGACCTGCAACCGAGCCAGTCGGTGGTGCAGCGTTTCATGGACAAGCACGTCAGCCCGGCACTGGAAGATGCCGCCGTGCAAATGCGTGCTCAAGGTCTGCAAGTGCAGACGCTGCTGGGCAAGTCCAAGCGCTGCATGGGCCTGCGCACCGAGATGGAAGAGGGTAATCCGTTTGTCTACGAAGTGAGTCTGGACGGTTACCTGGCCACGCCAACCGAATCGGCTCAGTCCGATGAGGCACGTCAGCGTTACTACCGTGCCGAGGTGTATCTGCACAACGGCAGCCAGGACTACGACTTGATGGGCTTCACCCAGGATCAGATCACCCGTGACGTGCTCGATCAGTTTGAAAGCCATCGGCAGCTCCTTGGCCGGGTTTATAGCTAAGAAGTGAGTGGCGCGGTGTATCAGTTGCACCGCGTCGCCGCTTGAAAAGATCGCAGCCTTCGGCAGCTCCTACGCCGAATGCATTCCCCTGCAGGAGCTGCCGAAGGTTCGGGCCGCGTTCGGACGATCTTTTGATCTTTCTACAAACAAAAACGCCGCGATCTCTCGCGGCGTTTTCGTTTCTGTTGCCTTATCCCAGGTTCTTGCCGAGCAGTGCGTGATACAGCTCGCTGTCGCCAAGAATCCCCACCACCTTGTTGTTGTCATGCAGCACCAGCTTGTTGCCGGTCTGATAACGAATCTGCAGCGCATCGCGCATGCCGATGTTCGAGTCCACCAGGGTTGGTCGACGACCCAGGCCTTCAACGGCCTGACCCGGTACCCAGTTCTGCAAGTCCAGCGCAGACCCGTTCTGGCGAGCGCCCTTGATGGTGTTGCCTTCGGCCAGGTCCAGCCACGAATCGCCGCCCGGATCCAGGCACACCGAACCGTTGATGCGTTTGCAGTTGTCCAGGGTGCGCATCAGGCTGCGACCGCACAGTACGTTCAGCGGGTTGGTGTGAGCCACGAAGGTCCGCACGTAGTCGTCCGCCGGGTTGAGGACGATTTCTTCCGGCTTGCTGTACTGGATGATCCGGCCGTCCTTCATGATCGCGATACGGCTGCCGAGTTTCAGCGCTTCATCAAGGTCGTGGCTCACGAAGACGATGGTCTTGTGCAGCTTGCGTTGCAGTTCCAGCAGTTCGTCTTGCAGGCCCTGGCGGATCAGCGGGTCGAGTGCCGAGAACGGTTCGTCCATCAGCAGAATGTCGGCGTCCATCGCCAGTGCGCGGGCCAGGCCCACGCGTTGTTGCATACCACCGGACAGCTCGTTGGGTTTCTTGTTGCGCCACTGGGTCAGGCCCACCAGCTCAAGCTTGTCGTCCACCAGTTTGCGGCGTTCTTTCTCGGGGCGACCCTGCATTTCCAGGCCAAAGCTGATGTTTTCGCGAACGGTCAACCAGGGCATCAGGGCGAACTTCTGGAACACCATCGCAATGCGCTTGGTGCGCATCATTTTCAGTTCTGCCGGCGTGCACGAGGCAATGTCGATCTGCTTGCCTTCGTGCTCGACGAACAGCTTGCCGCGGCTGACGGTGTTGAGGCCGTTGATGCAGCGCAACAGGCTGGACTTGCCGGAGCCGGACAGACCCATCAGTACGCAGATTTCACCTTTTTCGATATCCAGGCTGGCCTTTTCAACGCCGACAATCTGCCCGGTCTTTTTCAGGATTTCGTTGCGGGTCATGCCTTGATCCAGCAGCTTGAGTGCCTCGCGTGGATCCTTGGAGAAGATAACGTCAACGTTATCGAAGCGAATTATGCTCATGCGTCACCCCCTACTTTGGCGTCGGGTTGTTTGCAGATACGGTCGAGCATGATCGCCAGCAGTACGATCGCCAGGCCTGCTTCGAAGCCCAGGGCGATATCAGCAGTGTTCAGTGCGTTGACCACCGGTTTGCCCAGGCCATCGGCGCCCACCAGTGCTGCGATCACCACCATCGACAACGACAGCATGATGCACTGGGTGATACCGGCCGCGATGCTTGGCATGGCGTGGGGCAGTTCGATCCGCGAGAGCAGCTGACGTCGCGAGCAGCCAAAGGCCTTGCCGGCGTCCATCAATTCTTCCGGAACATCGCGGATACCCAGGTAGGTCAGGCGGATGGGCGCGGCAATCGCGAACACAACCGTGGAGATCAGGCCCGGGACCACACCCAGCCCGAAGAGGGTGAGGGTAGGAATGAGGTACACGAAGGTCGGTACGGTCTGCATCAGATCGAGTACCGGACGCATTAAAGTATAGAACATCGGCTTGTGCGCGGCGACGATGCCCAGCGGCACGCCGATGACCACGCAGACCAGGGTGGCGAACAGCACCTGGGCGAGGGTTTCCATGGTCTCCTGCCAGTACCCCAGATTGAGGATCAGCAGAAAGGAGGCAACGACAAACGCGGTCAGACCCCATTTGCGTTGAATGTAGTGTGCCAGTAGTGCGATCAGGCCGATCAGTGCCAGCGGGTTGAACCAGGTCAGCGCAAACGTCACGCCGTGGATCATCGTTTCCAGTGTCACGGCGATTGCGTCGAAGGTGCTGGCGCCGTGTTGCGTCAACCATTCAACGAAGCGCGCGATGTACTGGCCTAGGGGTATTTTCTGATCAATCAGCATGGTAGTGAACGTCCGCATGCAAGGAAATAAACAGCCCGGGCAGGCGAACCTGCCCGGCATAAGCGATTACTGCAGTTTGGCTTTCACGGCCTCCAGGCCAGGTTTACCGTCAATGGTGGTCACGCCAGCGAGCCAGGTATCGAGCACCTGTGGATTCTTTTTCAGCCAGGCCTTGGCGGCCGCGTCAGGCTTCATCTTGTCGTCCAGGATGTTGCCCATCAGTTCACTTTCCATGTCGACGGTGAACTCCAGGTTCTTCAGCAACTGACCAACGTTGCCGCACTCCTGCGCGTAACCCTTGCGGGTGTTGGTCGCCACGGTGGCGGCACCGAAGTCCGGGCCGAAGAAGTCATCACCACCGGTCAGGTATTGAATCTTGAAGCGCTTGTTCATCGGGTGCGGCGCCCAGCCCAGGAACACCACGGCGGTGTCGCGTTTCTGCGCGCGGTCGACCTGCGACAGCATGCCGGCTTCGGAGGATTCGACGACTTTGAAACCGGCGGCCTTCAGGCCGAAGGCATCTTTGTCGATCATGCTCTGGATCAGACGATTGCCGTCGTTGCCAGGCTCGATGCCGTAGATCTTGCCATCGAGCTCTTTCTTGAACTTGGCGATATCGGCGAAGTCATGCAGGCCCTTGTCGTACAGCGCCTGAGGGACGGCGAGGGTGTACTTGGCGCCCTTGAGGTTGGTGCGCAAGGTTTCCACGGTGCCGGCATCGCGGTAGGCCTTGATGTCGTTTTCCATGGTCGGCATCCAGTTGCCCAGGAACACGTCCATGTTCTTGCCGTCGGCCAGGGACTTGTAGGTCACGGGTACGGAAATCATGGTGGTCTTGGTCTTGTAGCCGAGGGCGTTGAGCACAACGCTGGTGGTCGCGGTAGTTGCGGTGATGTCGGTCCAGCCGACATCGGAGAAGTTTACGGTACTGCATTGTGCCGGTTCTGCGGCTTGCGCCAGAACCGGCAGACTAAGCATGGCGGCCAACAACAACGACGGGGAACCTTTCATGGATGGACTCCTTGGTGTTTTTTTTGGCAGTGTTCCGACTGGACCACCGCACTTATAGGTTGCGGTTGGATGGCGTTCTGGAGACAGCTCTACCACGTCGCCTTGCAATCGAGTCGATATGATCATGTACCAGTGAAAATCTGACGCCTACAGGGTGCGTCGTATCCAGTACAGGGATGGTCGCATCCAGTGTCGGTGACGTCGTTTACAGATTTTTTCAGCCCGATTTTCCCCTCTGAACCGCAAAAAAACGGCGAAAACACAGCGTAAAAGACACGCGGCGCTGGTGGGCATGAGTGCGTCGGTTAGAGACGTCGAACAACTGGATAAAAGCTTGATGATGCGGTCATCCCGGCGGATTGCAGCTTGAGCGTAGCAGCTCCGTCACCGTGCGCTTTCGCGTGCGCAGTGGGCCTATCCAGGAGTTCGGCAGTAATGGCTATCAGTGTTTTCGACCTGTTCAAAATCGGCATCGGCCCTTCCAGTTCACACACCGTAGGGCCCATGCGGGCGGCGGCGTTGTTTGTGCAGGGCTTGCGCGAGCGCGGGCTGCTTGAACAGGTGCGACGTGTCGAAGTCCAGCTGTTCGGCTCGTTGTCGGCCACCGGTATCGGCCACGGCAGTGACAACGCGGTGATCATGGGCCTGATGGGCGAGTGGCCGGATGCGATCGATCCGTCGCAAATCGGCATACGTATTCAGGCCCTTCGCGAGACCGATACGCTGCTGCTCGACAGTCGCTTGCCGGTGCCCTTCATCTGGGCCCGGGACATGCGCCTGATCGACGAGAACCTGCCATTCCACCCCAACGCCATGACCCTTATTGTCGAGGGCGTTGACGGCGAGTTGCATCGCGACACCTACTATTCGGTCGGCGGCGGTTTTGTCGTCGATGAGGCACAGGCCTCCAGCGGTGTCGTCGACCTCGACCGCACCGTGTTGCCATATGACTTTTCCAGCGCTGCCGAGCTGCTGGAACTGTGTAAAAAACATAACCTGCGCGTGGCTGAATTAATGATGGCTAACGAGAGGGTGTGGCGCAGCGAGGACGAAATCCGCAGCGGCCTGATGAAGCTCTGGCGCGCCATGCAGGATTGCGTTGAACAGGGCCTCAAACACGAAGGCATCCTGCCCGGCGGCCTGAACGTGCGCCGTCGTGCGGCCAAGCTGCACCGCAGCTTGCAGGAATTGAACAAACCCAATGTGATCGGCTCGACCTTGAGTGCCATGGAGTGGGTCAACCTGTTCGCCCTGGCGGTCAACGAAGAAAACGCCGCCGGCGGGCGCATGGTTACGGCACCGACCAACGGCGCCGCGGGGATCATTCCGGCAGTGCTGCACTACTTCATGAAATTCAGCGAAGCGGTGACCGACGCCAATGTCGTCGATTACTTCCTCGGCGCGGCGGCGGTGGGAATCCTGTGCAAGAAGAACGCCTCGATCTCCGGTGCCGAAGTCGGCTGCCAGGGCGAAGTCGGTTCGGCCTGCGCCATGGCGGCGGCCGGACTGGCGGAAATCCTTGGCGCCACGCCAGAGCAACTGTGCAACGCGGCGGAGATCGGTCTGGAGCACAACCTCGGCCTGACCTGCGACCCGGTGGGTGGACTGGTCCAGGTGCCGTGCATCGAGCGCAATGCGATTGCCGCGGTAAAAGCGATCAATGCCGCGCAAATGGCATTGCGCGGTGATGGCCAGCACTTTATTTCGCTGGATCGGGTGATCCGCACCATGCGCGATACCGGTGCCGACATGCATGACAAATATAAAGAGACATCGCGGGGTGGGTTGGCGGTGAGTGCGGTGGAGTGCTGACACACAGGTCCCTGTAGGAGCTGGCTTGCCAGCGAAAGCAGTGGTTTTACCGCTGAAGATGTGTCGGATGTATTGGCCTCTTCGCTGGCAAGCCAGCTCCTACGCACTGCCAGACCAGTCAAAACTGCGCGCTAAGTGAACACCCGCTCGAAAACGCGCCACCTTTTAGCGCGTCGCTCTCAGATAAATCGCCTTGCCACTGATCGAGAGCCAACCAGCCTTCGACCGCCCGTCACCCGTGCCTGCGGTGACACTCCTTACCGACGCGGCGCAACGCCGTTCCCACAAGTGCTACCGAATTGCTCACAGCTTGTGGGCCGGGGCGCTTGCCAGTCCTGATGGCCATTTAAATCCCCCTGCCTTGCAAGACATATATAGACACATTCCGACGTCGTTTTTAGGAGTTATTGAACGCGCATTCAAATTTAGGCATGGCAATTGCTCTGTCATTACAAAGCCCGTCTCCCACGCGAGAACGATGGCAATAAAAAGAGCCTCCGCCTGAGGCCATCACCCGCTTTGTGTGAGGAGATACCGCGATGACGACGTTCAACTCCGGGGCCCAACCCCAGAACCGTGCGCCTCAATCCATCGGCTTTCTGCTGCTGGACAATTTCACGCTGATTTCTCTGGCCTCCGCAGTGGAACCCCTGCGCATGGCCAACCAGTTGTCCGGTCGCGAGCTGTATCGCTGGACCACCCTCACCGTCGATGGCGGCCAGGTCTGGGCCAGTGACGGCCTGCAGATCACCCCCGATGCCTCCATGCACAAAGCCCCGCCAATGGACACCGTCATCGTCTGCGGCGGTATCGGCATCCAGCGCACTGTTACCCGCGAACACGTGTCATGGCTGCAAAGCCAGGCCCGCCAGTCTCGCCGCCTCGGCGCTGTGTGCACCGGCAGTTGGGCCCTGGCCTGCGCCGGCCTGCTCGACGGTTTCGATTGCAGCGTGCACTGGGAATGTCTGGCGGCGATGCAGGAAGCTTTCCCGCGTGTAGCGATGAGCACTCGCTTGTTCACCCTCGACCGTAACCGTTTCACCAGCTCCGGCGGTACCGCGCCGCTGGACATGATGCTGCACCTGATCAGCCGCGATCACGGTCGTGAGCTGTCGGCGGCCATTTCGGAAATGTTCGTCTACGAGCGTATCCGCAACGAACAGGATCACCAGCGTGTGCCGCTCAAGCACATGCTCGGCACCAACCAGCCGAAGTTGCAGGAAATCGTCGCGTTGATGGAAGCCAACCTCGAAGAGCCGATCGACCTGGACGAACTGGCGGTGTATGTCGCGGTGTCCCGTCGTCAGCTCGAACGCCTGTTCCAGAAATACCTGCACTGTTCGCCGTCGCGTTACTACTTGAAGCTGCGCCTGATCCGCGCGCGCCAGCTGCTCAAGCAAACGCCGATGTCGATCATCGAAGTGGCGTCGGTGTGCGGTTTTGTGTCCACGCCGCACTTCTCCAAGTGCTACCGCGAATACTTCGGCATTCCGCCGCGTGACGAGCGCGTAGGGTCCAACACTACCCAGCAAGTGGCGATGATGCCGCTGCCGCAAGCGCTGGTGCTGTCGCCGTTGTCCGGGCCGTTGTCGGCGCTGAGCCAGGCGCGCAATGAGTCGACGTTTGCCAGTGTAAGGCTCTAAACCGAGGCGCTTTCATCGCGAGCAGGCTCGCTCCCACAGGTTATTGGGTTGTTCACACATTTTGTGTTCAACCCCGATCTCCTGTGGGAGCGAGCCTGCTCGCGAATGGATTTATCGGCCTGTGTGGCTCTGCTGGTACTCCGCCAACGCCGGCAACAACTGCTTGTCGATCGCCTGGCGTACCGCCGGCAAAATGGTTGCGCTGCTGGTGTACATCTGCTTGACCATGGTCCGCAGCGTCATCGCCCGCACATCGTTCAACCCCCGTACCGCACACTCGCAGGCCTGCTCGGCGGTGGCGCCGGTGGGCACCTCGAATCCCAATGACTTGAGCTGGCCCAACAGGTCTTCCTGGTCTATCAAATCGGCGTGCATCATGACGCAATCCTTCTTCAGGGAACGGTGTCGTGGTTCGATTCTGGTGGGGGTGCCGGGTGTCGGCAAGGGCGAATTGTCGCAATGGCAGCATTGGCTATGAACAGGTCGTTTTCGGGCAACTTACCGGCCAAAGGAGGGGGCACACTGGACTCAGCTCGCTTCACGAAGGTTTGGTCACCCTCGCACGGCAGCTCCTCAACAGTACCCTCTGCCTCGATCCTGTCACGGCTTGATCGGGGCTTTTTTTGGTCGGTTGAAAAGCAAAAGATCGCAGCCTTCGGCAGCTCCTACAGTTGAAACACGATCTCTGTAGGAGCTGCCGAAGGCTGCGATCTTTTAGTGATTTAACGCTGCAACACCAGAATCCGCGACAACAACTCATCCCGGTCAACATAGCAACCCTGGAAATGCCGCGCCCCGGTGGCCGGGTCGAAGGCGTTGCGGGCATGCAGGGTGCGGCGGTTGTCGAAGCACCACAGCTCCCCGGGATTGAGCCGCTGCATCAACCTGAATCGAGGCTCGCGGGTCATCGCGATAAAGCGCCGGTAGGCGCGATAGAGCCTGGGCATCTGTTCCACCGACGCATCGAACGGTCCGCGCAGAAAGTTCGCCATGCGGATTTCCGACACCTGCCCCAACGCATCCAGGGCAATGATCGGCGCGAGACAGCGGTAGTCGCTGTGGCGGTCCTTGTTGCGAAACTCTACGGGGATTTCGCAGAGGCTTTTGAAGGATTCGGGGTCTTCCCGGCGCAAGGCGTCGGCGATGGCAAAACCGTCGACAAAAATGCTCTCGCCACCCTCGGCGTCATTGACCAGGCAATGCAAAAATTGCAGCCCCGGTTGCAACTCCCGGGTCGGCAAATCGCTGTGCAGCGGCAGGTTGAGCGCGGTATAGGCGTTGCTGTCGGCGTCGGCCTTGGATTGCACGTTGAACAGCACGCCGAAATTGCTCTCGCGGATGAAGGAAATGCGTTGGGCAATCAACTTCAACGAGCCGGGCTCGGTCGGTACACCACGGACCTGGGTAAGCCCGACATCGCGCACCGCCAACAACCATTGCAACAAGGCGCCGGAGTCGTTCATCAGCGCCTGGTATTCGAACACTGGCAACTGCAAGTCGCTGTGCCAAAGCCAGGCTTTCGGCTTGCGTGCCTGGCGTTCGGCACGGGATTCGTCGTCATAGGCATGGGCGCGCAGCCAGCCAGGGTCGAAGCGACTTGAGTGGCCGTCCTGCCAATCAATCGACAAACAGCCATCGCCGTCGATACTGGCGTTATCGGGCATCAGATCTTGAGCCACATCGACGATTTCCAGCACTTGCTCGCGGGTCACGGTGTAGACGCACTGCGGGCACGGGCAGTTATCCCGCAGCCATTGATGGTGGAAAGGGCTGACGCGATTGTCGGCCCACTTCACCAGAACATGGTCCGCCAGAGTCTGCACGCCAGTCAGCGCGCTGATCAACGGATAGGTACGAAAGTCGGCAAATGCAGCGGCGGTGTTCATGGCGATCTCCTTGTTATTTTTTTGGAGGTAATGCGATCACTCGGCCAATGTACTCGGGCGTTGGCAGGTCCGCCTGTTCGGCGACGATGGCTTGCAACCGGCTCAAGGACAGTTCGCTGAACGGTGCCGAACGCGGCCCGGCGAGATCCACGTGCAGCAGCATCTGTTCGTTGCCGGCAAGTTCCTGGGCATCACCGACCAGATGCAGGCTGTGGTAGAGGTGCACGCGCTTGCTGTCGTGGGCGATGATTTGGGTGTGCACTTCGACTTGGGCGTCGAGCTTCACTTCGTGCAGGTAATTGAGGTGCAGTTCGAGGGTGAACAGCGAGTTGCCGCTTGCCTCGCGGCTGTTGCTGTCCAGGCCCAGGCGATCCATCAGGGCATCGGTGGCGTAGCTGAAGATCAGCAGGTAGAAGGCGTCGCGCAGGTGGCCGTTGTAGTCGACCCAGTCGGGGATGATGGTGGTTTGGTAGGTGGTGAGGGTGGGCATGATGTTAGTTCCAACATTGATGGTGACTGGGCTGCCGCTATCGCGAGCAGGCTCGCTCCTACATTGGATTTTTGAACGACGCAAAACCAGTGTAGGAGCGAGCCTGCTCGCGATGGGGCCGGCCCTGTTGACGGATTACTCGCTGAAAGCCATCCCATGCTTCTCTTTGGTGGTCTTCACCGCCTCCAGCACCGCCAGCAGGCAGTCATCACGATAGCGCTCCAGCGCCGAAATGCTGTGTTTGCCCAGTTGATCGCTGGTGCCATCGACCACGTCGTCGATCAGTTTGTCGGTCAGCTCCGGTGCCGGCAGGTAGGTCCACGGCAATTGCAACGCCGGGCCGAACTGCGCCATGAAGTGGCGCATACCGGCATCGCCGCCGGCCAGGGTGTAGGTCAGGAAGGTGCCCATGAACGACCAGCGCAAGCCTGCGCCGAAACGGATTGCATCGTCGATTTCACCGGTGGTCGCCACGCCGTCGTTGACCAGGTGCAGCGCTTCACGCCACAGCGCTTCGAGCAGACGGTCGGCGATGAAACCCGGTACTTCCTTGCGCACGTGCAGCGGGCGCATTCCCAGGGATTCATAGACCTTCATCGCGGCTTGCACCGCTTCAGGGGCGGTGTTTTTGCCGCCGACTACTTCGACCAACGGCAGCAGGTAAACCGGGTTGAACGGGTGACCGACCACGCAGCGCTCCGGGTGCGTGGCGCTCTCGTAGAACTCGCTTGGCAACAGGCCAGAGGTGCTGGAACCGATCAAGGCATTGGGCTTGGCTGCCGCGCTGATTTTGCTGTGCAGGTCCAGTTTCAGCTCCAGCCGTTCCGGGGCGCTTTCCTGGATGAAATCGGCATCGCGCACGCACTCTTCGATGGTCGCGACAAAGCGCAGGCGATCCTGCGATGCACCCGGCGCCAGGCCTTGTTTCTCCAGCGCGCCCCAGGCATTGGCGACGCGTTTGCGCAAGGCGGCTTCAGCGCCGGGGGCCGGGTCCCAGGCCACTACATCCAGACCATGGGCGAGGGCGCGGGACACCCAACCGCTGCCGATGACACCGCTGCCTAACGCTGCGAAGGTTTTGATTTCGGTGATGAAGGTCATGGTCGATTCCTGAATTTGGCTCGGAAAAAAACTGTGGGAGCGGGCTTGCTCGCGATGGCGGTATTCCTGCCGCAGATGATGCTTCGGATGTACCGACGTCATCGTCGGAACGCCGCCCGGAGCAAGCTCGCTCCCACAGGGGGAAAATTGTTTTGAATCAACCGCGCTTGGTCAGGCCCATTTTTGCCCGGCCTTCAGCCGGGGTCAGGACGCGGGCGCCGAGGCGGCTGAGGATTTCGCCGGCGCGCTCGACCAGTTGGCCGTTGGTCGCCAGCACGCCCTTGTCCAGCCACAGGTTGTCTTCCAGCCCGACCCGTACGTTGCCGCCGAGCAACACCGCTTGCGCCGCCATCGGCATCTGCATGCGACCGATACCGAAGCCGGCCCAGACCGCGTCGGCCGGCAGGTTGTCGACCATGGCTTTCATGGTGGTGGTGTCCGCCGGCGCGCCCCACGGGATACCCAGGCACAGCTGGAACAACGGGTTGTCGAGCAGGCCTTCCTTGATCATCTGCTTGGCGAACCACAGGTGACCGGTGTCGAAGATTTCCAGCTCGGCTTTTACGCCCAGCTCCTGGATGCGTTTGGCGCCAGCGCGCAGCTGGGCCGGGGTGGAAACGTAAATGGTGTCGCCGTCGCCGAAGTTCAGGGTGCCGCAATCGAGGGTACAGATTTCCGGCAGCAGTTCTTCGACATGGGCCAGGCGGGTCAACGGGCCGACCAGGTCGGTATTCGGGCCGAATTCCATCGGATTCTCGCCGGCACCGATCTCCAGGTCGCCACCCATGCCGGCGGTGAGGTTGACGATGATGTCCACGTCCGCCTCGCGGATGCGCTCCATCACTTCGCGGTACAGCGCCACGTCACGGCTGAACTTGCCGGTTTGCGGGTCGCGCACATGGCAGTGAACCACGGTGGCGCCGGCCTTGGCGGCTTCCACGGCGGCAGCCGCGATTTGTTTCGGGGTGACCGGCACGTGTGGGCTCCTGGCGGTCGTGTCGCCAGCACCGGTGAGTGCGCAGGTGATGATGACGTCGTGGTTCATTTGGCGGTTCCTTACAGGCGAGTTTTTGGCTTTGGCCAGGCGTGGTGGTCCCGTTCGCAGCCCGTTGGGGCTGCGAGTCGGTGGTTCTATCGGGTTTATTTACTGGTCAGTTGCAGGTTTTCAGCGGCCGGTTTGCCATCGAAGGTGGTGACGCCTTCAAGCCAGCGCTTTTTGTCCTGCGGGTGATCCTTGATCCATTGTTTGGCCGACTCGAAAGCGTCCTTGTGATCCAGCAGCGGCTGCATCATCCGGCTCTCGTCTTCGGCGGTGAACGTCAGGTTGCTCAGCAGGCGACCGATGTTCGGGCATTGCTCGGCGTATGTCGGTGCAGTGACGGTCCACACGGTGGCCTTGCCTTCGTCCGGCCCAAGGGCGTTTTCACTGCCGGTGAGGTAGGTCATTTTTACGTTGACGTTCATCGGGTGCGGCGCCCAGCCGAAGAACACCACGGCTTCGTTGCGACGTACGGCGCGATCCACGGCAGCGAGCATGCCGGCTTCGCTGGACTCGACCAACTGGAACTTGCCGAGGCCAAACTGGTTCTTGGAGATCATCGCCTTGATCTGGGTGTTGGCGCCCGAGCCAGGCTCGATGCCGTAGATCTTGCCGCCCAGTTCCTTTTCGAATTTGGCGATGTCAGCGAAGGTTTTCAGGCCCTTGTCGGCGAGGTAGGTCGGCACGGCGAGGGTCGCGCGGGCGTCCTGCAGGCTTGGCGCTTCAAGCACCTTGACCTGTTTGGCGTCGACGAACGGGGTGATGGTCTGGGTCATCAGCGGGTTCCAGTAGCCGAGGAACAGGTCCAGACGCTGGTCGCGGATCCCGGCAAAGATGATTTGCTGGGAGGCGCTGGTTTGTTTGGTGCTGTAGCCGAGGCCATCGAGCAATACCTGGGTCATGGCACTGGTGGCGATCACGTCGGTCCAGTTCACTACACCCATGCGCACGTTCTGGCACGCGGCGGGTTCGGCGGCCATGACACTGGCGCTCAGCAAAGCGGTACCACTGAGTGCAAGAACACAGCTGCTGATCAGTCGTTTCATCTCAGGTTCCTCGGCAGTTCGTTTATTGTGAGTTCCGGTGTCTGATGCGCCGGTGATGCCAAGTTACGCAGCAAAGCACCGATGAAAGCGCACTGCGGCGACCAGCTCTTGCACTGCAGCGACCTGTGCTCTTGAATGCCGCTCGCAAGTGGCGTATCAACATCCCTACGCTGCCCGCCCTCTCGTTACCTGGCCTCCTGTTACCTGCTAAGCGAGTGCGCTCCATGTCCCAGGATTTCTACTTCTTGTTGATGCCGGGTTTCTCGGCCATCGGATTTATCTCGGCCATCGAGCCGTTGCGGGTCGCCAATCGATTTCGTGGCGAGCTGTACCGCTGGCATGTGCTGAGCGCGGATGGCGGGGCGGTGCTGGCGAGCAACGGCATGTCGGTCAACGCCGATGCGGCGCTTGAGCCGCTGAAGAAAGGCGCGACACTGCTGGTGGTCGCTGGTTTCGAACCCTTGAAGTTCGCCACCCCGGCGCTGGAACACTGGTTGCGTCGCCTGGACAACGAAGGCGTGACCCTCGGCGCCATCGACACCGGCAGCTTCATCCTCGCCGAAGCCGGCCTGCTCGATGGCCATCGCCTGACCCTGCACTGGGAAGCCATCGACGCCTTCAAGGAATCTTATCCACAGCTCAGCGTCACCCAGGAGCTGTTCGAGATCGATCGCCGGCGCATCACCTCCGCCGGCGGCACCGCTTCCATCGATCTGATGCTGGATCTGATCGCCCAGGCCCACGGCCCCGATCTGGCGATCCAGGTCAGTGAGCAATTCGTGCTAGGCCGCATCCGCCCGCGCAAAGACCACCAGCGCATGGAAGTCGCCACGCGCTATGGCATCAGCAACAAGAAGCTGGTGCACGTGATTGGCGAGATGGAGCAGCACAGCGAACCGCCGCTGAGCACGCTGGAACTGGCGGAATCGATCAAGGTGACGCGGCGGCAGTTGGAGCGCCTGTTTCGCCTGCATCTGAATGACACACCGAGCAATTTCTACTTGCGGTTACGGTTGGAAAAAGCGCGGCAGTTGCTCCGTCAGACCGACATGAGTGTGCTGGAGGTGAGCATTGCCTGCGGGTTTGAGTCGCCGTCGTATTTCACCCGCAGTTATCGGGCGAAGTATGAGCGGTGCCCGCGGGAGGATCGACGCACCGCCAAGGCATAAAGATCTTTTATTTTATTTTTTCACCAACGCCGAACACGCCGCTTTGTAAGCCTCATGCTGATACTTGTTCAGCGTTCCCGGCAGTTCGAAGTTGTGCTTCTTGGCCTGGGCATTGATGGTCTGCGGCGACAGCAAGGTCACCTCGCAATTTTCCAGCAACTGAAAAACCCCTTCGATCTTGAACGTCGTCGGCCCGCCAGCGAACTCGCCTTTCTTGCTGCGCTTCTTGATCGCGATGCGGTCGATGGAATTCTCGCGGACAAACGAAGCGACCTGAGCGGCGAACACTTTGACGTTGGCGGCTTCGTCGTCATCGTCCAAGGCAATTTTCTTGGTGGCGAGCGCGACATGGCCCAGCGCCTGACCGTCCAGCGTGGCCACGGCGATGATCGCTTCGCTGCCTTTGATTTCGATGCCGCAGACTTTCATGTTCAATCCCATTAGTGACAGAGGGTGTGCAGCTTACAGCTCAAGCTGGCTGGTGGTGATGCCAAACGCCAAAGCGATTTTTTCGCGAGTGGCTTTACGGGGTCTGGCGACTGTTTCCTGTTGGGCAAAGGCAGGCTGGGTTATGCCCATGCGTTTGGCCACTTCATCCTGGGTAAGGTTCAAGTGTTCGCGCCAGGCGCGGATAGGGGTAGCGCCATCGACGATACGGCTCACCACCTCATGGGGGATCAAGTCGGGCTCGATTTTCTGCGCCACGTATTGTGCATAGGGAATGACCACGAAGGCTGGATTGCCTTCGGCGTCGTTGATGATTTGAATGTCAGTAGGTGCGTTCATCGCGTTTTTTGACCTCTTGAATACTGACCACTTTGATCGCGCCATCCCAATCAAACATGACCCGGTAATTACCGACACGCAGCCGATAGGCGTAGTCATGACCGACCAGTGCTTTGACATTGCCTGCCTCAGGCATGCCAGCGAGCGCCGTGATGGCATCACGAACCTGAATCTGGTGAACGGAATGCAATCTCAAGAGTTGCTTAACGGCCTTTCGAGTCCAGTGAATGCTGTTCATGGAAGAATATAAGTCTTTTATAAGATTTGCGAATCTTTGCTTATATTTTTATGGTTGGCCATCAACAACATTTGTCGGCATGTTGCGTGACAAGTCCGCAGAACAGCGGCTTTGGACGGAAGCTGTAGGTCGGATCAGAGTGCGTTGTGGGAAAAGGTTTTTTTGGCGATTGAAAGCTGGTGGTAGTGCCCGCTTTCAGTGAGACATTCAGGACTATTCCTGCCCAATCGACTCCAAAAACTCCGACCGCTCGTCGCTCATCCGCGCCACGCAATCGTTCTGGGCAATGGTGAACGCCTTGCTGCCAGCGGTGGCCGGGAAGGCTTCGACGGCGCAATCTGCGTCGCGGGTCTTCAGCCATTGCTGTTGGGCGGCTTTGATCTTGGCGGCGATGTCGGCCAGTTGCGACGGGTTTTTGCCGTACTGCGACTGCATGCGGTCGGCCAGGCCCTGGAGGTTTTCCTTGAGCAGGTCTTCGGCGGTGGTTTTGCTGAAGGCCGAGCACTCGAGGGTCTGGACGTCGTTTTCAACTTTGTCGCACGGGTTGTCGTCGGCCACCTCGGCTGCGTGTACGCCGGTCGCAATCAGTGCCAAAGCCAGAAGGATGGATTTCATTCAGGTCGCCGCTCTATTCCAGTGATGCGGCGAATTCTGGCCCAAGCCGAGGGCCTTGAACAGGTCGGTGATAGTGCCTGGCGACGACCCTTTGTCGTGGATTGACGCTTTCGGCAATTCCCCTGTCGTTTTTGCACCCGGCTGCTTGGGCACCGAGGCATATGCTGGCCCAAAGCGCCGGCAGACGATTCGGCGCATGAATCGCTAATAAGGGGACAGCCTGATGAGCCCAGCCGAATTGCACGCCGACAGCATCGTTATCGACGGGCTGATTATTGCCAAGTGGAACCGTGAACTGTTCGAAGACATGCGCAAGGGCGGTCTGACCGCGGCCAACTGCACCGTGTCGGTGTGGGAGGGCTTCCAGGCCACCGTCAACAACATCGCCGCGAGCCAGAAGCTGATCCGCGAGAACAGCGACCTGGTGATTCCGGTCCGCACCACCGCCGACATCCGTAAAGCCAAGGAGCAGGGCAAGACCGGCATCCTTTTCGGCTTCCAGAATGCCCACGCCTTTGAAGACCAGATCGGCTATGTCGAAGTCTTCAAGCAGCTGGGCGTCGGTATCGTGCAGATGTGCTACAACACCCAGAACCTGGTGGGCACCGGTTGCTACGAGCGTGACGGCGGCCTGTCG
Source organism: Pseudomonas sp. 05L36 (assembly GCF_056398125.1). Taxonomy (NCBI): domain Bacteria; kingdom Pseudomonadati; phylum Pseudomonadota; class Gammaproteobacteria; order Pseudomonadales; family Pseudomonadaceae; genus Pseudomonas; species Pseudomonas sp. 05L36. The sequence continues at coordinate 148,655 of NZ_JBFTOU010000002.1, read as the reverse complement.
GGCTTCGGTCGTGAAATCGTCGCCGAGATGAACCGGGTTGGCGTGATGTGCGACCTGTCCCACGTCGGTTCCAAGACTTCCGAAGAAGTCATCCTCGAATCGAAGAAGCCGGTCTGCTACTCCCACTGCCTGCCGTCGGGGCTCAAGGAGCACCCGCGCAACAAGTCCGATGAAGAACTCAAGTTCATTGCCGACCACGGCGGCTTTGTCGGCGTGACCATGTTCGCGCCGTTCCTGGCCAAGGGCATCGATTCGACCATCGACGACTACGCCGAAGCCATCGAATACGTGATGAACATCGTCGGCGAAGACGCCATCGGCATCGGCACCGACTTCACCCAGGGCCATGGCCAGGACTTCTTCGAATACCTGACCCACGACAAGGGCTACGCCCGCCGCCTGACCAGCTTCGGCAAGATCATCAATCCGCTGGGCATCCGAACCGTGGGCGAGTTCCCGAACCTGACCGAGACCCTGCTCAAGCGCGGCCACTCCGAGCGCGTGGTGCGCAAGATCATGGGTGAGAACTGGGTGAATGTCCTCAAGGACGTTTGGGGCGAATAAGCCACCGCATCTCTGAATCCTTTCCCGCTGCCGTCCGTGCAGCGGGCAACACAACGAATTTTCTGGAGTTAAGTTTCCATGGCCAAGATCGCCCCGCAATTGCCAATCGAAGTCGACAGCGAAACCGGTGTCTGGACCTCCGACGCCCTGCCGATGCTGTACGTGCCACGCCATTTCTTCGTCAACAACCACATGGGCATCGAGGAAGTGCTGGGCGCTGAAGCCTACGCCGAAATCCTCTACAAGGCCGGCTACAAGTCTGCCTGGCACTGGTGTGAAAAAGAAGCCGAATGCCACGGCCTGGAAGGCGTCGCGGTGTTCGAACACTACATGAAGCGCCTGTCGCAGCGCGGCTGGGGCCTGTTCAAGATCCAGGACATCGACCTCGACAAAGGCACCGCCAGCGTCAAGCTCGAACACTCGGCATTCGTCTACGTGTACGGCAAGGTCGGGCGTAAGGTCGACTACATGTTCACTGGCTGGTTTGCAGGCGCGATGGACCAGATCCTCGCCGCTCGCGGCAGCAAGATCCGTACGGTGGCCGAGCAAGTCTACGGTGGCTCCGAAGAGGGCCACGAAGACGGCTTGTTCATCGTCAAGCCGTTGTAAGTCGAGGAACCCGCCATGGCTTTCGAAGCAATGTTCCAGCCGATCCAGATCGGCAAACTGACCATCCGTAACCGCGTGCTCAGCACCGCGCACGCCGAGGTTTATGCCACCGACGGCGGCATGACCACCGACCGGTACGTCAAGTATTACGAAGAGAAAGCCAAGGGCGGGATCGGCCTGGCGATTTGCGGTGGCTCCTCCAGCGTGGCCATCGACAGCCCGCAAGGCTGGTGGAAGTCGGTGAACCTGGCGGATGACCGGATCATTCCGCACTTCCAGAACCTGGCCGATGCCATGCACAAGCATGGCGCGAAGATCATGATCCAGATTACCCACATGGGCCGTCGTTCCCGTTGGGACGGCGAACACTGGCCAACCCTGCTGTCGCCGTCGGGCATCCGTGAGCCGGTGCACCGTGCGACCTGCAAGACCATCGAGCCGGAAGAAATCTGGCGGGTGATCGGCAACTACGCCACGGCAGCGGCGCGGGCCAAGGCCGGTGGCCTGGACGGCGTCGAATTGTCCGCCGTGCACCAGCACATGATCGACCAGTTCTGGAGCCCTCGGGTCAACAAGCGTACCGACGAATGGGGCGGCAGCTTCGAGAACCGCATGCGTTTCGGCCTGGAAGTGATCAAGGCTGTGCGCAAGGAAGTCGGTCCGGATTTCTGCGTCGGCATCCGTCTGTGCGGTGATGAATTCCACCCGGATGGCTTGTCCCATGAGGACATGAAGCAGATCGCCAAGTACTACGACGACACCGGCATGATCGATTTTATTGGTGTCGTGGGTTCAGGGTGCGACACCCACAACACCCTGGCCAACGTTATCCCCAACATGAGTTATCCACCGGAGCCGTTCCTGCATCTGGCGGCCGGTATCAAGGAAGTGGTCAAGGCACCTGTACTGCACGCGCAGAACATCAAGGACCCGAACCAGGCGACCCGTATTCTGGAGGGCGGCTACGTCGACATGGTCGGCATGACCCGCGCTCACATCGCCGACCCGCACCTGATCGCCAAGATCAAGATGGGCCAGGTCGACCAGATCAAACAATGCGTCGGCGCCAACTACTGCATCGACCGTCAGTATCAGGGCCTGGACGTGTTGTGCATCCAGAACGCCGCGACCTCCCGTGAATACATGGGCGTGCCGCACATCATCGAGAAAACCACCGGTGTCAAACGCAAGGTGGTGGTAGTCGGTGCCGGCCCAGCCGGGATGGAAGCCGCTCGCGTGTCGGCCGAACGTGGCCACGACGTGACCCTGTTCGAAAAGAAAGAATTTATCGGTGGGCAGATCACTACCGCGTCGAAAGCTCCACAACGGGACCAGATCGCCGGTATCACTCGCTGGTTCCAGCTGGAACTGGCGCGTTTGAAAGTCGACCTGCGCCTAGGCGTGGCGGCGGATGCGGCGACCATTCTCGACCTGCGTCCGGACGTGGTGGTGCTCGCTGTCGGCGGTCATCCATTCCTGGAACAGAACGAACACTGGGGCGCGGCTGAAGGCCTGGTGGTCAGCAGCTGGGACATCCTCGACGGCAAGGTTGCACCGGGCAAGAACGTGCTGGTCTACGACACCATTTGCGAGTTCACCGGGATGTCGACGGCCGACTTCCTCGCCGACAAGGGCAGCCAGGTCGAGATCGTCACCGACGACATCAAGCCGGGCGTGGCCATTGGCGGTACGTCGTTCCCGACTTACTACCGCAGCATGTACCCGAAAGAAGTGATCATGACCGGCGACATGATGCTGGAGAAGGTCTACCGCGAAGGCGACAAGCTGGTGGCGGTGCTGGAAAACGAATACACCGGCGCCAAAGAGGAGCGGGTGGTCGACCAGGTGGTGGTGGAAAACGGCGTGCGTCCGGACGAAGAAATCTACTACGCCATGAAGGAAGGCTCGCGCAACAAAGGCCAGATGGACATCGAAGCCTTGTTTGCGATCAAGCCGCAACCTTCGCTGAGCACCACGGGTGACGGCTACTTGCTGTTCCGTATCGGCGACTGCGTGGCCCAGCGCAATACACACGCTGCGATCTATGACGCGCTGCGGTTGTGCAAGGATTTCTAAGAGCTTGCACATAACCCTTGTAGGAGCGAGCTTGCTCGCGATGGACGTGAACGATGACGCGGGGAGTCTGACTTAGCGCGGCGTTCTCAGGTTTTTCGCGAGCAAGCTCGCTCCTACAAGGAATCGGGCAAGGCATCCAGGTAGTTTGGCCTGCAAGACCCTGCGGTCTTTGGGAGCTTCACCATGTTGAACACCCTTCTTCCAATCCTGTTGTTCGCCGCCCTTGGCCTTGGTGTCCTGGGCGCGTTGCGGCGGGTGGCCATGTGGCGCCGGGGCCGGGCTTCGAAAGTCGACCTGATCGGCGGCCTGTTCGCCATGCCCAAGCGCTACATGGTCGACTTGCACCATGTGGTAGCGCGGGACAAATACATTGCCAACACCCACGTCGCCACGGCCGGCGGTGCGGTAGCGTCCATCGTGCTGGCGATTCTGGTGCACGGTTTCGGCCTGCATAACCGCTTCCTCGGCTATGCGCTGCTGTTGATGACAGCGGTGATGTTCGTCGGCGCGATCTTTGTTTATCTGCGTCGGCGCAATCCGCCGTCGCGTCTGTCGAAAGGCCCGTGGATGCGCCTGCCGAAAAGCCTGCTGGCGTTCTCGGCTTCATTCTTCCTGTTGACCCTGCCGGTGGCCGGGATCCTTCCGGAAAACTTCGGTGGCTGGCTGTTGGCAGCGATTCTCGGAGTTGGCGTGCTGTGGGGCGTGTCGGAACTGTTCTTCGGCATGACCTGGGGCGGGCCGATGAAACACGCCTTTGCCGGTGCCTTGCACCTGGCCTGGCACCGTCGCGCCGAACGCTTCGGCGGTGGCCGTTCCACGGGGCTGAAACCGCTCGACCTGAATGACCCAACTGCGCCACTGGGCGTGGAAAAACCCAAGGATTTCACCTGGAACCAGTTGCTCGGCTTCGACGCTTGCGTGCAGTGCGGTAAATGCGAAGCGGCATGCCCGGCGTTCGCCGCCGGCCAGCCACTGAACCCGAAAAAACTGATTCAGGACATGGTCGTCGGCCTGGCCGGTGGCACCGATGCCAAGTTCGCCGGCAGTCCGTATCCGGGCAAGGCCATCGGTGAGCACGCGGGAAATCCGCATCAACCGATCGTCAATGGTCTAGTGGATGCCGAGACCCTGTGGTCGTGCACCACCTGTCGCGCCTGCGTCGAGGAATGCCCGATGATGATCGAGCACGTCGATGCCATCGTCGACATGCGCCGTCACCTGACCCTGGAAAAAGGCGCGACCCCGAACAAGGGCGCGGAAGTCCTGGAGAACCTGATCGCCACCGACAACCCGGGCGGTTTCGCGCCGGGCGGGCGGATGAACTGGGCTGCGGACTTGAACCTCAATCTGCTCAGCGAAAAGAAATCCACCGACGTGCTGTTCTGGGTCGGCGACGGCGCCTTCGACATGCGCAACCAGCGCACCCTGCGCGCGTTCGTCAAAGTGCTCAAGGCGGCGAAAATCGACTTCGCCGTGCTTGGCCTCGAAGAGCGCGACAGCGGTGACGTGGCGCGGCGCCTGGGCGACGAAGCGACCTTCCAGCTGTTGGCCAAACGCAACATCCAGACCCTGGCCAAGTACAGTTTCAACCGCATCGTCACCTGTGATCCGCACAGCTTCCACGTGCTGAAAAACGAGTACGGTGCCTTCGATGGCAACTACCTGGTGCAGCACCACAGCACCTACATGGCGGAAATCATCGATGCTGGCGCGCTCAATCTCGGTCAGCACAAAGGCGACAGCGTGACCTACCACGACCCGTGCTACCTCGGCCGCTACAACGGCGAGTACGAGGCGCCGCGTCAGGTGTTGCGCGCCCTCGGGATCGAAGTGAAAGAGATGCAACGTTCCGGCTTCCGTTCGCGCTGCTGCGGCGGTGGTGGCGGCGCGCCGATCACCGACATTCCCGGCAAGCAACGTATTCCCGACATGCGCATGGACGATATCCGCGAAACCGGCGCCGAACTGGTGGCCGTGGGTTGTCCACAGTGCACTGCGATGCTCGAAGGCGTGGTCGAACCGCGTCCAATGATCAAGGACATCGCCGAACTGGTAGCCGATGCGTTGCTCGAAGACGCAACGCCGGGAAAGCCTTCGGCACCGGCCAAACGTGAACCTGCGGAGGTGCAGTAATGAGCGACATTATCCGCCGCGACCCACGCGCCGAATGGATCGCCCGCAACCGCTTGCACCCGCTGCACGCGGCCATGCAACCGGCGCAACACAGCTGGATGGGGCCTAACGGTCTCATCCGCAAGAATCCTCACGGGATCGGTTTTATCGGCCCCAACGGCATCAAACGAATCGACCGCAGCGGCGCTCAGCAGGGCGGGGCGACCAAACGCTCGGCCGCAGTTGAAGTGCAATTGCCGCTGCATCAAGTGCCTGCACCCGCGTTCTACATCAGCGTGGTGCCGGACATGGTCGGCGGTCGCTTGAGCAGCCACGACCGCGACTTGCTCGGCCTGGCTCATCAGTTGGCCGGCAAGGACGGCGCGGTATTGGCCGTGGTCTTCGGTGAGCACAAGGAAAACGCCTTCGCTACGGCTGGCGTGGATCGCTTGCTAGTGCTTGAGGGCGACGAATTCAACGGTTATGCACCGGAACAACGGGTCCAGGGCCTGTGGGCTGTGGATAACCAGTTCAGCCCGCGTCACTGGTTGCTGCCGGACAGCCGCAGTGGCGGTGGCGAACTCGGTCGACGTTTCGCCGCGGCACTGGGCGAGCGCCCGGCCACGCGGGTCTGGCAGGTCAAGGATCAGGAGTGCATCGGCCGCGCCGGTGCGGGCCTGCAAGACCTTGCCCGTCCGCTGGGGCGTTTGATTCTGGCGGCTGCCGAGTGCGCCGAACCGGTCAGCGAAACCCGTCACGAAGCCTTGCCGGTGGAGTTATCCACAACCGTCGCCCGCAGTCTCTCGCGCATCGAGGATCTGGGGGCGGTGGCGGTGGATCCAGCGGCAATCCCCATGGCTGAAGCAGAGTTCATTTTCTCCGGTGGCAACGGGGTCAAGGACTGGGGACTTTTCCACAGGACCGCCGAAGCCCTCGGCGCGACCGAAGGCGCCTCGCGGGTGGCGGTGGACGACGGCTTCATGGCCCGCGATCGTCAGGTCGGGGCATCCGGCACCTGGGTCACCGCACGAGTCTATGTGGCGGTGGGGATTTCCGGGGCGATCCAGCACCTGCAAGGCATCGGTGCCTGCGACAAGGTGGTGGCGATCAACCTCGACCCTGGCTGCGACATGATCAAGCGTGCCGACCTCTCGGTGATCGGTGAGAGCGCGGAGATTCTTCAAGCCTTGATCGAGGCGGTAGAGGCTTATCGCAACGACGCCAAGCGCGATGCGGCTTAAGGGAAGGAAAGGGTTATGAGCACGAAAATCATCAGCCTGGTGTCCATCGGCGCCCACCCGACGTCCGGTCGGCCACGTCGCGCGGAACAGGATGCGCGGGCGGTAGAACTGGGCCTGCAACTGGCTGGGGATAACCTGCAAGTGCTGCATGCCGGCGACATCGCCGAGCCTGCATTGCGCGCTTACCTGGGCATGGGGCTGGAGCAACTGCATGTGTTGGAGCAACCGCAAGGCGCCGATGCGCTACCGGCGCTGACCGAGTATCTGCGCGATGCCGGTGCTCAGGTGGTGTTGACCGGCAGTCAGGCGGAAACCGGTGAAGGCTCGGGCATGTTGCCGTTCCTGCTGGCCGAAAGCCTGGGCTGGCCGCTGGTGGTGGGACTGGCGCAGGTCGAGTCCATCGATGGCAGTACGGCGCTGGTGCTGCAAGCCTTGCCGCGCGGTCAACGCCGTCGGCTGAAGGTACGCCTGCCGTTTCTGGCAACGGTGGATAACGCCGCGCCCAAGCCTCGCCAGAGCGCTTACGGCCCGGCCCGACGCGGCGTGCTGCAAGCGCAGGAAGTTGAAGTCATCGATGATGAACTGCTCGCAGTGGCCAGCCTGCAACCGGCCAAGCCACGGCCCAAGCGCCTGAAGGTAATCAAGGCCAAGAGCGGTGCCGACCGTATGAAAGCCGCGACAGCCAAGGCCAGTGGTGGAGGTGGGCAGGTGCTCAAAGGCGTGACGGCCCAGGCCGGTGCCGAGGCGATTCTGAAGTTGCTGATTGAAGAAGGCGTGGTTCGCTAGCGGTTCATTGGGGGAAACAAATGGCTGTTGAGTTTCGTTCGGCCCTGCGCAGCGATGCGCGGGAGATTGCCCGGTTGTTCCAGATTTCGTCGGAGGGAGCTGCGGATTACATCTGGAGCCAGATCGCCGAGCCTGGCCAGGACCTGCTGGACGTGGGCGCCATCCGCTATGCCCGCGACGATGTGGACTTTTCCTATCAGAACTGCCTGATCGCCGAGGCCGGCGGGGAAGTCATCGGCATGTTGCACAGCTACGTGATGCGCCATGATCCATTGGCGCCTCCAGTGACCGATCCGGTATTGGCACCCTACGCCACGATGGAAATCCCGGACACCCTGTACATTTCCAGCCTGGCGCTGCATGAGGGCTGGCGGAACCAGGGTCTGGGCAAGCAATTCCTCGCCTACGCCTACGACCGTGCCAGCCGGCTCGGGCTCAATGGCCTGAGCCTGATCGATTACGCCGCGAACACCGGCGCCCGGCGTTTCTATGAGCGCCACGGCTTTCGCATTGTCGATACCTGCCAGATCACGCCGCATCCGATGATTCGGGTCACGGGTGAGGCCTATCTGATGTATCGGCCCTAGCGGGTTCGTGGCAGGCGACCCTAGTAGAACTGATAGTGTTGGCCGGGCGGGCGGTTTGTTAGGGTACTGATCAGTTGGTACCCGCCTTTTCGAACCGGGCCTGTCTGTGTCAGGTATCACATCGCGGGTTATCAGGTCTCATCAAGGACGCTACTGATGCCTATCGCCCGCAAGCCCCAACCTGTAAAACCCTTGCCCGCAGCGCATATGCGGTCCCCCCGAACCCTGCTGCTCGCCAGTGACCTGCAACAAAGCGTATTGGCCGAACTGGACCGCAGCGGGCCGAACCCCTTCGCCTATTCCCCCTATGGCTTGCAAAGCGCCTCGAGACGGGCGGGGACGCATCTGGGCTTCAATGGTCAGTTCAAGGAAGGGGTCACGGGTTGGTATCACTTGGGTAATGGCCATCGGGTCTATAACCCGGTGTTGATGCGGTTTCACAGTCCGGATCGGTTGAGTCCGTTCGGGAAAGGGGGATTGAATGCGTACGCGTATTGCTCTGGCTCCCCCGTTAATCGCGTCGATCCAAGCGGAAAGTCCTGGCTGTCACTCGTTGGAAACGCTGTGGGTTCTTTGTTGAACACCATTTTTGCCGGAGCGGCAATCAACCGGGCTGCGGCGGCAATCGTGGCAGGCAGACCTCAGAGCATGATCACGCGCATTGGCAACACCCTGAGTTTTTGGGGTGGCGCTTCAGGTGTCCCGTCGCGTGCGGCGGGATTACCCGCCGCCATGGCTGCGCGAATGCCTGACACCAGTTTGTCGTTGGGTTCGAGTCTGGGTGTCATTGGCAGTCAGGTGCTGACAGGGGCAGGCGCAGTCAACCAGAATTACGTCATCGCCCGGACATGGATGACGACGGCAACCAGCAATGGGCAGTCAAGGTGGCGCGTGTTATGGGAGGCGACCAAGGAAGCCAGTGGATGGAACCTGCTCCGCGGGCAGCCACCGGGCGGGGTTTCGGGCAGAGCCCCCGAAACGCATCTTTCAGACTTAGGATCGGTAACCGAAGTTCAGCAGGAGATCAGAAGACCAACCTGATTTACTTAAGCCCTTCCACGAGTAGTCGTCCAAAATCTGCGACCCCCGTGAACTATAGTTTTTTGTGCGCTGTTCAAAGGCTGGTGGATCCGGGAGCTATGGAGATTCAGCGCTTAATCATAAAACACGGTTTTTATGAACGGGTTGAACATGAAGGCTTTCGGTCGGACCCTGACGCTCCTCACACTATTGTTCGCGGATTTGATGGCGGCTACCCAAGCCAACACGCCCGAGATCGATTTCTATCAGTGGATAGCGTCTGAGCAAGGTCAAAAAGCGACCCTTGAACAAATGCGGCAACGATGCGACCAAGTGCTGGACGCCGCAAAGAACCTGAATTGTTCGGTCTCTGTCATCGCCCGAATGTTCGAAGCCAAAGCCGCCAACCAATTGCCTGATTACTTTCTGGCGATCAAGCGCAAACACGCCCGGGCCATAGGCGCCGATCCAGAACTGAAACGCCTGTTTTCAATGTTCGGCAACGACTCACAATCGACCCTCAGGGCGACCGACGACTTCTCGGTGACAAGAACCAAACGCCGCGAAGTGTTGCCAATCCATCCGTATGCCAGTGACGCGTTCGTTGCTGACGAGGTGCTGCCGTTCATCGAGGTCAGCGCGGCCAATGGTGCTTCGGCGCGTTTTGTACTGGACACGGGGGCGCCGCAAACCCGGGTCAATATCGACACTGCGAAACAGATGGGCGTCAGGTTGTTGCCCGATGCTTTTTATCGCTACAGCACCTTTTATGGCGAGAAGGGCCTGGCCGCGAGGCTGGGCATTCTCGGGTCGCTGAAAGTCGGCAACCGCGAATTCAGGAACGTCCTGGTCTTTATCAGCGACCGGGATAACCTGTTGGGGCTGGACCTGATCAGTAAGCTGGGGCGCTTGAAGATCACCAGCAGAACACTGGAGCTGAATCCGCCGCCTGCCACGCGCTGTGATGCGTTGATTGTCGTTATCCGCCAGGATCTCAATCAACGGCTGGTGGTGGCCGCACAGCTGGATCGCCGGGCAACGCAGGCCATCATTGATACCGGAAATGTCGACTACCTGACGGCCTCGTCGCCCGGCAGACAGCTCAGCGTTGTGCAGGCGCTGATACCGGGAAGCTCCGTTTCCACCAACGACAGCAAGCGTTTCCAACGCTTCGACGGCATATTGGCCCTGCAAGGCAATACCATGGCGGTCACCTACAAATACTACCCGGGCTTCACCATCCCGCCGTCGCTGATGGGCGGGCAATACGTCCCGTCGATATTGCTCGGATGGCGCGCCTTCAAAGACTTTGAATTGAACCTGGACCTGGAGTCAGGTCGCTCATGCCTCAATAAAGTCTGAACAACTCTGGTGTTTACCCACAATCCCTGTTGGTGCTTCTGTGGATAACATGTTCGCCCCTCGCTACACCCCATACAAATCAGGCCCTGCAAGGCTCTGATCGAAAAACGACCAACCGGGTCGATGGTTTTTCCAAGCTTTTTCAAGGGGATAAGTGCTGCCAGTCATCCAGACTTGCCCCCAATGTCTGTTGGCGCTTCTGTGGATAAGATGTTTGCTATCGGCTGGAAGCCTTATAGACAGCGGCGTGCAGGATTTTGATCATAAAATGATCAAAAGACGGTTTTGCGCCGTCAGCTACCACTCAAACGCCGGTTTTTTGTGGGTTTTAGCGGTTTTCCACAGAGCCTACGAAGTTAACCCCAAAGTCTGTTGGCGCTTCTGTGGATAAGGTGTTCGCGATCTTCTACAAGGCATACAGAACGTGCCTTGCAGGCTTCTGATTAAAAAATATCCAGTGGAACCTGAAAAACCATTAATTGAATAAGTCACGGATTTTATTGGCCTTGTGTGGAAAAAATACCTGAGTGCTCACAGTTACCCACATTTGCTGTGAGTCGAGGTGTGGATAACTTGTTCGCGGAATGCTGCAAGCCATGATCGACTTGGGCTACAGAGGAGTGGTTGTCTTTTGTACAGGTCGCGGGCTCGATCGGCTGGCGTGAAAGCAGCGATTCTGCTCGTTAGCGATATGACCGGTTGATCGTCCCGATATATATCCAATCTAAATAAGTTAAGATTCCTAAAGGTATATCAGACTGTTTGACAGGATTTATCTCCCGGACTTTAATCCTCCTCATGCGATGAAATGGACAGGGTTGTTCAAAAAAAATCTCTCCGGGTCTCTCCGCAGGAGTGGTGCAATGGATTGTTTTTGCGCTCAAGAATTGATGATATTTCCCATAAAAATCTCTCTTCTCCTTAGCGACTAGTCTAATAGCGCTGCGCGACGTATTCGTCAGTACTAAACAATGCATGCGTGGGCACTATTAGTGCCAGATGTTTTAGCAAGCCTGGTAGGGCAGGTAGTTTAGTGAGCGAATTGTAGAATAATGATGAGCGATGCCGGTTGCTTATATCGGCGCTTGTCTACATGGGCACTACCGTGCGTTTAACACCAACTTACAAGGAGTTATAAAATGTCAGAAGCAGCCAAATCAAAAGTCAAGTCGGTCGCCGCCGCCGCTGTTGCGCCATCCAAAGAGGCGTATGTCGAACTTCTGAACGAAATGCGAGTTCACGATAAGAAGCGTTCGGAGGGCAGTGCCAGGGGCGTTCTGATGGCCTCGCCGCACCTGCAGCAGATTCATCTGCGCAGCCTCTATGTCAGTAGCAGCTCCAATGATCCGGCGGTGAGGTACCTTGAACCCAAGGCCCGGGAGGCGGGTGAGGGGCAGTCTGACCAGTCTGAATCAGAGTTGACCAAGGCAACGGAAGCGTTCCAGAATTCCGGTTCGACTGATACCACGCCTTATAAGAATAAACTCGATGAGCTGCGCAACCGAGACAAGGCGGCTGCGGATAAACGCATCGACAAGATGTATGACGAAGCCATTGCTCAAGTTGAGAAATTTCCGCAAAGTGGCGATGCCGTTGTCGGCTTTATGGATACCTTTGGTGGTCTGTTCAATGCAGTGCTAGATAAAATAGCCAACTTCTTCGTTGAGGTTGGTAAAAATATTCTGAATTGGCTGAAGAATGTCTGGGAGAAAATTACCARCACGTTCAATTCGGTTGTTAGTTGGATCACAGGTTGGTTTTCCTGAACGTATCAACCGAATGGTGAGGTGGTGAATGATTAAGCCAATTGGGCCTCCGCCTTTTATCGATCCACTTGAGCGTGAGTGGTGTTTTGCGTTTAATCTCGAAGAAAACAAAGCGCTTGAGGATAATAAGGCCAGGCTTGAAATTCTTCGTCAACGCGATAAAAAGAGGACTGAAGCAAAAATAGATGGCTTATATGACGAACTCCAGCGAAAAATCAATCCCGACTATAAAAGACCGCCCAGTGCCTCCGACATAGGCAATATTTTTTCGGTGGCGCAGAGCATTATCAAATCCTGGAACTGGTAGATGTTCCGTAACGGCATAAAAAACCGCGAGCATGCTCGCGGTTTTTTGTTCAGGGCCGAGGTGACGATACTCAGCCTTTTACCGGAACCCCTTTGAGGTACGGCGCAGGCTCGGCCCCAAGATTGCTCAGCAGACGTTCGCTGTACCAGTCCACGAAGTTCACCACGCCGAACTCATAGGTCTTGGAGTACGGGCCAGGCTGGTACGCGGTGGAGTTGATCCCGCGCTGGTTCTCTTCGGCCAGGCGACGGTCCTGGTCGTTGGTCGCATCCCAGACCTGGCGCATGCGCTCCACGTCGTAGTCCACGCCTTCGACCGCGTCCTTGTGCACGATCCACTTGGTGGTGACCATGGTTTCCTGGGCGCTGATCGGCCACACGGTGAACACGATGATGTGGTCGCCCATGCAGTGGTTCCAGGAGTGCGGCAGGTGCAGGATGCGCATCGAGCCCAGGTCCGGGTTCTGGATCCGGCCCATGAGTTTTTTGCAGCCCTGCTTGCCGTCGATCGTCATCGATACGGTGCCCTTGAGCAGCGGCATGCGCACGATGCGGTTACGCAGGCCGAAGCTGGCGTGAGCGTAAGGGATCTTCTCGGCTTCCCAGGCAGCGGCCGAAGCGGCTACGTGATCCTTGAAGGCCTGGTCGGCACGCGGGTCGGTGACGTCGTCCCATTCCAGCAGGGTTTTCAACAGTTCCGGGTGCGACGCGTTGCAGTGGTAGCACTCGCGGTTGTTTTCCAGCACCAGTTTCCAGTTGGCTTTTTCGAACAAGGTGGTCTGAATCGCCACCTTGGTGTTCTCCATGTCGTACGGTTCCATGTAATGGTTCAGCGTCGACAGGAAGTCATCAATGGCCGGCGGGTTTTCCGACAGGCTGATGAAGATGTAACCGCCAGCGGTTTTCACGTTCACAGGCTTGAGGCCGTACTGCTTCATGTCGAAGTCGGCGCCCATTTCGGTGCCGGCGAACAGCAGGCGACCGTCCAGCTCATACGTCCATTGGTGGTAGTGGCAGACCAGTTTGGCGACTTTGCCTTTTTCACTGGTGCACAGCCGCGAACCACGGTGACGGCAGACGTTGTGGAACGCATGCACCACGCCATCGGCGCCACGAATCACGATGATCGGGTTCTTGCCGATCTGCAGGGTCAGGTAGTTGCCCTTGGTCGGGATTTCGCAGGTCATGCCGGCGATCAACCACTCTTTCTGAAAGATTTCCTGCATGTCGATATCAAACAGGCGCTCGTCGGAGTAAAACGGCTGCGGCAGTGAGAAGGTGCGCTCGCGCTCTTGCAGCATCTGTGCGGTGGCCTTGCGTGCGGGTTCCAGCGGATCGCCCAGGCTCAGGGTAGTAGTGACGTCCATCATTTAATCCTCAAGGCCATTCTGTGTGGCCGGCGAATAGTGGCTACGGTTGTGCGACGCAAGACAAAAACAGCAGTTATCTGTTGAGGCGAGTGTGGGGCCGGCGCTGCCCGGAACCTTATCCATGGGCGACATGGCCCAATCTGTTCCCGACGCGCAACCCCCGGTAATTGGGGGCTGGTCGCGATAAGTATGTGAATGTCGCAGATAGGTAAATGGGTGGTTCGCGCTATACGCAGAATCGCCAACATGAAGGCCGACAGTCGGCCGTGGAGATCAGCATGTCCAACAGCTTCCTGAACCCGGTAACCACCCAGACCTGGGCCAATGGTCGACACATTGTCCGTTGCGTCAAAGTCATCCAGGAAACCTGGGATGTGCGCACCTTCTGTTTCATGGCCGACCAGCCGATTCTGTTCTTTTTCAAGCCCGGGCAATTCGTCACCCTGGAGCTGGAAATCGACGGCGTGCCGATCATGCGCTCCTACACCATTTCCAGTTCGCCGTCGGTGCCGTACAGCTTTTCGGTGACCATCAAGCGCGTGCCGGGGGGCAAGGTGTCCAACTGGCTGCACGACACTCTACATGAAGGCCAGGAGCTGGCGGTGCACGGGCCGGTCGGACTGTTCAATGCCATGGACTTCCCTGCGCCGAAAATACTCTACCTCAGCGGCGGCGTCGGCATCACGCCGTGCATGTCCATGGCGCGCTGGTTCTACGACACCAACGGCAACGTCGACATGACGTTTATCCACAGCGCCCGCTCGCCCAAAGACATCATTTATCACCGCGAGCTGGAACACATGGCGTCGCGGATCGAGAACTTCAGCCTGCACCTGATTTGCGAGAAACATGGCATGGGTGAGCCCTGGGCCGGTTATCGCGGTTACCTGAACCACAGAATGCTTGAATTGATGGCGCCGGATTTCCTTGAGCGCGAAGTGTTCTGCTGCGGCCCGACACCGTATATGAGCGCGGTCAAGCGCTTGCTGGAAGGCGCTGGCTTCGACATGTCGCGCTACCACGAAGAGTCCTTCGGCGCGACTCCGCCAGAAGCCCGCGCCGACGCCGTGGAACACGCTGAACAAGCGGCCGATGCCCCGGAAATCGACGCGGCGGATCTGCATCAGGTGGAATTCACCGCATCCGGCAAGAGCATCCGCGTGGCCCCGGGCGAGACCGTGCATGCGGCGGCGGCCAAGGTCGGCCTGATGATCCCGAAAGCGTGCGGCATGGGCATCTGCGGCACCTGCAAGGTGTTGAAGCTGGGTGGTGAAGTCGAGATGGAACACAACGGCGGGATCACTGAAGAAGACGAAGCCGAAGGGTATATTCTGTCGTGCTGCAGTGTGCCGAAGGGTGACGTGCGGATCGAGTTCTAACTAACGTCGCCCCCCTGTAGGAGCGAGCTTGCTCGCGATGGGCTTGAAAGCGCTGCGTTTATTCAGAAAGCACGCGTTATCGTTAGCGTCCATCGCGAGCAAGCTCGCTCCTACAGAGGTGGGTTCGATCCAATCAGTCGACGAACAGATCCGTCATCAGCTTGTCGTCGCTGTCCGGCGCGAACCGATAGTGCTCGAACTCCGTCACACCGTTTTCCCGCAGTATTTCCTCATCGATCAGCAAGCGCCCTGTCAGGCTGCGGTTTGCGCTGCTCAGAATCACATGCGCCGCATCCGCCATGATCGCAGGCAGGCGTGCATGCTTGAACGATTCCCTTGACCCCAGCTGAAACTCGATGGCAGCGGTGGCGATCATGGTCTGTGGCCACAGCGAGTTGACGCTGATGCCGTAATTCCTGAATTCCTCACTCATGCCCAAGGTCAGCATGCTCATGCCGTATTTGGTCACGGTGTACGGGCTGTACTGGGCAAACCACTTGGTGGCCAGGTTCAGCGGCGGGGACAGGTTGAGGATGTGGCCGCTGGACTTCTTCAAGTACGGCAACGCAGCCTGGCTACACAGCAATACGGCACGGGTGTTGATCTGGTGCATCAGGTCAAAGCGCTTGAGTTCGAGGTGCTGGACCCCGGTCAATTTGATCGCCCCGGCGTTATTGATCAGCGCATCGATGCTGCCGAAATGTTCGTTGGCCTGGGCCAGTGCTTCGCGTACGGCGTCTTCCTCACGCACATCCACCTGCAGAGCCAAGGCTTTCCCGCCAGCGGCTTCCACTTCCCGGGCCACACTGAAAATCGTGCCCGGCAGCTTGGGGTGGGGTTCGGCACTTTTGGCGGCGATCACAATGTTGGCCCCATCGCGTGCGGCCCGCAGCGCAATCTCGCGACCGATGCCGCGGCTGGCGCCGGTGATGAACAGGGTTTTGCCTTGCAATGACATGCTGACGCTCCTGATTGTTTTTATCTGAACGGATCGCCAGTCAATGTAGTCGGTAGGAGCTGGCTTGCCAGCGAAAGCGGTGCGTCAGGTGGACCGCGTTGTGGCATTCGCCGGCAAGCCGGCTCCTACAAGGGGGCCTTACATCGCCATCACTTCACGGATGTCCTTCGCCAATTCACGCACGCGCTCTTGCTCGGTGTCCCACGAGCACATGAAGCGTGCGCCGCCGTTGCCGATGAAGGTGTAGAAGCGCCAGCCCTTGGCGGTCAGCGCAGCGATGGCCGGCTCCGACAGCTGCAGGAACACGCCATTGGCCTGTACCGGGAACATCAGCTCCACGCCGGGGATGTCGCTGACCAGTTCGGCCAGCAATTGCGCGCAGTGGTTGGCGTGGTTGGCGTATTTGAGCCAGGCGTCGTTTTCCAGGATCCCGACCCACGGCGCCGACAGGAAGCGCATTTTCGACGCCAACTGCCCGGCCTGCTTGCAGCGGTAATCGAAGTCTTCGGCCAGTTTGTGGTTGAAGAACAGAATCGCCTCGCCCACCGCCATGCCGTTTTTCGTGCCGCCAAAGCACAGCACGTCGACCCCGGCCTTCCAGGTCAGGTCGGCCGGGGTGCAGCCGAGGAATGCGCAGGCGTTGGAGAACCGTGCGCCGTCCATGTGCAGGTTCAAGCCAAGCTCTTTGCAGGTGGCGCTGATGGCGCGGATTTCGTCCGGGGTGTAGACGCTGCCGACTTCGGTGGCCTGGGTCAGGGTCACGACGCGGGGTTTCGGGTAGTGGATGTCCTGGCGCTTGAGCGCGACCTCGCGGATCGATTCCGGGGTCAGTTTGCCGTTTTCAGTGCGGGCGATCAGCAGTTTGGAGCCATTGGAGAAGAATTCCGGGGCGCCGCATTCGTCGGTTTCGACGTGGGCAGTTTCCGAGCAGATCACGCTGTGGTAACTCTGGCACAGCGACGACAGCGCCAGCGAGTTGGCGGCGGTGCCGTTGAAGGCAAAAAACACTTCGCAGTCGGTTTCGAACAGTTTGCGGAAACCGTCGGAGGCCCGGGCGGTCCACTCGTCGTCGCCGTATGCGCGCTGGTGGCCGTGGTTGGCCTGTTCCATGGCAGCCCAGGCTTCAGGGCAGATGCCGGAATAGTTGTCGCTGGCGAATTGTTGGCTCTTGTCGGTCATGGCCTGCTTCCGTGGTCGAGATGCCTATGGTGAAGCGTCCCGTGGTCAATGAGGGTGCGCACTGTACCCAAGATCGTCAGGTGGAGCGCACAGGATGTCGCTGTCGGGAAAATACACGGTCGAAGGGCAATTATGCACGTGACAACGCACAAGATCATGCACAAGGCCATGCGCTTAAAGCAGCGGGACGGGGCACTGGATCTGCTCAAGTGGCTGGCGTTTTTGAGCATGGTGCTCGATCACCTGCGATATGTCGGTTATTCCGCCGATTTGCTGTATGTGCCGGGACGCCTGGCGTTTCCGTGGTTCTGCCTGGCGATGGCGGCCAATCTGGCGCGCGTGCGGACTGCGACGACCGGTGGCCAGTGGCGCTATCTGGGGTGGTTGCTGCTGTTTAGCGCGGTGAGTGAAATTCCTTACCGAATGTTCATTCCCGATCCCGACACCTTGAATGTGCTGCCCACCCTTGCCCTGGGCTTGCTAGTGGTTCGTGGCTGGCAGCAGCCGGTGCTTGCATCGCGACTGCTGGCCGTCGGCGCGGTACTGCTGGCAGGGTTTTTCTCCCAGCGATTGATGTTCGGGTTCTTTGGCGTGCTGTTGCCGCTGGCGATGCTGCTGGTACTGCAACGGCCCTGGTACTTCGCGCTGTTGGCGGGGTTGGTGTGCCTGGCGGGCAATCAGTGGCAGGTGCTGTATTACTCTGTTCGATTGGGCAATCACGTGGCGATGGCGGCAGTCGCCACTTGTCTGATTGCGCCATGGCTCGGAGTGTTCTTGTTGCGACATGCCCATGACGTAAAACCACCGCCCATTCGACGTTGGGCGTATGCGCTGTATCCCGTGCATTTCCTGCTGTTGCTCGCTGTGCGACAGGCTATCACCTGACCCTGTAGGAGCTGCCGCAGGCTGCGATCTTTTGATCTTGACCTTCTGGCGCCGGCGCTGACGCCAAAAGATCGCAGCCTGCGGCAGCTCCTACAGAGGCATGCGTAACTCCGTATGGCAGTCCATGTCGTAAACGCACCTTTGCGTGGCGCCCGTAGGCATTTGACGACTCCAAGCCAGTCATACCATCGCTATCAAAGGGCACTGCCGAAAAACCAGTGCCTCACCGAGACGAATGGCGCACCGCCGCCGCTGGGAGAGACGCGATGTTCAGCAAGCAAGACCAGATCCAGGGTTACGACGATGCACTGCTGGCGGCGATGAATGCCGAGGAGCAACGTCAGGAAGATCACATCGAGCTGATCGCGTCGGAGAACTACACCAGCAAGCGCGTGATGCAAGCGCAAGGCAGCGGCCTGACCAACAAATACGCCGAAGGCTATCCGGGCAAGCGCTACTACGGTGGTTGCGAACACGTCGACAAGGTTGAAGCCCTGGCCATCGAGCGCGCCAAGCAACTGTTCGGCGCCGATTATGCCAACGTCCAGCCACACTCCGGTTCCTCGGCCAACAGCGCCGTGTACCTGGCCCTGCTGCAAGCCGGTGACACCATCCTCGGCATGAGCCTGGCCCACGGCGGTCACCTGACCCACGGCGCCAAGGTGTCGTCCTCGGGCAAGCTGTACAACGCCGTGCAGTACGGCATCGACACCAAAACCGGTCTGATCGATTACGACGAAGTCGAGCGCCTGGCCGTCGAGTGCAAGCCGAAGATGATCGTTGCCGGCTTCTCGGCCTACTCCAAGACCCTCGACTTCCCGCGCTTCCGTCAGATCGCCGACAAGGTTGGTGCACTGCTGTTCGTCGACATGGCCCACGTTGCCGGTCTGGTCGCTGCCGGCCTGTACCCGAACCCACTGCCTTACGCCGATGTGGTCACCACCACTACCCACAAGACCCTGCGCGGTCCGCGTGGCGGCCTGATCCTGGCCAAGTCCAACGAAGAAATCGAGAAGAAGCTCAACGCGGCGGTTTTCCCGGGTGCCCAGGGCGGCCCGCTGATGCACGTGATCGCCGGTAAGGCAGTGTGCTTCAAGGAAGCGCTGGAGCCTGGCTTCAAGGTTTACCAGCAACAAGTGATCGACAACGCCCAGGCCATGGCCGGCGTGTTTATCAAACGCGGCTACGATGTAGTGTCCGGCGGTACCGACAACCATCTGTTCCTGGTCAGCCTGATCCGTCAGGGCCTGACCGGCAAAGAGGCGGATGCAGCACTCGGTCGCGCCCACATCACTGTGAACAAGAACGCTGTCCCGAACGATCCACAGTCGCCGTTCGTGACCTCCGGCCTGCGCATCGGCACCCCGGCGGTCACCACTCGCGGCTTCAAGGTGACCCAGTGCGTCACGCTGGCCGGCTGGATCTGCGACATCCTCGACAACCTCGGCGACGCCGATGTCGAGGCCAATGTCGCCGAGCAAGTGGCAGCCCTGTGCGCGGACTTCCCGGTTTATCGCTGAGTGCGGTATTGGAGTAAATGACTATGCAACGCTACTCGGGCTTCGGCCTCTTCAAACACTCTCTCAGCCATCATGAAAACTGGCAGAAAATGTGGCGCACGCCGACCCCTAAAAAGGTCTACGACGTGGTCATCGTCGGTGGTGGCGGGCATGGTCTCGCAACGGCCTACTACCTGGCCAAGGAACACGGCATCACCAACGTGGCCGTGGTCGAGAAAGGCTGGCTGGGCGGCGGTAACACCGCGCGCAACACCACCATCGTTCGCTCCAACTACCTGTGGGACGAGTCGGCGCACCTGTACGAACACGCGATGAAACTGTGGGAAGGCCTGTCCCAGGACCTGAACTACAACGTGATGTTCTCCCAGCGCGGCGTCTACAACCTGTGCCACACCCTGCAGGACATCCGTGATTCCGAGCGTCGGGTCAGCGCCAACCGCCTCAACGGCGTGGACGGTGAACTGCTCGATGCCAAACAGGTCGCCGACGAGATTCCGTACCTCGACTGCTCCAAGAACACTCGCTACCCGGTGATGGGCGCCACTGTCCAGCGTCGCGGCGGCGTGGCCCGTCACGATGCCGTGGCCTGGGGCTTTGCCCGTGCCGCCGACGCCCTCGGCGTGGACCTGATCCAGCAGACCGAAGTGATCGGTTTCCGCAAGGAAAACGGCGTGTGCATCGGTGTTGAAACCAACAAGGGCTTCATCGGCGCCAAGCGCGTCGGTGTGGTCACCGCCGGTAACTCCGGGCACATGGCCAAACTCGCCGGTTTCCGTCTGCCGATCGAATCGCACCCGCTGCAAGCGCTGGTGTCCGAGCCGATCAAGCCGATTATCGACAGCGTGATCATGTCCAACGCCGTACATGGTTACATCAGCCAGTCCGACAAGGGCGACCTGGTGATCGGCGCCGGTATCGACGGTTACAACGGCTACGGCCAGCGCGGTTCTTACCCTGTGATCGAACACACCGTCCAGGCCATCGTCGAGATGTTCCCGGTGCTGTCGCGTGTACGCATGAACCGTCAGTGGGGCGGCATCGTCGACACCACGCCGGATGCCTGCCCGATCATTTCGAAAACCCCGGTACCGAACATGTTCTTCAACTGCGGTTGGGGCACCGGCGGCTTCAAGGCCACACCTGGCTCGGGCAACGTGTTTGCCGCGAGCCTGGCCAAGGGTGAAATGCACCCATTGGCCGCACCTTTCTCCATCGACCGTTTCCACAACGGTGCGTTGATCGATGAACACGGCGCTGCTGCGGTTGCCCACTAACAGGAGAAATCCCCATGTTGCATATCTTCTGTCCTCACTGCGGCGAACTGCGCTCCGAAGAGGAATTCCATGCATCCGGCCAGGCGCACATCCCGCGTCCACTGGATCCGAACACCTGCACCGACGAGGAGTGGGGCGACTACATGTTCTTCCGCGATAACCCGCGCGGTCTGCACCACGAGCTGTGGGATCACGTCGCCGGTTGCCGTCAGTACTTCAACGCCACCCGCGACACCGTGACCTACGAGATTCTCGAAACCTACAAGATCGGCACCAAGCCACAATTCACCGACAAGACCGATAGCCCGAAAGCGGCCAGCACGGCTCTGGGAGAGAAGGTATGAGCCAGATCAATCGCCTGTCCAACGGCGGACGGATCGACCGCAACAAAGTCTTGAGCTTCACCTTCAACGGCCAGAACTACAAAGGCTTCGAAGGCGATTCCCTGGCCGCTGCACTGCTGGCCAACGGCGTCGACATCATCGGTCGCAGCTTCAAGTATTCCCGTCCGCGCGGCATCTTCGCCGCCGGTGCTGAAGAGCCGAACGCGGTGCTGCAGATCGGCGCCACCGAAGCCACGCAGATCCCGAACGTGCGCGCCACACAACAGGCGCTGTATCAAGGCCTGGTCGCCACCAGCACCAACGGCTGGCCGAGCGTGAACAACGACATGATGGGGATTCTCGGCAAGGTCGGCGGCAAGCTGATGCCACCGGGCTTCTACTACAAAACCTTCATGTACCCGCAATCGTTCTGGATGACTTACGAGAAGTACATCCGCAAAGCCGCCGGCCTTGGCCGCTCGCCGACCGAGAACGATCCGGACACCTACGACTACATGAACCAGCACTGCGACGTGCTGATCGTTGGCGCTGGCCCTGCTGGCCTGGCGGCAGCACTGGCGGCTGCGCGCAGCGGTGCCCGTGTGATCCTCGCCGATGAGCAGGAAGAGTTCGGCGGCAGCCTGCTCGATTCCCGCGAAAGCCTCGACGGCAAGCCTGCGACCGAGTGGGTCGCCAGCGTCATCGACGAGCTGAAGAACACCCCGGACGTGCTGCTGTTGCCGCGCGCCACCGTCAACGGCTACCACGACCACAACTTCCTGACCATTCACGAGCGCCTGACCGATCACCTCGGCGACCGCGCACCGATTGGCCAGGTGCGTCAGCGCATCCACCGGGTCCGCGCCACTCGCGTGGTGCTGGCGACCGGTGCTCACGAGCGTCCACTGGTCTACGGCAACAATGACGTGCCGGGCAACATGCTCGCCGGCGCCATCTCGACCTACGTGCGCCGTTACGGCGTGGCACCGGGCAAGAAGCTGGTGCTGTCGACCAACAACGACCACGCCTACCGCGTTGCCCTGGATTGGCTCGATGCCAGCCTGCAAGTGGTGGCCATCGCCGATGCCCGCAGCAACCCGCGTGGCGCGCTGGTGGAAGAAGCACGTGCCAAAGGTATCCGCATTCTCACCGGCAGCGCCGTGATCGAGGCCCGTGGCAGCAAGCGCGTGACCGCTGCCCGTGTGGCCGCCATCGATGTCAAAGCCCACACCGTGACCAGCCCTGGCGAATGGCTTGAATGCGACGTGGTGGCCAGTTCCGGTGGCTACAGCCCGGTGGTTCACCTGGCTTCGCACCTGGGTGGCAAGCCGATCTGGCGCGAAGACATCCTCGGTTTCGTACCGGGTGAAGCGCCGCAGAAACGCGTGTGTGTCGGTGGCATCAACGGCGTCTACGGCCTTGGCGATTCTCTGGCCGACGGTTTTGAAGGAGGCGCCCGCGCCGCCGCTGAAGCCGGGTTCCAGACCGTCGAAGGCGTACTGCCGAAAGCCCTGAGCCGTCTCGAAGAGCCGACCCTGGCGCTGTTCCAGGTGCCCCATGAAAAGAACACCGCACGGGCGCCGAAGCAATTCGTCGACCTGCAAAACGACGTCACAGCCGCCGCCATCGAACTGGCGACCCGTGAAGGCTTCGAGTCGGTCGAGCACGTCAAGCGCTACACCGCGCTGGGCTTCGGCACCGATCAGGGCAAGCTCGGCAACGTCAACGGCCTGGCCATCGCTGCCCGCTCGCTGAACGTGACCATCCCGCAGATGGGCACCACCATGTTCCGTCCGAACTACACGCCGGTGACCTTTGGCGCCGTGGCCGGTCGTCACTGTGGGCACATCTTCGAGCCGGTACGCTACACCGCTCTGCATCAGTGGCACCTGAAGAACGGCGCCGAGTTCGAAGACGTCGGCCAGTGGAAACGTCCGTGGTACTTCCCGAAATCCGGTGAAGACCTGCACGCTGCAGTGAAGCGTGAGTGCAAAGCCGTGCGCGACAGCGTCGGCCTGCTCGACGCTTCGACCCTGGGCAAGATCGATATCCAGGGCCCGGATACGCGCGAGTTCCTCAACCGCGTCTACACCAACGCCTGGACCAAGCTCGACGTGGGCAAGGCGCGTTATGGCCTGATGTGCAAAGAAGACGGCATGGTGTTCGACGACGGCGTGACCGCTTGCCTGGCCGATAACCATTTCGTCATGACCACCACCACCGGCGGCGCGGCTCGCGTACTTCAGTGGCTGGAGCTGTACCACCAGACTGAATGGCCGGACATGAAGGTGTACTTCACCTCCGTCACCGACCATTGGGCAACCATGACCCTGTCCGGGCCGAACAGCCGCAAGCTGCTCGCTGAAGTCACCGACATCGACCTGAGCAACGAAGCCTTCCCGTTCATGACCTGGAAAGAAGGTCTGGTCGGTGGTGTGCCGGCGCGGGTGTTCCGGATTTCGTTTACCGGTGAACTGTCGTACGAAGTCAACGTGCAAGCCGACTACGCCATGGGTGTGCTGGAAAAAATCGTCGATGCCGGCAAGAAGTACAACCTGACGCCATATGGCACCGAAACCATGCACGTGCTGCGGGCCGAGAAGGGCTTCATCATCGTCGGCCAGGACACTGACAGCTCGATGACCCCGGACGACCTGAACATGGGCTGGTGTGTCGGTCGCACCAAACCGTTCTCGTGGATCGGCTGGCGCGGCATGAACCGTGAAGATTGCGTGCGTGATCAGCGCAAGCAACTGGTTGGCCTCAAGCCGATCGATCCGAACAAATGGCTGCCGGAAGGCGCGCAGCTGGTGTTCAACACCAAGCAGGCGATCCCGATGACCATGGTTGGTCACGTGACCTCCAGTTACCTGCACAACTCCCTGGGCTATTCGTTCGCCATGGGCGTGGTCAAGGGCGGCCTGAACCGCATGGGCGAGCGCGTGTTCGCACCGCTGGCGGATGGCAGCGTGATCGAGGCGGAAATCGTTTCTTCGGTGTTCTTCGATCCGAAGGGCGAACGCCAGAACGTGTAAAGGCTTCGGGTCCTGTGGAGTGTGAGCTGCCGCCATCGCGAGCAAGCTCGCTCCCACAGGATTGAAGTCGCCAGAAAAATTTGTGTCAGGCATCAGTCCACTGTGGGAGCGAGCTTGCTCGCGATGGCGGCAGAAGCGCCACCACAAGGGCCGGAACCAACAAAATTCAACACAGGTGCTTTATGACCGCAGCCAATGTTTACCAACAACGCCCAACCTCCGGGGCCAAGGCCGAGTCGTCGCTGCATCACGCCGACCTCGCCAGCCTGGTGGGCAAGGGTCGCAAGAACGCCGGCGTGACCGTGCGTGAGAAAAAACTCCTCGGCCACTTGACCATTCGTGGCGATGGCCACGATGCCGCGTTTGCCGCGGGCGTGCACAAGGCCCTTGGCATCGAGTTGCCGGGCGCGCTGAGCGTCATCGTCAAAGGCGAAACCAGCCTGCAATGGATGGGGCCGGATGAGTGGCTGCTGATCGTGCCGACCGGCGAAGAATTGGCCGCCGAGCAAAAGCTCCGCAAAGCGCTTGGCGATCTGCACATTGCAATCGTCAACGTCAGCGGTGGCCAGCAAGTCCTCGAACTGAGCGGCCCGAACGTGCGCCAGGTGCTGATGAAGTCCACCAGCTACGACGTGCACCCGAACAACTTCCCGGTAGGCAAAGCTGTCGGCACGGTGTTCGCCAAGTCGCAACTGATGATCCGTCACACCGCTGAGGACACTTGGGAACTGTTGATTCGTCGCAGCTTCTCGGATTACTGGTGGCTGTGGTTGCAGGATGCTTCTGCCGAGTACGGGCTGAGCGTTCAGGCTTGATCAGCGATCAACTGTAGGAGCGAGCTTGCTCGCGAAAAACGTCAACGATAACGCGTGCTTCCTGATTTAACGCGTCGTCCTGAAGTCCTTCGCGAGCAAGCTCGCTCCTACAGGAGGCATCTACCGTTTTCAAGGGAGTCACTGCTATGAGCCGCGCCCCAGACACATGGATTCTGACCGCCGACTGCCCCAGCGTGCTCGGCACCGTGGACGCGGTGACCCGCTTTCTGTTCGAGCAGGGCTGCTACGTCACCGAGCACCACTCCTTCGATGACCGGCTCTCGGGCCGTTTCTTCATTCGTGTGGAATTTCGCCAACCCGATGGCTTCGACGAGCAGTCGTTCCGCGCGGGCCTGGCCGAGCGTGGTGAAGCCTTCGGCATGATCTTCGAACTGGTCGCGCCGAACTACCGACCGAAAGTGGTGATCATGGTTTCCAAGGCCGATCACTGCCTCAACGACTTGCTCTATCGCCAACGCATCGGCCAGTTGTCGATGGACGTCGCTGCCGTGGTCTCCAACCACCCGGACCTCAAGCCGCTGGCCGACTGGCACCAGATTCCGTACTACCACTTCCCGCTGGATCCGAACGACAAGCCGTCCCAAGAGCGTCAGGTGTGGCAGGTCATCGAAGAGTCCGGTGCGGAGCTGGTGATCCTTGCGCGCTACATGCAAGTACTGTCGCCGGAGCTGTGCCGCAAGCTCGATGGCAAGGCGATCAATATCCACCACTCCCTGCTGCCCGGGTTCAAGGGCGCCAAGCCTTATCACCAGGCCTACAACAAGGGCGTGAAACTGGTGGGCGCCACGGCGCATTACATCAACAACGACCTCGATGAAGGCCCGATCATTGCCCAGGGCGTCGAGGCAGTGGACCACAGCCATTACCCGGAAGACCTGATCGCCAAGGGGCGGGATATCGAAGGGCTGACGCTGGCCAGGGCCGTTGGGTATCACATCGAGAGAAGAGTGTTTTTGAACGCGAACAGAACGGTTGTTCTCTAGCGTTTTTTACTGCCTGAAAAGATCGCAGCCTTCGGCAGCTCCTACAGGGGTATGCAATCAATGTAGGAGCTGCCGAAGGCTGCGATCTTTTGAATTCCCGAGCACTTAACGCGCTGCCTGCCTGGGCAACGCGGTTCCATAAAAACAACAGCGAGGTGAAAGCATGTCTGGTAATCGTGGTGTGGTGTATCTCGGCGCTGGCAAGGTCGAAGTGCAGAGTATTGACTATCCGAAAATGCAGGACCCGCGCGGCAGGAAGATTGAACACGCTGTCATCCTGCGTGTGGTGTCCACTAACATCTGTGGTTCCGACCAGCACATGGTGCGCGGGCGTACCACGGCGCAAACCGGCCTGGTGCTGGGCCATGAGATCACCGGTGAAGTGATCGAGAAGGGCAGCGACGTCGAGAACCTGAATATCGGCGACTTGGTGTCCGTACCGTTCAACGTGGCTTGCGGGCGCTGCCGCTCCTGCAAAGAAATGCACACCGGCGTGTGCCTGAGCGTCAACCCGGCGCGTCCCGGTGGCGCTTATGGTTATGTCGACATGGGCGACTGGACCGGTGGCCAGGCCGAATACGCCATGGTGCCGTACGCCGATTTCAATCTGCTGAAACTGCCGGATCGCGACCGGGCCATGGAAAAAATCCGCGACCTGACCTGCCTCTCCGACATTCTGCCAACCGGCTATCACGGTGCCGTGACCGCTGGCGTTGGCCCGGGCAGCACCGTGTACATCGCTGGTGCCGGTCCGGTTGGCCTGGCTGCAGCCGCTTCGGCCCGTCTGTTGGGTGCGGCGGTGGTGATTGTCGGCGACGTCAACACCGTTCGCCTGGCTCATGCCAAGGCCCAGGGCTTCGAAATCGCCGACCTGTCCCTGGAAACGCCGCTGCACGAACAGATCGCCGCACTGCTCGGTGAACCAGAAGTGGATTGCGCCGTCGACGCCGTAGGTTTCGAAGCCCGCGGCCACGGCCATGCCGGCGTGAAACACGAAGCCCCGGCCACTGTGCTCAACTCGCTGATGGGCGTGGTGCGTGTGGCAGGCAAGATCGGCATCCCCGGCCTCTACGTGACCGAAGACCCGGGTGCTGTCGACGCTGCCGCGAAAATGGGTAGCCTGAGCATCCGCTTCGGTCTGGGCTGGGCCAAATCCCACAGCTTCCACACCGGCCAGACCCCGGTAATGAAGTACAACCGCCAACTGATGCAGGCGATCATGTGGGACCGTATCAACATCGCCGAAGTGGTGGGCGTTCAGGTGATCAGCCTGGATCAGGCTCCGCAGGGTTATGGCGAGTTCGATGCGGGCGTGCCGAAGAAGTTTGTGATTGATCCGCATAAGATGTTTAGTGCGGCGTAATCACATTGAAAATAATAGGGCGGCGTTGAGTCGCCCTATTACATTCAGTTTTGATTGGTCTATGGGTTGTATCGAATGGCAGTTCCCAAATCCGAAAGATTTCTAGCAAAATTTTTACCCTTGAATACCGTATCCAATGAATCTGCCACTTCGTTAGTGCGCTTACGAGACTCATATTCATGTAATGGACTTCGAGCTCTAGAAATGTGGGCCTCCCCAAGATAAGCGTCTACTGGTTTTCCAGTGACTCTTGCTAGACGTGCTGCAAATGAACTTCCACCATTGTCCCCGGTATAACATACAATGAGGTGGATGTTTTCATATTCTAGAAGGTTTACTTTTGATTGTTTGAGTTGTTCTGAAATTTGTTTGGGACTTAGTTGTGTTTTGTTGCTTGAGATGCTTGATTTATTAAGTATTGATGATTTGCTGCCGTGGGCTTCTATATTCAGTTGTTTTCTACCTTCGTAAACGGTATCGAAGCGCATTACGTCATCGAACAAAGCACGAACGTTTTCCATAGTTCCATTTTGAATGACTGGTTTCGTTGCACGATTCGACGTTCTGAACCCAATGTTTCTGAAAATGGACTTGAAAGCGCCCATCATCGACCAATGTCCATCCAGCTCCACCCGGTTTACCGGATCCCCGACACAATACGCATACGCATTCAACCCACCCTCCCCAAACGGGCTCCAACTATCCGGGCTATTAAACCGCATCAACCCAGGGTTAAACGCTCGATAGCCATTACCCAACAAATAACCCCCCGTCACCGGATCCGGCCGTTCGCCGTTGAAGCCGAGCAGGCTGAGTAAGCCGCTTTCCGCAGGGCGATGACCATAGGGTGAGTAGGCAATGGGATGTGGCCGAGCGACATCAAGTACATTCAATACCGAACGCTGTTGATCAGTGGCAAGCAAGTGCGCTTCCACGACCCCACTCTGACGCTGCTGCTGAGCCAGCAGTTGATCGTCGTGCTGCATGATCGAATACTGCACCGCGTCGTGAATCTCGGTGGCCAGGCGATCTTTCAGGTAAAAGCGTCGGGTGGGGGCCTGCGCAGAGGGAGTGCAATCAACCAGACGATCCAGCGAGTCGTAACGGTAGCGGCAGAGCAGCGTTTCTCGATTGGGGAGCATGGCCGGGTTCCTGAATGAGTTTGTCGATCCAGGGTTTTACTGTGGCGCATTCGAACAGCGCCGCCTACTAGCAGATCTGATAGTGCCGCAGGCTCCAGCGGCAAAGTTGCAGAGCTGGACAATGCATAAGGGCCAGTTGGAAGGCATCAACAATCGAATCAAGGTCATCAAGCGGATGGCGTACGGTTACCGGGACAGCGAATTCTTTTTCATGAAGATAAAGAGTGTCTTTCCCGGTAATCCGTGAAGAACCTAAAAAAGGCGACCGAGGTCGCCCTTTTTTGTGTTCAATGGCCTGTTGGTGGCATGGTCAGGACTCTGTAGTTGAACTCACATTCCTTTTCGACCCGTGAATCGCAGTGTTCAGCGGACTTGGCTTTGTTGGAAGCACCGGCCTTTTCTTTAATGGGTTGCGCCTCCCATTTTGTGCCCTTGACGGGGGTCCACTCCCTGAAGGAGTACAACGTCATCCTGGCAAACGCGAACCAGTCGTCACCCTCGTAATCACACGAAACTACATCCGTATTACCTTCGGAACTGACGGTCCGGTAGAGCGCTCCGGTGAATACGAAGGTTTTAAGATCTCCCTCGCTGGCATAGGGGTTTTCGCCTACCCAGACGCGTCCGTTCGGACCGGGGGCGGTATAGCTGTAGCCTTGTTCCTCCTGTTTTTGTTTGATGCTTGCAGCTGACGGACACATAGTGGTTGCCGCCAAAGCGTTGGCTGTGAATACTGACAGTAGTACGGCACTTGCCGCGAGTGTTTTACGTATCATGATGTACTCCTTTACACGGGTTTGAGCCGTCATGTTGGGGGAGCTGGACTGCGGCAGGTACTATCAGTATTGATAGGTTGCGTTGACGCCTTATTCATCGCGCGACATCCAGGGATTCACGTTTCTTATACGTGACCGGGGTAAAAGTGGATGCGCGGCAAGGAACATGATTGAGGATGCCTGGTCAAACCGGCAGTTTTACCGCCGGTTTTCGGATGGTTTCATGGCACAAGAGGATGTCTGGATGAAGATTTCACGCGGCATTGCATTGGCTTCGCTGTTGGCACTGTCCGCCAGTCCGGCCTTTGCACAGTTCAGCCTGAACGATGCGGCCAATGCGATTTCGGGCATCAAGGGCGGTGACGTGGCAGCGACTGCCGCACCCACACCGCAGACAGCCGACTTGCTGAGCACGCTCACTCAATTGAACATCACCCCACAGCAAGCCATCGGCGGTGCCGGGGCGATGCTGGGGCTGGCGAAGAACCAGTTAAGTTCGACCGACTACTCGGAACTGGCCAAAAGCGTGCCAGGCATCGACATGCTCTCGGGCGGCGGCGAGTTGGGTGCGCTGGCCGGTCTGCTCGGCTCCAGCGGCAAAGCGGCAGGGCTGGACAATGCCCTGGGTAACGTCAAGGACACCAACGACCTGAACAACGCCTTCAGCGCCCTGGGCATGGACAGCGGCATGATCGGCCTGTTTACCCCGGTGCTCCTGCAGTACCTCGGCCAGCAGGGCGTCGGCGGTTCGCTGCTGAGCAGCCTGGGCGGGATCTGGGGTGCCGGCACCGGTAGCTGATTCAGCGGTGCCCGGCGCGCAAGGCGTCGATGCGCTGATCCTTCTCGATCCAGAGCTGGTTGACCCAGTTCTGGACCTTCTCGCGAAACAGTGGATCGTTTTCGTAGTCGCCCTGCCACAGCGCCGGGTCGAGATCGCGGGTCTGGATATCGATGATGACCCTTGGCACATCGCCGCTGATCAAGTCCCAGAACCCCGGAATCTTCTGCTGCGGGTAAACCACCGTCACATCGAGAATCGCATCCAGCTGTTCGCCCATTGCCGCCAGTACAAACGCCACGCCGCCAGCCTTTGGCTTGAGCAGGTAGTTGAACGGTGATTGCTGTCGAGCGCGTTTGGCCGACGTGAACCGCGTGCCTTCCAGATAATTGACCACGGTTACCGGTTGGCGCTTGAACAGCTCGCAGGCCTGTTTGGTGATTTCCAGATCCTTGCCCGCCAGTTCCGGGTGTTTGGCCAGGAATGCCTTGCTGTAGCGCTTCATGAACGGGTAATCCAGCGCCCACCACGCCAGGCCCAGGAAGGGCACCCAGATCAGTTCTTTCTTGAGGAAGAATTTGAAGAACGGTGTGCGTCGGTTCAGCGTCTGGATCAGCGCCGGGATGTCGACCCAGGATTGATGGTTGCTGATCACCAGGTACGAGGTATCACGGCGCAGATCGTCACCGCCGCGGATGTCCCATTGGGTGGGGATGTACAGGCGGAAAATCAGCTTGTCGATCTCGGACCAGGTCTCGGCGATCCACATCACCACCCATGAGGCGTAATCGCGAAAACGGCCAGGCAGGACCAGCTTGAGCAGGGCAAACACCAGCAGTGGCCCGATCAGGACCAGGGTGTTGAGCACAAGCAGCAGGGTCACGAAACAGCCGGTGAGCAGGCGGCGCATAAGTCACTCGTGGAAGCGGTTGGGCGCGCCATGATAAGCAGCTTCGGGCGGCAGGCCAAATCGGTGCTGACGAATGTTTCACTTTCGGGTCGGTAACGTTGTGGGAACGATCAAGCGAACGACGGTCTAAAATCCGACTGCTCACTCTCATGGAAACCCATTACGTGAAATCCCTCCTTGCAGTGCTCTCCCTCATCGCCCTGCCGGTCATGGCCGCCGAGCCGACCCTGTACGGGCGTTACGAATACATTGCCCTGCCGGAAATCGGCGGGCAGGTTCTCAAGGCCAAAATGGACACCGGCGCCCTGACTGCGTCGCTGTCGGCCAAGGACATCGAAACCTTCAAGCGTGACGGTGAAGACTGGGTGCGTTTCCGCCTCGGCACCAAGGACGCGAGCAACCAGGTCTACGAACACAAGGTCGCGCGCGTCAGCAAGATCAAGACCCGTTCCGAAGAGGACGAAGAGGACCGCGAAGTCGTCGCGCCGACCAAGCGTCCGGTGGTCGATCTGGAACTGTGTCTGGGCAACGTCAAGCGCACCGTGGAGGTCAACCTCACCGACCGCAGCAGCTTCAACTACCCGTTGCTGATTGGCGCCAAGGCGTTGCGTGAGTTCGGGGCGGCGGTGAATCCGGCTCGGCGGTTTACGGCCGACAAGCCGGATTGCTGATCTTTTGCAGGCTTAAACCTTCGGCATCGTCGCAATCATCGAAGGCCGCTGGCTCACCTCGAAATACCACGCCGCCAGTTGCGGATTCGCCGTGCGCCAGTCCAGATCCGGATGGCGCAAGTCCAGGTAACCCAGTGCACAGGCCACGCTGATCGCGGCCACGTCGAAGTGGCAGGTCAGCTCGGCAATCGCGTCCTTTTCCAGCAATGCCAGGGCGCGGCGGATTTTGTCGCGCTGGCCGTCGAGCCATTCGTCCCAGTGTTTTTCCGGGGCGCGCAGGGCGACTTCGTAGCGCACCAGCACGGCCGCGTCCATGATCCCGTCGGCCAGCGAAGCGAGGGTCAGGCGCCGCCAGCGGGCCGAGCCTTCGCGGGGGATCAGCGGGTTGCCGACGTGCTGCTGATCGAGGTAATCGAGGATGACCCGGCTGTCATGGATGATGTTGCCATCGGCCAGGCGCAGCGCCGGGATCTTACCCAGGGGATTATCTTCGATCAGCGTGAGGTCCGGGTTGACCGGGGTGAGTACGCTGGTCTGCAACGCCACGCGGTCCTGTTGACCGGTTTCGTGCAGCAGCACCATGACTTTGCGAACGAAGGGAGAGAGCGGGTTGTGGTACAGGGTCATGCTCGGGGCAGACATGGCAGCGTCTCGATCGGTGGCAGTGTCGGGCAGCATAGCGCGTTGGAGCGATAGCTCAAGATGGCAAACACCCTTGTAGGAGCGGCGTTGCAGGAGGCCGCGCAGGGCAAGTGCTGCGGGGATGCCCAAACCCAACCAGCTCAACGAATCCCAAACACCATCCCCGAGCAACGCGGCAAACAACCCTGCCGCGCTGAGCACTGCGATGACGGTCGGAATGGCAAACACTTTCCAGAAGTTCGACTGCCGGGGCTTCATGCCACGCTCTCCGCTTTTTCCGCCACGGGTTTTACAGTCTTGCGCCGCACCACCCACAGATAAACACCGCTGCCGAGCACGATGATGGTCAGCACATCCAGGGTCGCCCAGAGGATCTTCATCGGCATGCCTCCGTAGTCGCCGAAGTGCAGTGGCTGCGACATGCCCATGGCGTCCATGTACCACGGTCGTTCGGCCACGGCAGTGACTTGCAGGGTGCTGGCGTCGATCAGTACCGGCGTCAGCAGGTGCGAGGTCAGGTGCGTGCTGCCTTTCATGAACACTGCGTAATGGTGCTCGCTGGAGAATCGCGTGCCGGGAAAGGCGATGAAGTCCGGCTGCATGCCCGGCGCAACGTCCCTGGCGATGTCGAGCAGATGGGTGGCCGGCGCCCGTTGCGTCAGCGGTGGCGCATCGCGGTACGGCGCGACCATCGCGCTCAGGCTGTCGTTGCGCCAGGCGGCAATGATCAGGTCGGCGCAGGCACTGATCACGCCCGTCACGCCGACCACCAGGGCCCAGGTCAACGTCACCACGCCGATCAGGTTATGCAGGTCGAGCCAGCGCAGGCGCGTGGATTTGTCCTGGCGCACGGTGGCGAATTTCAAGCGGCGCATGAACGGCAAATACAACACCGTGCCGGAAACGATCGCCAACACGAACAGAATCCCCATGAACGCCAGCAGCAATTTGCCCGGCAAACCGGCGAACATGTCCACGTGCAGGCGCAGCATGGTCAGCATGAAGCCGCCGTTGGCCGATGGCGTCTCCAGCGCTTCGCCGGTACGGGCGTCGAGCATGAAGGTGTGGGACGAGTTCGGCTCGGTGCCCGCGGTCGCGGCCATGATGGTCAGCACGGTGTTGGGCTCATCATCTTCGAAGCCAAAATACTGCAGGACTTCGTAGGGGCGATGTTGCTCGGCGGCCTGCACCAACTGCTGCAAATTCAGGTGCGGAGTGTCCGCCGGCATTTCCTTCACTTCAGGCGCATCGCCCAACAAGTGGTCAATCTCGTGGTGAAAGATCAACGGCAGGCCGGTCAGTGCCAGCAGCAAGAGGAACACCGTACAAATCAGGCTGGTCCAGGTATGAACAGCGGACCAGCGGCGAATTGTTTTACTTTTCATTTCTTGGCCTTCAGAAAAACCAAAGCCGTCCACGAAGGACGGCCTGATCATTGGGCGTGTCAGCTCAACGCGTTACCACTTGTAGGTTGCACTGGCGACGACACTGCGCTGGTCGCCGTAGTAGCAGTAGAAGCTGTCGCAAGTCGAGATGTAGTCCTTGTCGAACAGGTTGGTTGCGTTAACGGCCAGCGAAGCGCCTTTGAGGCTGTTGTCCAGGCGACCGAGGTCGTAGTGAACCACCGCGTCGAACACCGTGTAAGCACCGGCTTTGCCCAGCCAGGTGTTGGCCTGATCGCCATAGGTATTGCCGGTATAGCGCGCGCCAGCGCCGATGCCGAAGCCATCCAGCACGCCGTTGTGCCAGGTGTAGTCGCCCCACACCGACGCTTGCTGGTTAGGCATCAGTTGCAGGCGATTGCCCTTGTAAATGCCTTCTTGCACTTCGGATTTGGCCAGAGTGTAGGCAGCGGTGATCTTGAGGTTTTCAGTCACGTCGGAAACGGCTTCCAGCTCCAGGCCTTTGACTTTCACTTCGCCGGTCTGGCTGGTGACTGTCACGTTGCCCACATTGTGGGTGACGGAAACGTTTTTCTGGGTCAGGTCATATACCGCCGCCGTCAGCAGGGTGTTACTGCCCGGTGGCTGGTACTTGATACCCAGTTCCCATTGCTTGCCTTCGGTCGGCTTGAACGACTCGGTCGGTGAGGCGACGGCATTGCTGGTCGGCTGGAACGACTCGGCGTAGGACAGGTATGGCACGAAGCCCGAGTCGAACACGTAGCTGATTGCCGCATTGCCGCTGAAGTTCTTGTCGCGCTCGGTGTTGGTGGCATCGCCTTTGTTGAAGAACGTGGTGCCGGTGTGGACCCAGTCTTCACGACCGCCGAGGGTCAGGCGCCATTGGTCGATGGCCATCTGGTCCTGGAGGTACAGGCCGGTCTGCTGGGTCTTCTGCTCGTAGTCGTAGAACGCCGTGGAGCGTGCCGGACGGGTGATCGGCAAACCATAGATCGGGTCGTTGACGTTGATGCCCGGCGCGGTGCCGAAGATCGAGAGGTAGTTGGTGGTGTTGCGCTGGTGGTCCAGGCCGATCAGCAAGGTGTGACTGACGTCGCCGGTGACGAAGTCGCCCTGGAAGTTGTTGTCCACGGCGAATTGGGTGATGTCTTCGTCGACATTGGTGGTGCCACGGCCGGTGTTGCCTTGATCGTCGACGACAAAGCCGAGGTTAGCAAAGTCAGGGTTGTAGCTGTTGACGGTCACGGCCTGGAACGACAGCTCCGACCTGGTGTAGCGCAGGTTCTGCCGGAACTGCCAGACATCGTTCAGGCGGTGTTCGAAGGCGTAACCCAGCGCGTAGTAGGTGCGGTCATAGAAGTCATAGTTCGGATCACCCAGGTTCTTGTGGTGGGAGATCTCGCCGAATGGCATGTCGATCTTGGTGCCCTGGATCGGATAGAACTGACTGGTGATACCGGTATCGTCACGGGTGAACTGCGTGAGCAGGGTGAACCTGGTGTCTTCGTCGATGTTCCAGGTCAGGCTCGGCGCAATGTTGTAGCGCTTGTCATCGATGTGGTCGATCGGAGTGCCGCCGTCGCGCAGCACGCCGCTGAGGCTGTACAGAAACTGGCCTTCGTCGTCGATCTTGCCGGTGCTGGCGAAGTTGATCTGGCGATGGTTGTCGCTGCCGTACTGCAGTTGGACTTCGCTGCTGGCTTCGGCGCTTGGGCGACGGCTGACCATGTCCAGCAGGCCGCCCGGCGGGGTCTGGCCATACACGGACGAGGCCGGGCCGCGCAGCAGCGCCAGGCGGTCGAGGTTCCAGGTTTCCTGTTTCGGGTTGGCGTACACACCTTTTGGCAGTGGTAGGCCGTCGAGGAATTGAGTCGGTTCGAAACCACGCACGCGCAACCAGTCGGAGCGGGTGTCGCTGCCGAAGCTGCTGGCGGTGATGCCTGGCAAGTAGCGCACGGCATCATCGAGGGTGTGCACGTTGCGGTCGTCCATCTGCTCACGAGTGACGACCGAAATCGAACGCGGTGCTTCGACCAGCGCGGTGTCGGTCTTGGTGCCGGCGGCGGTGCGCTTGGCCAGGTAGCCCTGTGCCGGGCCCCAGGCGCTTTCAGTGTCTTGCACACCGATCACGCTGGTTGCCGGCAGGTCCATCACGCCCTCGGGCACGGCCACCAGGCTGTAGGTGCCCGCACTGCTCAGCTCCAGTTGCAGTCCAGTGCCACGCAGGGCTTCGCGCAACGCGCCGGCTGCGTCGAACTGGCCTTTGACCGGCGCCGAGGTCTTGCCCGCCGCCAGGGATGGGTTCAACGACAGGGCCAACCCGGCCTGGCTGGCGATCTGGTTCAGGGTGCTGGCCAACGGTGCGGTTGGCAGGTTGTAGGTGCGGACGCTGGACACCTGTTCAGCGGCGACCAGTTGGCTGCCGGCCAAAGGGGTGCAAAGGGCAATGGCGACCGCCAGCAAACTGCGGCGCAACAGGGAGTCTAGCGAACGAGGCATACAGCGGCTCCTGAATGGAAATATTTCTCAATTGCCTGTGTGCCGAACGAAAATCAAAAAGTGATAGGGCTGGATGAAAATAATTTCGATTCAGAAGTCGGTTGCGGCTGGTATTGGGTCAAAACGGTTTTTGCGGGGAGTCGAACGCCGCCATCGCGAGCAAGCTCGCGATGACGGTTGATCAGACAAAAAGCTTTTCAGGGCTTGGTATCAGCCTTGGCCACGACCTTCACCCACCATTGCGTGTGCTGTTCGATCTGCACCGGCAGGGTCGGCAGCAGGGCATTGAGCGCCAGGTCGGTGTCGCGCAGCGGGAAGCTGCCGGTGATGCGCAGGTCGGCCACTTCCGGCGCGACGCCGACGTAACCGGTTCGATAGCGACCGATTTCATGCACCAGATCTTCCAGTCGCGTGTTGTCCACCACCAGCATGCCGCGGGTCCAGGCATCCGCGCCGAGGTTGACGGCCAGCACCGGACCCAGACCGTTGTTGCGGATCAGTACCTGCTGGCCTTCGTGCAGAATCTGTTCGGCCGGGTTGGACTCAGGGTGAACCGCCACCGCCGACTGCAACACACTCAGGCGCGTGCCTTGTTCTTCGCGCTTGACCAGAAACCGCGTACCCAGCGCGCGCATGCTGCCTTCACGGGTTTCGACGATGAACGGCCGCGGATCGCCATGGCCGGTTTCCACCAGGATTTCGCCCTCCTGAAGCACGATGCGCCGCTGCTTTTCATCGAAACGCACATCCAGCGCGCTGTGGGTATTGAGATTGATCAGCGTGCCGTCAGCCAGACGCAGGGTGCGCTGCTCGCCAACGGCGGTGCGCTGGTCGGCCAGCCAATAGTCGATCGGCAGGTAACGATCCCCGGCGAACAGGGCCAGGCCGATCACTGCAACGATACTGGCGACACTGTTGCCAAGCTTGCGCACTCGCCGGCGAATGCCTTCGCGTGATTGCAGCAAGGCAGTGCGGGCCGGGCCGCTGGCCACGCCGAAACGCTGGTCGAGCATGCCCAACTGGCGCCAGGCGCGGGCGTGCTCTTCGTGGGCCGCGTGCCACTTGGCGAACTCTTCGCGTTCTACCGGGTTGGCACAATCCATGGACAACTGCCAGGCAATCGCCGCGTCCAGCACGTTGGCCGATACCGGTTTGGAACTGAGCGGATTCACGTCGGCTCACCATATAGCGCGATGTAACACTGGCGAATGCCTTGGGCCAGGTACTGGCGCACCCGTGGCACCGACACCCCCAGGCGCTTGGCGATTTCTGCGTGGCCGAGGCCGTCGAGACGGTTGTAGAGGAACGCTGCCCGGGCCTTGCTGGAAAGCTTGCCGAGCAATCGGTCGATGTTTTTCAGGTCTTCGAGGATCATTTGCTGTTCTTGCGCCGACGGTTGTTCGGCTTCGGGAACCAGCATCAACTCGGTGAGGTAAGCCTGTTCCAGCGCGGCGCGGCGGAAATAATCGAACAGCAGGCCCTTGGCGATCGCCACCAGGAATGCCCGGGGTTCGCCCGGGACCTTCAGTTCCTCGCGGCCCAGCAAGCGCACGAACGTGTCCTGGCTCAGGTCCTCGGCCCGCTGCGGGCAGGCGACGTTGCGTCGAAGCCAGGCCAAAAGCCAACCGCGATGGTCGCGATATAACGCACCGACGAGCTCACTTTGAGGGCTTGGGACTGACGACACGCCGCACACCGATTGGGAAATATTAGCTAACGAGAATTGTTCGCGATTGTGTCAGAAGCGAGGGAGGTAAGCAATTGGCGTTGGTCGTGTGGGAATTTGGCGACAGCCTTTGTAGGAGCGAGCTTGCTCGCGATGAGCCAGAGAACAACGCGGGGTGTCAGATTGGACGCGTTATCGTTGACGACCATCGCGAGCAAGCTCGCTCCTACAGGGATGGTGTAAGGATCAGAAGGAAGGCGCCTGCTGCCGACGTTTCCACTGACTCAAGCGCTGTTGCAGATTCAACGGGCTATGAATCTGCTGCTGCCGCGCGCGGCTGAACAGAATCAGCGCCAGCTCAGCGGTGGCCAGGGCGTCGGCGCTGGCGTGGTGGCGCTCGAAGACTTCGAGCTTGAACCAATCGATCCAGTCGTCCAGCCCGGCCTCGCGAATGTGCGCCTGGGGGCATAGCAGCGGCGCAATGTCCGCCACGTCCAGAAACGGATGCTGCAACTTCAAGCCCAGATGATCTTTCAGCGCACGACCGAGCATGTGTTGGTCAAACGGCGCGTGGAAGGCCAGCACCGGACTGTCCCCGATGTACTCCATCAGGTCGAGCAGTGCTTCTGCCGGGTCGCTGCCTGCCGCAATGGCGCTGGGGCCAATGCCGTGGATCAGCACACTGGGGCCGAGTTTCACTTGCGGATATTGCAGGGTGCGTTCGAACTGCTGGCGAAAGTCGATGGCCCCGTCCTCGATCACCACCGCGCCGATGGACAACACCTGGTCCTTGTTCAGGTTCAAGCCGGTGGTTTCCAGATCGAGCACCACCCAGCGTTGCTCGCGCAGGCTGCACTCAGACAGGTCGGCAGCCGTCGGTAATTGGTCCAGCCGATGTTGCAGATGAGCTGGGAGGGTGGGACTCGCCGGGCGCAGCCATGAAAACAGGCTCATAACTGATACCGCAAGGTCAGGCTGCTTTGCAGGCGTTGTGCCTGGCGCAGGGACTCACGCAGGATGCGCCGGTCCAGATGATTGAGACTGTCGGGATCGACCCGATTTGAGTAAGGAAAATTCTCCCGGGTCTGTAGTTGATGTTGCTGCATGCGGGTTTGCTGGATGAAGTGATAGGCCTCTTCGTACGCGGCGCCGTCCAGGGGTTCGATGACCTCTTTGGCGACCAGCTGGCGAAAACGCTCCAGCGTGTTGTTCGCTTCGATACCGTGGGCGAGGGCCAGCAACCGGGCGCCGTCGACGAACGGTGCCAAGCCCTGAATCTTCAGGTCCAAGGTGGCCTTCTCGCCATTTTTGCGCGCCAGCACGAATTCGCGGAAACGCCCAACAGGCGGGCGATTACGCAGCGCATTCTCGGCCATCATGCGCTGGAACAAACGGTTGTCGCCGACCTGATCGAGAATGCCCCGACGCAACTGCTCACAGCCTTGCTCGCTGCCCCAGACCACGCGCAAATCGAAATAGATGCTCGAACCCAGCAGGTTCTCCGGGGTGGCCTCGCGGATAAACACTGCAAAGCGCCGCGCCCATTCGGCCCGGGACAGGCACAGCTCGGGGTTACCGGCCATGATATTGCCCTTGCACAAGGTGAAGCCGCACAGCGCCAGGCTCTGGTTGATCTGCTGGGCGATGGGCAACAACTTGCCGCGAATCTCGGCGGCATGGGCCGCATCCCTGGCTTCGAACAGAATGCCGTTGTCCTGATCGGTGTGCAGGGTCTGCTCGCGGCGGCCTTCACTGCCGAAACACAGCCAGCTGAATGGCACACCGGGGTCGCCTTTTCCGGCGAGGGTCAGTTCGATCACCCGGCACACGGTGTGGTCGTTGAGCAAGGTGATGATGTGGGTGATCTGCGTCGAAGACGCGCCGTGGGCCAGCATGCGCTCGACCAGTTGACCGATTTCGCCCTGTAGCGCCACCAGGTTTTCCACCTTGTGGGCATTGCGGATAGTGCGCGCCAGGTGCACCAGGTCGACCCGCTGCAGGGAAAACAGATCGCGCTCGGAAACCACGCCGCACAAGCGTCGGTCCTTGACCAGGCAGACATGGGCGATGTGCCGCTCGGTCATGGCAATCGCCGCATCGAATGCACTGTGATCCGGCGACAGGAAAAACGGTGCCCGGGTCATGTGCCCTTCGATGGCTTCGTTGAAATCACTGCTGCCGTTGGCTACGGTTTGACGCAGGTCGCGCAGGGTGAAAATCCCCAGTGGCGCCTTGAGTTCATCAACCACCACGATGCTGCCGACCTGTTGTTCGTGCATCAACGTCACGGCTTCGCGCAATGGCGTCTGTGGGGCGCATGTCACCGGGTGGCGCATGGCCAATTCGCCCAGTCGGGTATTGAGTGAATATTGGGTGCCGAGGGTTTCCACGGCTTTTTGCTGCACTTGCTGGTTGACCTGATCCAGCAGGCTGCTGACGCAGCGCAGGGCGAAGTTGCGGAAGGTGTCCGATAGCGAAAACAGGCGGATGAATGCCGGTTTGTTCAGTTGCAGGCAGAAGGTGTCCTCGCCGGCCAGGTGCTCGGTGCGGGTCGCCCGTTCACCCAGCAACGCCGCGAGAGGGAAACATTCGCCAGTGGTGATCTCGAAAACCGTTTCGGTGCCACCCTTGGCCGTGTGCGGACGCTCGCCCACGACCCGGCCTTGCTTGACGATATAGAAGTGCTCGACCGGGCCGTCGGCGGGTTTGATGATGCTCTCGCCGGGGGCGTAAAAACGCAGCTGACATTGCTCGACCAGATACGCCAGATGAGCGTGTTCCATCTGGTTGAAGGGCGGGAAGCGCTGAAGGAATTGCAACGTGCCCTGGATGTTCTGCAACACCGCGGTTTTCCCTGCCTGTGTGAAGGCGTCCGCTTTACTCATAACCATTACCGCAGTCTTTTTTGAATTGTTTTAGTCGGATGACCCGGACATGGTCGACCCCTGTGGCCGGGGTGCCCATTGGACGTAAGTCTAGGTAGGCGATCAGGGTGATGGAATGTCGGAAAAACCTTACGCAACTGTGAGAAAAACCTCTCTATTCTGCTATTGGAAAAATATCCGACGGGGTGCACATTGATGGTTCGCTGAGCGATGTCACACCGCTGTGTCAGGGAATTGTATTGAACATATAGGGAAAGCCATGTCCGACCACGACATTTTGAGTGACGCCGAGCGCGAAGCACTGAGCGCCGTCATGCTGGAACCTGACCTGCCGCAGCAACGGGTGCTGATCGTCGATGACGATGAAGACGCCCGGGAGCTGCTGTCAGAGATTCTGGCGATAGACAGCATTCACTGTGTAATGGCGTCCAGTGGCGAAGCGGCACTCAAGATCCTGCTGACCAAGGCAGAAATCAAAAAGCTCTCGATTGGTTTAATGATCACCGACCTGCGAATGGGCCACGTTGACGGGCTGGATCTGATCCGCCATGTACGCGAATCGGTAAGGGCGGCATTGCCGATCATCATTGTCTCGGGTGACGCCGACGTGAAGGATGCGATCGCCGCAATGCATTTGAGCGTGGTGGACTTTCTGCTCAAGCCGATTGACGCCAGTCATCTGCGGACACTGGTAAAACGCGAATTGGGCATTAAATAACTCAAGCCTGTAATTGTTAATTACAGGCTTGAGTTGTTTTTGTGAGCTAGGCTTGTAATTAAATTTATCTAATTGGTGTGCGAAAAAGCTACTCACACATAGCTTGTTTCTTCTTTCGATTATTCAGCTATCGTTCGGTTCTTGAAAGCCAATGTGGGCATCTATTTGATGTTGTACTTGGTTTAATGAAATCTGTCGTAGCACTATCCAGGTTGCCAGTTTGGCACTCCGCTTTTTAGTGGCTTGAGTATGCCGATGGTCGTCGTGTATTCAGTCTGCGGCTAGCTCCTGCGGATAAAATGCCGACAAAGGTCACTACTCTTCCTGGATTGTGTGGTTGTGTATCGCAATGAGGACGATATGATAAAGAGAATGGAGTTTCGCGATCTTGTACTTGTTATCGGTGTGACAGTCATGTGGGGCAGTAATTTTACGGTCATTGATATCAGTCTTGATGGTATCGATCCGTTCATATTGACAGCGTTGCGCTTTACTTTCTGTGCATTGCCACTGGTGTTCTTCATCCCGAAACCGAAAGGTGTCAGTACTTTTGTAACTATCGTCTACGGTTTGTTGTTTGGTATCGGAATGTGCTGGCTGATGAACTATGGCATGTTTCTTGGCGTCAGTGCCGGCGTGACATCTTTGCTCTTGCAATTCAGTGCTTTTTTCACTGTCATCTGGGGAGTACTGCTGTTTGGCGAGAAAATGACGGCAATACAAGTGGCCGGCATTCTCATGGCGTTGGTGGGGCTGATGTTCATTATTCATGTAACGCACGGTGATGCCGAAAGCTTTGGGCTTTTTCTGGTACTGCTCGGCGCACTGTTCTGGAGTCTTTGCAATGTGCTGGTCAAGAGAAGCAAAGTGGTTGATATATTTTCCTTTGTCGTTTGGTCGAGTCTGTATGCAACACCTCCTCTATATCTGATGACTTACTGGGTCAAGGGAGCAGCCCCTTTCCAGGCGTTGCTAACGGATATAACTACTCCGGTGCTGCTATCTGTCCTGTTCCAAGCCTATGTGGCGACGGTATTCGGGTATTGGGTGTGGAACCGAATGATTGAGAAGTATCCAGCGAGTCAGGTTGCACCGTTGTCAGTGATTGTTCCGATATCGGGGATCTTGACCTCGTGGTATGTACTCGACGAACCCATTGGCGGCGAAAAACTGTTTGCTCTCATCATCACGGTCCTTGGAATTGCCTTGTTCATGAATGCATCGAGAATTGGCCGCCACATCGCTGCAAACGCGTTGCGCTTCAGGAGATAGTTCTGCATTTGCGGGAAGCAGAAACAAAAATCCCCCGGTTTTCAACCGGGGGATTGCTGTGGATGGAGCTGGGTTACAACCCGTTC
Source organism: Pseudomonas sp. 05L36 (assembly GCF_056398125.1). Taxonomy (NCBI): domain Bacteria; kingdom Pseudomonadati; phylum Pseudomonadota; class Gammaproteobacteria; order Pseudomonadales; family Pseudomonadaceae; genus Pseudomonas; species Pseudomonas sp. 05L36. Next base: position 105,673 of record NZ_JBFTOU010000002.1, on the reverse strand, counting down.
TTCGCCTTGAACTCGCGGCGACGACGGTGCAGGACCGGCTCGGTGTAGCCGTTCGGCTGTTTGGTGCCTTCGACCACCAGTTCGACGGCTGCCTGGAAGGCAATGTTGCTGTCGAAGTTCGGGGCCAGCGGACGGTACAGCGCGTCGCCGGCGTTCTGGCGGTCAACCACTGGCGCCATGCGCTTGAGGCTTTCCATGACCTGGTCTTCGGTGACGATGCCATGACGCAGCCAGTTGGCGATGTGCTGGCTGGAAATACGCAGCGTTGCACGGTCTTCCATCAGGCCGACGTCGTTGATGTCCGGCACTTTCGAACAGCCGACGCCCTGGTCGATCCAGCGCACCACATAACCGAGAATGCCCTGGCTGTTGTTGTCCAGTTCGTTCTTGATCTGCTCAAAGGTCCACTGCGGGTTTACCGCCAGCGGGATGGTCAGGATGTCGTCTACCGAGGCATGCGCACGTTTGGCCAGCTCGGCCTGACGGGCGAACACGTCAACCTTGTGGTAGTGCAGCGCGTGCAGGGCAGCAGCGGTCGGTGATGGTACCCAGGCGGTGTTGGCACCGGCCATCGGGTGAGCGATTTTCTGCTCGAGCATCGCCGCCATCAGGTCAGGCATGGCCCACATGCCTTTACCGATCTGCGCGCGACCTTGCAGGCCGGTGCTCAGACCGATATCGACGTTGGAGTTCTCGTAGGCGCCGATCCATTTTTCCGCCTTCATGTCCGCCTTGCGCACCATCGGGCCGGCTTCCATGGAGGTGTGGATTTCGTCGCCCGTGCGGTCGAGGAAACCGGTGTTGATGAACACCACGCGCTCGCTCGCCGCCTTGATGCAGGCCTTGAGGTTGATCGTGGTACGACGCTCCTCGTCCATGATCCCGACTTTGAGGGTGTTGCGTGGCAGGCCCAGCACGTCTTCGATGCGACCGAACAGCTCGTTGGTGAACGCTGCTTCTTCAGGGCCGTGCATCTTCGGCTTCACGATGTAGATCGAGCCGGTGCGGGTGTTTTTGCGCGAGGTGTTGCCGTTCAGGTTGTGCATCGATGCCAGGCAAGTCACCAAGCCATCGAGAATGCCTTCCGGCACTTCGTTACCGTCTTTGTCGAGGATTGCGTCGATGGTCATCAGGTGACCAACGTTACGCACGAACAACAGCGAGCGGCCGTGCAGGCTCAGATCACTGCCGTCGACAGCGGTGTAGGTGCGGTCGGCGTTCATGGTGCGGGTAAAGGTCTGACCGCCCTTGGCGACGTCTTCCGACAGATCGCCCTTCATCAGGCCGAGCCAGTTGCGGTAGATCACCACTTTGTCATCAGCGTCGACGGCGGCAACCGAGTCTTCGCAGTCCATGATGGTGGTCAGTGCGGCTTCCATCAGGATGTCTTTGACGCCGGCCGCGTCGGTCTGGCCGACCGGGGTGCTGGCGTCGACCTGGATTTCGAAATGCAGGCCGTTGTTTTTCAGCAGGATCGCGGTCGGTGCCGAAGCATCACCCTGGAAGCCGATCAGTTGCGCATCGTTGCGCAGGCCGGTGTTGCTGCCGCCTTTAAGGGCGACCACCAGTTTGCCGTCGACGATCTTGTAGCCGGTGGAGTCGACGTGGGAGCCGGCCGCCAAAGGCGCCGCTTCGTCGAGGAAGGCACGGGCGAAAGCGATGACCTTGTCACCGCGCACCTTGTTGTAGCCTTTGCCTTTTTCCGCGCCGTCGGCTTCGCTGATGGCATCGGTGCCGTAGAGCGCGTCGTACAGCGAGCCCCAGCGGGCGTTCGAGGCATTGAGCGCGAAGCGGGCATTCATGACCGGCACTACAAGCTGCGGACCGGCCATGCGGGCGATTTCTTCGTCGACGTTTTGCGTCGTTGCCTGGAAATCGGCCGCTTCTGGCAGCAGATAACCGATCTCTTGCAGGAAGGCTTTATAGGCCTTCGGGTCGTGCGGCTGGGCTGACCCAAGAGCTTGGCGGGATTGGTGCCAGCCATCGATACGAGCCTGGAAATCATCGCGTTTGGCGAGTAGGGCTTTGTTCTTCGGCGCCAGGTCATGGATGACCTTGTCGGCACCGGCCCAGAACTTATCGGCGGTGAGGCCGGTACCGGGAATGGCTTCGTTGTTCACGAAGTCGAACAGGACTTTGGCGACCTGCAGGCCACCGACTTGAACGTGTTCAGTCATTGCTTGCCTCACTCTGCTCAGCTATTTCGCTTTTCAGCTCTTCAATTTAACAATGAAGCCTTTGGCCATTTAAACCACAAACCCCTCTACCAGTACATGCCCATGACAGGCGGCTGGGTTGGGACCAATCAACGGCTTGGGGCCTTGCTGACAGGGCTTTCAGGGTTGCGAACGTGCCTGAGGCAGACATCGATCCAACGTTATGTAGTGCGCGCTGCGGCATACTACATGATGAATTGCGGTTGTGAAAATCAGACTAATTACGTCGATCTGCGACCCCATGACGCATTGCGGTCACGGCGCGGAGCAGGATGTTCTCAAAAAACCAGTAGATTGTTCCAGTTAAATATCGAAAGTTGTACACGATTTGTTGGGTCAGTCAGATCGGCGGTGCCTTTATTCGCGAGCAGGCTCCCACAATGGCCCGCGCAACCCTTGTGGGAGCGAGCCTGCTCGCGAAGGCGCCGGACCTGTCAGCACAGGTTCAACCCTTGCCTATACTTGGTTCTCTATAACAAAAGTCATGACCAGAGGGCTGCGCCATGGACCACCTCGTACTCACCGTATTCGCACCGGACAAGCCAGGGCAAGTCGAGCGCATTGCCCAATGCATCGCCGAACACGGCGGTAACTGGCTGGAAAGCCGCATGTCGCGCATGGCGGGACAATTCGCCGGGATTCTTCGAGTGGGTGTGCCGGCCGAGGCCTACGACGAATTGGTCGATGCCCTACAGGGCTTGTCCACCCAGGGCATTCGCGTGTTAATCGCCGAAAGCGGCATCGAACAATCCTGCACCTGGAAGCCGATCGCCATGGAACTGGTGGGCAATGATCGTCCGGGGATCGTGCGTGACATCACACGCTTGTTGAGCGAGCAGGGGGTGAACCTGGAGCGGCTGGTCACCGAAGTGCGCCCGGCACCGATGAGCAGCGAGCCGTTGTTCCATGCCGAAGCGATTCTTGCCGTCCCGCTGACGCTGTCGCTGGACGTACTGCAATCGCGCCTGGAAACCCTGGCTGACGACCTGATGGTCGAATTGGTGCTGCGCAGTGAACCCTGATGAGGTTATCCAAGTTAAACGTGCACCCGCCTGTGGATAACCTGTAGAGACACCCCGCCAGGCCACACCGGCCGGGGTTCTCCAGGATCTGATCAAAAAACCAGCAGTTTCAGCCACTTGCGCACAATCGGCGGGGATCACGCTGTGGATAACCTTGGGAAGGAATGATGCAGGCCACGGGAGACGTGGCCTGTAGGGTTTTGTGTGTTTTTTGATCAGCTGCGGCGGCGCAAACTTATCCACGCATCGACGCTGTAAACCGCCAGACCGGCCCAGATGAACATGAACACTACCAGGGTGCTGGACGACAGGTGCTCGCCAAACAGCAGGACCGCTTGCAGCAGCACCAGTGTCGGTGCCAGATACTGGAGAAAGCCCAGTGTCGTGTAGGGCAAATGCCGGGCAGCCGCGTTGAAACAGACCAGCGGCACCAGCGTGATCGGGCCGGCGGCCACCAGCCACCAGGCCTGGGAGGTGGTCCAGAATTCGGCCTGGGCGCTGCTGGCCGTCGGATTGAGCAGCAACCAGCTGAGGGCAATCGGTACCAGCATCCAGGTTTCCACCACCAGCCCCGGCAGCGCCTTGACCGGTGCCTGCTTGCGAATCAGGCCATAGAAACCGAAGGTCAGTGCCAGCACCAGCGACACCCACGGCAGGCTGCCCACTTGCCAGACCTGCTGCGCCACACCCACAGCCGCCAGACCGACGGCAATCCATTGCATGCGCCGCAGCCGTTCGCCGAGGATCAGCATGCCCAGCAACACGTTCACCAACGGGTTAATGTAGTAACCAAGGCTGGCCTCCAGCATGCGGCCGTTGTTCACCGACCAGACGTAGGTCAGCCAGTTGGCCGCAATCAGTGCACCGCTCAGGGCCAGGGTCGCCATCCTTCGCGGGTTCTCCCGCAGTTCGCGCCACCAGCCGGGATGCTTCCAGACCATCAGCAACAAGGCGCCGAACAGCGCCGACCACAGTACCCGGTGGATGATGATTTCCACGGCGGGCACGCTGGCGATGGCTTTGAAATAGAGGGGGAAAAGTCCCCAGATGATGTAGGCACTCAGGCCTAGAATGTACCCGCGACGCGGGTTGGCGGCTTGCATGCAGAATCCTTGCTTAGGCAGCTAACAAAGAGGGGATTGTAAGGAGATTTATCTGCGAATGTCCTGACTGAATAGGTAGGTCATTTGTGAACATCGGTATCTGTAGGAGCGAGCTTGCTCGCGATGGACGCCAACGATAACGCGTGCTGTCTGGGTAAACGCGCTGCCCTTGCGTTTTTCGCGAGCAGGCTCGCTCCTACAGGGGGGTGTAGTCAGAAAAGTTTAAGCGGCTCTTCGTTAAGCGCAGCACATTGCTCGCGCAACGCCAAAACCTGATCACCCCAATAACGCTCGGTGCCGAACCACGGAAAACTGCGGGGGAAGGCCGGGTCTTCCCAGCGGCGGGCGAGCCAGGCGCTGTAGTGCATCAGGCGCAAGGCGCGCAACGGTTCGATCAAGGCCAGTTCACGCGGGTCGAAGTCGTGGAATTCGTTGTAGCCATCCATCAGTTCCGACAACTGGCTCAGGCAATCCTGGCGATCGCCGGCGAGCATCATCCAGATGTCCTGTACTGCCGGACCCATACGACAGTCGTCGAGGTCGACGATATGGAACATCTCGTCGCGGCACATCATGTTGCCGGGGTGGCAGTCACCGTGCATGCGAATGTTCTGGTGTGGCGTGTTGCTGTAGGCATCTTCCACACGCTTGAGCAGATCGCGGGCCACCGATTCGTAGGCCGGCAGCAGGCTGCGGGGGATGAAGTTGCCGTCGAGCAAGGTGGCCAGCGAGTCATGGCCGAAGTTTTTCACCGCCAGTGCTTCACGGTGCTCGAACGGCCGGGTCGAGCCGACCGCATGCAGGCGTCCGAGCAACTGGCCCAGGCGATACAGCTGGTCGAGGTTGCCCGGCTCCGGTGCGCGGCCGCCACGGCGGGGGAACAGGGTGAAACGGAAACCGTTGTGTTCGTGCAGGGTTTCACCGTTGTGGATCAACGGCGCCACGACCGGCACCTCGCAGTCGGCGAGTTCGGCGGTGAACTGATGCTCTTCCAGAATCGCTTCGTTGCTCCAGCGTTGCGGCCGGTAGAACTTGGCAATCAGCGGCTCGGCGTCTTCGATACCGACCTGATAGACGCGGTTTTCGTAGCTGTTGAGTGCCAGGATGCGCGCGTCGCTGAGAAAGCCGATGCTTTCGACGGCATCGAGCACGAGGTCTGGCGTAAGGGTTTCAAACGGGTGGGCCATGCTGACTCCTGCGCGCAGCAGGCTGCTGCGTCCGGCCAGGCATGGTAGCGCAGACGGGCGCAGATAGGTGGTGACTGTGCTGACGCTTTCGCGGGCAAGCCCGCTCCTACAGGGGTATGCGCGGGTTTCAAGTCGGCGCCAATCCTGTGGGAGCGAGCTTGCTCGCGATGAGGACCTGTCAGGCGCCGACGACTCCGCCATCCTCGCGGGTAATCGCCATCACCGAAGACCGCGGCTTGCCATTGGGCAGGTGCTCGGGGAAGGTCGAACCACCGTTTTCACCCGGGTGCTGGATCCCGACAAACAGGGTTTTCTGATCCGGCGAGAAGCTGATCCCCGTCACTTCACAACCTACCGGGCCAACCATGAAGCGGCGAATCTCGCCGGTTACCGGGTCGGCACAGAGCATCTGGTTGTTGCCCATGCCGGCAAAGTCTCCGGCGTTGCTCGAATCGCCGTCGGTGAGAATCCACAAGCGTCCGGCCTTGTCGAAGCCCAGCCCGTCCGGGCTGTTGAACATGTTCTGCGGCGTGATGTTCGACGATCCGCCTTTGGGTGTGCCGGCGTGAACACCCGGATTACCGGCGACGACGAACAGGTCCCAGGCAAAAGTTTTCGAGCCGTGATCGTCGCGCTCGGTGCGCCAGCGCAGGATCTGCCCGTAGACGTTCTTCTCGCGGGGGTTCGGCCCACCCACCGGTTGCCCGTCTTCGCCGCGCTTGGCGTTGTTGGTCAGCGTACAGTAGACCTGGCCGTCCTTGGGGCTGACCACGATCCATTCCGGGCGGTCCATGCGCGTGGCTTTCACCACGCTGGCGGCGAGACGGGCGTGGATCAGCACTTGAGCCTGATCGGCAAAACCGCTGCTGGCATCTATGCCGTTTTTACCGTGGGTCAGCTCGATCCATTCACCCTGGCCTTTCGGGTGATCGGCGTTGCCGTCCCCCGCATCGAAACGCGCCACGTACAGGGTGCCGTGATCGAGAATGTCGCGGTTGGCCTTGGGGTTTTTGTGGTCGATCTTGTCGCGGCTGACAAATTTGTAGATGAACTCGCCGCGTTCATCGTCGCCCATGTACACCACGGCATGACCATCGCCGGTTTCGGCCAGGGCGGCGTTTTCGTGTTTGAAGCGCCCCAGGGCCGTGCGTTTGACCGGTGTCGATTTCGGATCGAACGGATCGATCTCCACCACCCAGCCGTGACGGTTGAGTTCGTTGGGGTTCTTCGCCATGTCGAAACGTTCGTCGTGCGGGTGCCAGTTGATCTCTTTGCTGGTGGCCACCACACCGTAGCGTTTTTGCGCCGGGTCGAATTTCTGCTCGGCGTTGCTGCTGCCGAAGCAGTCGGTGAAGTTCTCTTCACAGGTCAGATAGGTGCCCCACGGTGTCTTGCCGTTGGCGCAGTTCTGGAACGTGCCCAGAACGTTCTTGCCGTGCGGATCGGCGCTGGTTTTCAGCAGGGCATGTCCGGCGGCCGGGCCGCTCAGGGTGATGGGGGCGTTGCCGTGAATGCGGCGGTTGTAGCGCGAACCCTGGACGAACTGCCATTGGCCGTTCTTGCGCTGCACTTCAATCACTGACACACCTTCGCAGGCCAGCGCCTTGCGCACTTCTTGTGCCGATTGCGGCATGCCGCCGTGAGCGTAGAGGTAGCGGTAGTTGGTGTATTCGTTGTTGATCGCCATCAGCGCCCGGTCTTTTTCGCCCGGAAATTCGAACAGGCTCATGCCGTCGTTGTTGTCGCCGAACTGGGCTTCCTGATGTTCGGCGCTGCCGTTGCCGCTCGGGTCGAACGCCGGGCCGTCCTTGTGCAGAGGCTGGCCCCAGCTGATCAGCACCGAGGACTTGTAGCCCGCTGGCAGGGTGATGGTGTCGCTGGTGGCGGCGGCAATGCTGTCAAAGCCCAGCAACTGGCTGTTGCCGGCGCTGACGCTGGCGGCCATCACGCTGCGGCTCAGCAGGTTGCCGCCGAGGAACATCGCCGCGCCGCACAGGGCACCTGCGCTGATGAAGCCGCGACGGCTGAGGCCGACCATGGTTTCGAGGTCGGTGGACTGGTTTTCTTCTAATAGGCTCATTTCAGGCTCCCTGCGGTTTGTGCAGACACCTTAATGGTGAGTAATGAACCTTTTGTTGCAGTTTTGTTTAAAGCGGCGTGCCCAGCAGAACCCTGGACGGCGAAAACTCCGCGCGCACCTGTTTGCCGGACGTCAGCCCCAATGCCTGCAGATGCCTCGATTCGGCCAATGCGCACAGCGTCAGGCCGTTGGGCAGGGTGATGCGCACTTCGCTGGGGCCATCGTCGGCGTCGAGAATTTTTTCGATGATGCCGCTGAGGCAATTGTGTCCAGGGGTTTCGACGGAGTCGATTTCCAGCACGTCGAGCCAGCCGGCCTTGATCAATGCCACGGCTTCGCTGCCGATTTGCAGCTCCAGGCGCTCGGTGCTGTCGTGGGTGATTTGCGCGGCGACGATCACGCCTTCGGCTACTTTGAGGCGAATCAGGTCGTTGCGCCCCTGAGGTTCGATCGCCACCACCTTGCCGTGCAACTGGTTGCGCGCGCTGGTGCGCAGCATCAGGCGCCCGAGCAGGTCGAGGTCGCTCGCGTCTTCAGCGGCTTCCAGCACCTGGGCCTGCAAGGCTTGCAACTTCTGGTACAGGCGCAATACGCGCTCGCCTTCGTTGGACAGGCGCGCACCGCCGCCGCCCTTGCCGCCGACGATCCGCTCCACCAGCGGCTTCTGCGCCAGGTTGTTCAGTTCATCGATCGCATCCCAGGCGGCCTTGTAGCTCAGGCCTGCGCTTTTTGCCGCGCGGGTGATCGAGCCTTGTTCGGCGATGTGCTGCAGCAGGGCGATGCGCTGCGGACGGCGGACAATGTGCTGGGACAACAAGGTAGGCAAGGACATGACAAGTCGCTTTGGGTGGTGACGATGGTGAGGACGTTGGCCGCTTGGGTCGCGCGAGTCAAGTCAGGGTGTCTCGCCGGGTTTTGGCGTGCGGGCCAGGCAATAGACATCGACCCTGGCCGCCCCGGCGTCCATCAGCAGGCGAGCCAGGGCCTGGGCCGTGGCGCCGGTGGTCAGTACGTCGTCGACCAGGGCCAGGTGCTGGCCTTTGACGACGGCGCCGGGTGCCAGGGCGAAAGCATTGCGCAGGTTCTTTCGGCGGGCTTCGGCGTTCAAGGCCTGTTGGGCGTCGGTATCTTGGGTGCGTAGTAGCAACCGTTCGTCGCAAGGGATATCGAGACTCGCACTCAACCAGTGAGCCAGCATCGCCGCCTGATTGAACCCTCGCTGGCGCAGGCGTCGGGTGGCCAGCGGCACCGGGATCAGCGCATCCGGGCGCTGCAGGTCGTCTTCGAAGCGATGTTGCAGGTATTGGGCAAGAAGTTCGGCGAGCAGGCGACCAAACGGCCACTTGGCGTTGTGTTTGAAGCGGGTGATCAGGCTGTCTACCGGAAAGCTGTAGATCCAGGGTGCAATCACCTGTTCGAAGGCCGGCGGCTGCTTCAGGCAATGGCCGCAGGTCAGGCCCGCAGTCGGGAGCGGCAGGGCGCAGGTCAGGCAGTGATCGCCGAGCCAGGGCAGCTCGATTTCGCAGGCCGTGCAGACAGGAGGGTTGCCGTCGGCCATTTCATCACACAAAAGGCACGACTGTTTGTTTTTTAACCAGATGTAAACCAGTCCTTCGTATCGTGGTTGACAGCGCATCGCTCTTCCTTAAATATGCCGAAACAACTGTGAAGCGGCTGTGACATTCCATTACCCAGCCGCATGCCAAAGCATAATTCAAAGGAAACGCCCATGAGTGCCAGCACCACTGCAACCCTGCGTCATGACTGGACTTTGGCCGAAGTCAAAGCACTCTTCGTTCAGCCATTCAATGACCTGCTGTTCCAGGCGCAGACGGTGCACCGTGCGCATTTCGACGCCAACCGCGTCCAGGTGTCGACCCTGTTGTCGATCAAAACCGGCGCCTGCCCGGAAGATTGCAAATATTGTCCACAGTCCGGTCACTACAACACCGGCCTGGAAAAAGAAAAACTGATGGAAGTGCAGAAGGTCCTCGAAGAGGCCGCTCGTGCCAAGGCCATCGGCTCGACCCGCTTCTGCATGGGCGCGGCGTGGAAGCATCCGTCGGCCAAGGACATGCCGTATGTGTTGCAGATGGTCGAAGGCGTGAAGGCCATGGGTCTGGAAACCTGCATGACCCTCGGTCGCCTGGATCAGGAGCAGACCGAAGCGCTGGCCAATGCCGGCCTCGACTATTACAACCACAACCTCGACACCTCGCCTGAGTTCTACGGCAGCATCATCACCACCCGCACCTACAGCGAGCGCCTGCAAACCCTGGCGTATGTGCGTGAATCGGGGATGAAGATCTGTTCCGGCGGCATTCTCGGCATGGGTGAGTCGCTGGACGACCGCGCCAACCTGCTGATCCAGTTGGCCAACCTGCCGGAGCACCCGGAGTCGGTGCCGATCAACATGCTGGTGAAAGTCGCCGGCACGCCGCTGGAAAATGCCGACGACGTCGACCCGTTCGACTTCATCCGCATGCTCGCCGTCGCGCGCATCCTGATGCCGCAATCGCACGTGCGCCTGTCCGCCGGCCGCGAAGCCATGAATGAGCAGATGCAGGCCCTGGCGTTCTTCGCCGGTGCCAACTCGATTTTCTACGGCGAAAAACTGCTGACCACCGCGAACCCGCAGGCCGACAAGGACATGCAACTGTTCTCGCGTTTGGGCATCCTGCCGGAAGCTCGCGAAGAGCACGCCGACGAAGTGCATCAGGCGGCTATCGAACAGGCTCTGGTGGAGCAGAAGAGCAGCGAGCAGTTCTATAACGCCGCGGTTTGAATCCAACTTTTATTCCTCTGAAGGAATGAAAAACCCCCTGTAGGAGCGAGCCTGCTCGCGATGGCGTCATGTCTGTCGACATCCATGTCGAATGTCAGTCCGCATCGCGAGCAGGCTCGCTCCCACAGGGGACTGCGTAGTGTTCGCCAACCTGTGAATTGACCCCGAGGCCTGCATGTCTTTCGATCTCGCCGCACGCCTTGCTGCCCGTCGTGCCGAAAACCTCTATCGCCAGCGTCCGCTGCTCGAAAGCCCGCAGGGGCCGCAAGTGGTGGTCGATGGCCAGCCGTTGCTGGCGTTCTGTAGCAACGACTACCTGGGCCTGGCCAATCACCCGCAAGTGATCGAAGCCTGGCGCGCCGGCGCTTTGAAGTGGGGTGTGGGCGGAGGGGCGTCACATCTGGTCATCGGCCATAGCGCCCCGCACCATGCCCTGGAAGAAGCATTGGCCGACTTGACCGGTCGCCCTCGCGCGTTGCTGTTCACCACCGGCTACATGGCCAACCTCGGCGCGGTCACGGCGCTGGTGGGGCAGGGCGATACGGTGCTCGAAGACCGGCTCAATCATGCGTCGCTGCTCGACGCGGGGCTGCTGTCCGGCGCGCGGTTCAATCGTTATCTGCACAACGACCCGGTGAGCCTGGCCAAGCGCCTGGAAAAAGCCACCGGCAATACACTGGTGGTCACCGACGGCGTGTTCAGCATGGACGGCGATATCGCCGACTTGCCAGCGCTTGCCCGAGAGGCCAAAGCCAAAGGCGCTTGGTTGATGGTCGACGATGCCCATGGTTTTGGACCGCTGGGCGCCAACGGTGGCGGCATCGTCGAACATTTCGGTTTGAGCCAGGATGACGTTCCGGTGCTGGTCGGCACCCTCGGCAAAGCGTTCGGTACGGCGGGTGCCTTTGTGGCTGGCAGCGAAGAGCTGATCGAAAGCCTGATCCAGTTCGCCCGGCCCTACATCTACACCACCAGCCAGCCACCTGCGCTGGCTTGCGCCACGTTGAAAAGCCTGGAACTGCTGCGCAGTGAACACTGGCGCCGCGAGCATTTGCAGGCGCTGATCCGCCAGTTCCGTGACGGCGCCGAACAGATTGGCCTGGAACTCATGGACAGCTTCACGCCGATCCAGCCGATCATGATCGGCGACGCCGCGCGCGCGGTGCGCCTTTCGCAAATGCTGCGCGAACGCGGGTTGATGGTGACCGCAATTCGCCCGCCGACCGTACCCGCCGGCAGCGCCCGACTGCGGGTCACGTTGACGGCCGCCCACAGTGAGGCCCAGGTACAGCTATTGTTAAACGGACTGGCCGATTGTTTTCAACAACTGAAGCCGGAGCCAAGCCATGCGTGATCGTCTGATTCTGCTGCCCGGCTGGGGCCTTGGCGTTTCACCGCTGGAGCCTCTGGCGGCAGCCTTGCGCGGCCTGGATGAGCACCTGCACGTCGAGATCGAGCCATTGCCGGAGCTGGAGTCGAGCGATCTTGAAGAGTGGCTCGATGAGCTTGACTCGACCTTGCCGCAAGATGCCTGGCTTGGCGGTTGGTCTTTGGGCGGCATGCTCGCCTGCGAGTTGGCGGCCCGGCGTGGCGATCGCTGTTGTGGTGTATTCACCCTGGCCAGCAATGTTTCTTTTGTCGCTCATGAACAATGGTCAAGCGCCATGTCCGGGGAAACCTTCGATGCGTTTCTGGCGGGATGTGCAGCCGATCCTCGTGCGACATTGAGACGCTTTTCATTGCTCTGCGCCCAAGGCGCCGAAGACCCGCGCGGATTGTCGCGGTTGTTGCTTGGTGGCGCACCGAACACCGTCGCGCCGGTGCTGCTCAGTGGTCTGCAAGTGCTCGCGCAACTGGATACACGACAGGCTTTGCAATCGTTCCGCGGTCCGCAACTGCATTTGTTCGCCGGCCTCGACGGGTTGGTGCCGGTGGAAGCGGCGGGCGTGTTGTTGGCATTGCTGCCGGATGTCGAAGTCGGTCTGATTGAACAGGCCGGTCACGCGTTTCTTCTGGAGGATCCCCACGGAGTAGCGGGGGCGATCCAGGCCTTTTTGCATGAGTCCGGCGATGACTGATTTATCTCTTCCCAAACTGCCCGGCGGCTTGCCTGACAAGCGCCAGGTAGCAGCCTCTTTCTCCCGTGCGGCGACAAGCTACGACAGCGTGGCCGAATTGCAACGTGATGTCGGTAGCCAATTGCTCAGGCGCCTGCCGCAGGGCTTCGTACCGCAGCGTTGGCTGGATCTGGGCTGTGGCACCGGGCATTTCAGTCGTGCGCTGGATGAGCAATTTGCAGGCAGTCACGGTGTGGCGCTGGACATTGCCGAAGGCATGCTCGACCACGCCCGGCCATTGGGCGGTGCCACGCACTTCGTGGCCGGCGATGCCGAGCGATTGCCACTGCAGGATTCGACCTGCGACCTGATCTTCTCCAGCCTGGCGGTGCAGTGGTGCGCGGACTTCGCCTCGGTGCTCGGTGAAGCCTTTCGGGTGCTGAAACCGGGTGGCATTTTCGCGTTTGCTAGTCTGTGTGCAGGGACATTGTTTGAATTGCGCGACAGCTGGCGGCAGGTCGACGGTATGGTGCACGTCAATCGCTTCCGGGAGTTTGGTGTGTATCAACAGCTGTGTGCAGCCAGTGGGTTACATGTCGTCAGTCTGCAAAATGAACCGCACGTGCTGCATTACCCGGATGTGCGCAGCCTGACCCATGAGCTCAAGGCGCTGGGCGCGCACAACCTCAATCCCGGTCGACCGGGTGGCTTGACCGGCCGGGCGCGGATTTTGGGTCTGATTGAGGCTTATGAGCAGTTTCGTCAGGCCCAGGGACTGCCGGCGACTTATCAAGTGGTGTACGCCGTATTGGAGAAACCCTTATGAGCGCAGCCTATTTCATCGCCGGCACGGATACCGATGTCGGTAAAACCACGGTCGCTGCGGGGCTGCTGCATGCGGCGCGTTCGGCGGGTTTGAGCACGGCGGCGGGCAAACCGGTCGCGTCCGGTTGCGATGTGACACCCAAGGGCCTGCGCAACGCCGATGCGCTGGCCTTGCTGGCGGAGTGTTCGCTGCCGCTGACGTATGCACAGGTCAACCCGGTGGCCTTTGAACCTGCGATTGCACCGCACCTGGCGGCTCGAGAGGCGGGCGTGGCGCTGACGGTGCAGTCGTTGCTGGCGCCGATGCGGCAGATTCTGGGCATGCAGGCGGACTTCACCCTGATCGAAGGCGCCGGCGGCTGGCGCGTGCCGTTGGCGGATCAGGACAATCTGTCGGATCTCGCCATCGCGTTGCAGTTGCCGGTGATTCTGGTGGTCGGCGTGCGACTGGGGTGTATCAGCCATGCCTTGCTGACCGCCGAAGCGATTGCCCGGGACGGTTTGCAACTGGCGGGATGGGTGGCCAACATCATCGACCCGAAAACCTCGCGGCTGGAAGAAAACCTGGCCACCCTTGCCGAGCGCCTCCCGGCACCGTGCCTGGGACGTGTACCTAAACTCAAGGCCGTCACGGCCGAAGCAGTGGCCGAGCACTTGCAACTGGACCTGTTGGACTGACGTTTTTGCAATGCGGCTTTTGCCTATGATAAGGCACTGTGCCATTAGTGTTTTTGTCGGGTGTTTTGCCGGCCACTCTGCTTCAATGGCCGCTGTTGATCCTTTGAAAGGACGAGTTTTCCCATGGAAATCTCAGGAAACAGCGCTTTTTATGCAGGTTGGAGCACCCTTCAGGCAGGGCAGAACCGTGTCGATCAAGCCGCCGGGCAGATCGCCAACATGACGATCGAGCGATCGGTCACCAGCCAGTCCTCCGAGGCGCAGGTCGATCGTCTGCGATCGGTTGATCGCAGCCAGCAATCGGACCTGAGCAGCAACGTGGTCGAAATGGCCCAAGGCAAGATTCAGGCAGAGCTGGGCGTGAAAGTCGCCAAGGCAGCCGACGAAGTGCTCGGGACGTTGATCGATACCTACGCTTGATTCTTTAAAGAGTCCGCACCCTCCAGCGCCGCGCCTGTTCGCGGCGTTTTTCTGCGTAAGTCTTTCTTGCTCAACTAATCTTTTCAGTGTGGCGGGCTGCTTCGAAAGCGCGGCTGCGTTGTCGTGTGCCTGTGTGTCCAAACCTGCGATGACGAACGGCAAAAGATCGACGCTTGACAAGATTTGGGCGTAAACGTATGTTTCAAACAACTGTTTGATCGCAACAACAAATCAATGCGGTCGTTCATTCCCGGTTACATCAGCAGAGGTTTATCGCTATGCCTGACTACAAGGCCCCCTTGCGTGATATTCGCTTCGTTCGTGACGAGCTGCTCGGCTACGAAGCGCACTATCAGAGCCTTCCGGCTTGTGCCGACGCAACTCCGGACATGGTTGACGCCATTCTCGAGGAAGGCGCCAAGTTTTGTGAGCAGGTACTGGCTCCGCTGAACCGTGTGGGCGACATCGAGGGTTGCACCTGGAGCGAGTCCGGCGTCAAGACCCCGACTGGCTTCAAGGAAGCCTACAAGCAATTCGTCGAAGGTGGCTGGCCGAGCCTGGCTCATGACGTAGAGCATGGCGGCCAAGGCCTGCCGGAGTCCCTGGGTCTGGCCATCAGCGAAATGGTTGGCGAGTCCAACTGGTCGTGGGGCATGTACCCAGGCCTGTCGCACGGTGCGATGAACACCATCTCCGAGCACGGTACCCCTGAGCAGCAAGAGGCTTACCTGACCAAGCTGGTTTCCGGCGAGTGGACCGGCACCATGTGCCTGACCGAGCCGCACTGCGGCACCGACCTTGGCATGCTGCGCACCAAGGCCGAGCCTCAGGCCGACGGTTCCTACAAAGTCTCCGGCACCAAGATCTTCATCTCAGCCGGTGAACACGACATGGCCGATAACATCGTCCACATCGTACTGGCCCGCCTGCCGGATGCACCGGCCGGGACCAAAGGCATCTCCCTGTTTATCGTGCCGAAGTTCATGCCGAACGCCGATGGCTCGGTTGGCGCGCGTAATGCTGTGTCTTGCGGTTCCCTGGAACACAAGATGGGCATTCACGGCAACGCCACCTGCGTGATGAACTTCGACGGTGCCACCGGTTTTCTGATCGGCCCGGCGAACAAAGGCCTGAACTGCATGTTCACCTTCATGAACACCGCACGTCTGGGTACCGCACTGCAAGGTCTGGCCCACGCTGAAGTGGGTTTCCAGGGCGGCCTGAAATACGCTCGCGACCGTCTGCAAATGCGCTCGCTGACTGGCCCGAAAGCACCGGACAAAGCCGCTGACCCGATCATCGTGCACCCTGACGTGCGCCGCATGCTGTTGACCATGAAGGCATTCGCCGAAGGCAACCGTGCGATGGTTTACTTCACCGCCAAGCAAGTCGACATCGTCAAGTACGGTGTGGACGAGGAAGAGAAGAAGAAAGCCGACGCACTGCTGGCTTTCATGACGCCAATCGCCAAAGCCTTCATGACCGAAGTCGGTTTCGAATCGGCCAACCACGGCGTGCAGATCTACGGCGGCCACGGCTTCATCGCCGAGTGGGGCATGGAGCAGAACGTCCGCGACAGCCGCATCTCGATGCTGTACGAAGGCACCACTGGTATCCAGGCTCTCGACCTGCTGGGCCGAAAAGTGCTGATGACCCAAGGCGAGGCTCTGAAGGGCTTCACCAAGATCGTCCACAAGTTCTGCCAGACCAACGAAGGCAACGAAGCGGTTCAAGAGTTCGTCGCTCCGCTGGCTGCACTGAACAAGGAATGGGGCGAACTGACCATGAAGGTCGGCATGGCCGCCATGAAAGATCGCGAAGAAGTCGGCGCGGCCTCCGTGGACTACCTGATGTACTCCGGTTACGCCTGCCTGGCCTACTTCTGGGCTGACATGGCGCGCCTGGCTGCCGAGAAACTGGCTGCCGGCACTTCCGAAGAGGCGTTCTACACCGCCAAGCTGCAGACAGCGCGCTTCTACTTCCAGCGCATCCTGCCGCGTACCCGCACTCACGTCGCAACCATGCTGTCGGGCGCCAACAACCTGATGGACATGAAAGAAGAGAACTTCGACCTGGGCTACTAATAAGCCTTAACGCAGTCCTTCAAAAAAAACCGCCGCTTCCTCCGGGAGCGGCGGTTTTTTTTGCGCTGTGGTCAGGCCTTGCTCACCATGGCGTAGGGTCCAGAGGGCCGACGCCAGTCGGTGTGCCCACGCCTTCTCCGTTACGTATGAACGGCAGGTGCCAGAAGTCGTTCGGGACGACGGGATCGCCAGGCTTGACGCCTTCCGGAAAGATGAACTCGAACACCGGCGCCACATACTGTCCGGCAATCAGTCCATTGGCGACGGTCAGCCTGCCCGCGTTCTGGATGCAACTGTCCACGCCGGGCTGGGACAAGCTTAGCTGTGGAACGCAAAGTGACCGCGCAACGACGCGCAAGGTACGTGTCGGCTGGCTAAGTAGCCCGGTGGGCGCTTTGGTCGCGCGTAATCTGGCGCGTTGTGGCTGAGGGCCCGTGTTCTGTGTGGTAATACCGCCCGAGGCTCCCAGGCAACTGGCCGCAAGGCCCAGCCCAGAGTTGCATTCACCCGTCATCTCATAGGGTGTAATCCAGCGATTGGTTTGCACACCCGTCGATGGATTGACATCTATCAGATAGATGTCGACCGGGGTCTTGATGTCGGTGGTCGAGGCTTCAAGGAAAATCCGGTCCTGCGTCTCCTGGGCTACTCCGCTGATGGCCGTTGCGGCCGGGTCGGCCGTACCAATGCCAAATTCCCCGATAGCCAGGTAGCTGGGCTGCGAACCAGGCTGAGTGTAGATCCCGACATTCGCCTCGATCGTGTGTGCAGAGATGAAGTCCGGGAGGCCCGTTGTTGCTGACTTGAACAGAGTACCGGACCAGCTGATGAAGTCGCCGACTTCGAAGGGGGCCTGTTGTGTCGGGTCGGGGTCTGTCGCCGTGCGTGTAGCATCGCTGAATCTCTTCATGACGTACTGGCTGCAATAGACCTGCCCCACCGCTGGACCCGAGAGCTCTCCACTGGCCGGAGGCGTGACGCCGGCCTGGCTGAAGTTGCGGCAGTTGTTGGTCGTGGTCGGGGTGACCACTTGTGGTCGGTTTTTCTGTGGGCAGAGCGCATCGTCCCCGGAAATCGTGCGCGGCACGCACATCGGGTAGCCGGTGGCAGCATGGATGGTCGGGTTGGCGTCATCGACGGAGAAGCGTGGGTCGGGGCTTTGGGCACGGCCAAAACGTCCATTCGGATCGTTGATCTGAATGATCGTGGGTTGCGTCGGGTTCCCGCTGTCAACTTCGAGGTTGCCGTTGGTGTAGTCGATCCGGGTGATGACACCGCTGCCCGCATTGACTGATTGCTGGGAGACAAAGATCAGCCCGGCAATTTGCTTGTTGGAGACAGTATTACCCACCACATGGATCTCGAACGAGGGGTAGGCTGCCGGTGATTTTCCGAGCGCCAGGGTTCCACCCCTGACGAAGTCGGCCCAGGTCAGGGTATTGGCCGGCATCTGCATAACGGTGTTGCAAGGGACAACAATCGTGACGCCGTTCAACTGGACGGTCCCCCCAAAGCGGCCCGGGTCGCTGGTATTGGGGCAATTCGCATTGGTGGTGTCCAGGGTCATGTTTTGGATAAAACCGGTAACGTCAAACCCATGAATCGCAGTCGGGTTTGTAAAAATCGGATCGGGCAGTGTGGGTGTCGTGAACGGCGAGGGCAAACCCGGGGGCTTGGCAGTCCCGCCGCCGCCACCACCGCCACCGCCACCGCCAGCTCCGTTTTTGGCAAATGCATCTCCACCACCACCAATGGCCAGTGCGACAGCGACGGCACTGGCGAGCAGAGCATGGCGACTGAAGATGCCGTTGAATCGCTTGTGAGGCAGCAGCGGTATGGCGAGCGTTTTTTCGAACAAAGATAAGCTCATGGCTCACTCCAGAATCTTGCAGGACCAATTGCCGGCCGATCGAGATCGCGGATCTGCTGATGCGCTGAATCCTGCGCAAGAAAAACGCAAAGCCGTGAGTGTCGAATTGGGGCTCGATCCGGCGGGATAAGTGCCTGTGTACTGTCGTCACTTGCCGTTCGGATGCTTTCACCTGCGTTGCGTTGGCCGGTTACGAACGCAAACGCGAGAGACATTTCCTTGAGCCTGAGGGGTACATAGCAGTAGTCGTGCCTGATTGGTTCAGTTGCCTTGTTAGCCAGCAAAAATGCGGGCTGCGCTGATGTTGGTGATATACATATAGTTATATGTTATGTGGTTAACACCGAAGTGGGTGGGGATATATGCCCAAATTTGAGTGTTATTAAATGCTCTAGTAAGTGTGTCTCCTTTAGTGGTGGTTGAGAAGTATTGTCTGTTAAATACTACTAAAGTCGCAGGTGTGCAAAGGGGGGAAGAGGGTGGAGAGAAAATAGTCGTGTATGGGAGGTATAAATGAAAAAACAATAGCTAACGCAGTGCAACTTGCGCACGAATGGATTTTATATGTCTGATGGATGTTTATATTGGCTGGCGATGCGGGTCTACAGGTGTTTTTTTAAAGTGCTGCTTACACCGCGGTGTTTGGACCAGCAAATACTCTGCCAGCTTCAAAAAAAACGCAGTCTGGTTGCCTGATGCCCTTTAAATTCTGGCTTTTAGAGGTCGTCGCTGATCGCTTGGTGCGGGCTGATTGGGGAATGGCACCCAATAATGGGGTGAAGTTTAACCAGAACTGAGGAATAGTGCGCAGTTGCTGTTGTTATTGGAAGGTTTTCTTGATTTGGATTAAATAAAAATATAGAAAGTTTCATGTTTAAATTTTTTGTTGCGGCTAGAGTTGCATCAAGCGCTATCCAGTAGCGCGAAATGTCATTTTTTCAAAAGGCCTGAGCCACGAGAGTGCTTTGCCAGTTAAGTCTCGCTTTGTCCATGCAACTTCAAGTTGGTGTGGTTACTCGAGCGAGCAGCAAGATTCATGGCGATGAGCTCATCTCGCAACAGGGCAACCGCGGAGCCTGACTACTCCGTACTGAATCGGGAACGTCGTCATGTTTAAGTATTTGAGCATCTTTCGAACCACCGGCTTGCCCCGTGCAATGGTGATGACACTCTTCGCCATTGGCCTGCCCGTCATGAACGTTTGGGCCGCCGACCCGGTCGAGGTCGTTCCGGCCGTGCCGGAAGTGCCGGTCGTTCCGGACGTGCCCAGCCTGCAGTCGCTGCGCGGCATGACTCCACCCGACCCTTCGGGAATCGAAGGCGGGCGCAAGGTCGACCTGATGACCGACTACGTGCTCAATCGCTCGGCGGCAGTGCTCCTGGGCAAGGCACTGTTCTGGGACATGGAGATCGGCAGTGACGGCTCCACCGCTTGCGCATCCTGCCACTTCCACGCGGGTGTCGATCATCGCACCACCAACCAGATCAACCCGGGCCAGGCGAATACCAACGCGAACGTCTCGTCGATCTTCAACAAGCCGTTTACCGCGTCGGATATTCCGGGCGACGTGCCGAGCTACACCACCAGGTCCGGTGGCAAGGGCGGCCCGAACTACCTGCTGAAGAAAAGCGACTTCCCGACCCACGTGCTGGCCGATCCGCTGGATCGCAACTCGGCGATTGTCTATTCAAGCGATGATGTGATCGGCTCCCAAGGCGTGTTCGACGCCAACTTCGTCAAGCCCAATCAGTCGCGGTTCGACAAGTGCATTCAGCAACCAGACGGTATCTTCCAGGTGGGCGGTATCAATGTTCGCCGTAGCACCGGGCGTAACGCACCGACGGTGATCAACGCTGCGTTCAACGTGCGCAACTTCTGGGATGGCCGGGCCAACAACGTATTCAACGGTTTCTCACCGTTCGGCAATCGCGACCCTGACGCCGGGATTTTCGTGACCAGCGATCGCAGTGGCGTGGCAACCAAAGTCAGGCTGGCGCTCAAGGATGCTTCCGCCGCCTCGCAAGCGGTAGGGCCTCCCGGCAGCCCGGTGGAAATGTCCTGCGGCGGGCGTACCTTCGCCGACATCGGCCGGCGCATGCTCGACACCTTGATGCTCAAGCAGCAACGGATCTCGTCCACCGATTCGGTACTCGGGCCGATATCCGGTGGTCATCGGCCGACCTACCGTGAACTGATCAAGAACGCGTTCCAGCCGCGCCTGTGGAATGCCACGCAGCAGGTCTCGCTGGGCGGTGCGCCATACACCCAGATGGAGGCGAACTTCCCGCTGTTCTTCGGGCTGGCGATCCAGATGTATGAATCCACGCTGATCTCGGACCAGGCGCCGCTGGATGCCTATTTACAGGGCGATCACACAGCCATGAATAACCAGCAGGTCCAAGGCATGGAACTTTTCCTGGGCAAGGGTAAGTGCATCAGTTGCCACGGCGGCGCGGAATTGACCAACGCCGGCAGCCGTTTGCTGTTCCATCCTCAGGAACGGATCGAACGCATGGTCATGGCCGACAACCTGATCACGCTGTATGACAACGGCTTCTACAACACCGGGGTGCGTCCAACGTCGGAGGACCTGGCGCTCGGTGGCTCGGATGCGTGGGGCAATCCGTTGTCTTTCACCCGTGAGTACAACACCGTACTCCAGGGCGGCCAGATCCCTGACCCACTGGAAGTCGATGTGTGCACCTTCGAAGCGCCTTTGAGCCCGGCCATCCCTTGTGACGCGACGCTCAAGCCCAATGTCGGTTTCCGCGATGCGGTCGATGGCGCCTTCAAGACACCGACCTTGCGCAATATCGCGTTGACCGGGCCGTATTTCCACAACGGCAGTCGCGCAACGCTGCAACAGGTGATGGAGTTCTACAACCGCGGCGGCGACCGGCGTGGCGAAGATGCCAGCAACACCAGCGGCTTTGAGCATCCGGCGGTCAATCAGCACAACGGCTCCAATCTTGATCCGGACATCACCCGTCTGAGCCTGGCCCCGGATGAAGTGGATGCACTGGTCAAGTTCATGGAAGTCGGGCTGACCGATCCACGGGTCGCGTGGGAACGGGCGCCGTTTGACCATCCGTCGCTGGTGCTGGCACAGGGTGAAAAGGGTGATGAAAATTCCGTCGGGCAAAAACCGGCGAGTCCGAAGATTACTACCCGGCAAGCGAAGGATGCCGAAATCGAGCTCAGACCGATCGGTGCGGAAGGTCGCACAGCGCTGGAAGGGCCGCTGCAACCGTTCAACAACGACCTGTAACCGTATTGCCCCTTGCGTCACTGGCGGCCGATGGACGCCAGTGACGACCTTTTACAAATACCTCAGTATTTCACTCAGCAAATCGGGTTTTCTGCCGTTAAAGGGGGTGGGCACATTGCCATCTATTGATCTGACGGGTCGGAGCTTTACCCTTGCTGCGTTCTTCCGCTATGCGTTTCAGCCATTTCCTGCCGTCATTACTGCTGTTGCTGGCGGGGCTTGCGGCTGCATACATCAAGGATCTGAACGTCTTCTTCACCTCGTTGTTCAACGTGCTGCCCACCCTGGTGTTGTTGCTCGGTGGTGCCTATTGCGCGGTGTACCGACGCCAGCGTGAACTGTTTCTGATGGTCACGGTGTACATCGCCTACTTCCTGCTCGACACCCAGACTGACTATTACCGCGACAACGGCAAGGTGCGTGACGATGCCGCCGTGGTCTTTCATTTGTGTTGCCTGCTGCTGCCGCTGCTGTTTGGCATCTTCGCGGCGTGGCAGGAGCGTACCCATCTGTTCCAGGACATGGTGGCGCGTTTCGCGGTATTGCTGGCGGTCGGCTGCGTGGCGCTGGGGCTTGAGCAAAGCTATCCGCACGCGCTGCTGATCTGGCTGTCGGAGATTCGCTGGCCTGCCTTGCATGGCGCCTGGATGAGCCTGATCCAGTTGTCCTATCCGGTGTTCATTGCTGCGTTCCTGCTGCTGGCCTGGCAATACTGGCGCAACCCGCGACCGCTGCATGCCGCGCAATTGGTGGGGCTGCTCGGGTTGTTCTGGATGTTGCCGAAAACCTTCATCCTGCCGTTCACGCTGAACATCATGTGCAGCCAGGTGATGCTGATGATCGCCGCCGCCGTTGCCCACGAAGCCTATCAAATGGCCTTCCGCGACGAACTGACCGGACTGCCGGGCCGTCGTGCGCTGAATGAACGCATGCAACGGTTGGGGCGCAACTACGTGTTGGCCATGAGCGACGTCGACCACTTCAAGAAATTCAACGACACCCACGGCCACGACGTCGGTGACCAAGTGCTACGGCTGGTGGCCAGCAAACTGTCGAAAATCGGCGGTGGCGGTAAGGCGTATCGCTATGGCGGCGAGGAATTTGCCCTGGTGTTTGCAGGCAAGACCCTCGAAGAGTGCCTGCCGCACCTGGAAGTCCTCCGCGAGTCCATCGCCACTTACAACATTCAACTGCGCAATCAGGAAAATCGCCCGCAGGACGATCATCAGGGGCGCCAGCGGCGTGCCGGTTCCGGGGCGTCGAGTGTGTCGGTGACGGTCAGTATCGGCGTTGCCGAACGGATCGATCAACGCGCCCCGGAAGAGGTGCTCAAGTCCGCTGACCAGGCGCTCTACAGCGCCAAGGGTGCCGGGCGAAACTGCGTGATGGCGTTCGGGCAGAACCGCCGTGGCGCGGTGCGCATGGACGCCGCTACGGTTGAGTGATGATGGCGCATTCAGCGAGCGGAAGGTGATTGTGAGGCGGGGTCGGCAGCAGTAGGTTGGAGAAATCTGCCGACGGAGAATGACCATGCCCGAGTACAAAGCTCCTTTGCGCGACATGCGCTTTCTGATCGACCACGTCTTCGACTTCCACAGCAACTACGCCGCGCTGGGGGCCACCGATGCCAGCCCGGACATGGTCAATGCGATCCTCGAAGAAGGGGCGAAGTTCTGCGAAAACGTGCTGTCGCCGCTCAATCGCAGCGGCGATGAAGAAGGCTGCCATTTCGACAATGGTGTGGTCACCACGCCGGCGGGCTTCAAGCAGGCCTTCACCCAATATGTCGAGGGCGGCTGGCATGGCCTGGCGGCGGATCCGCTTTACGGCGGTCAAGGTTTGCCGATCTCTCTGGGCCTGGTGATCAGCGAGATGGTGGGTTCCAGCAACACCTCATGGGGCATGTACCCCGGCCTGACCCACGGTGCGATGTCGGCGATCCACGCCCATGGCACCGAGGCGCAAAAGCAGACTTATTTGAAGAAGCTCACCGCTGGCCAATGGACCGGCACCATGTGCCTGACCGAAGCCCATTGCGGCACTGACCTGGGCATCATCAAGACCCGCGCCGTACCTGCGGCCGATGGCAGCTACGCGATCTCCGGCAGCAAGATCTTCATCTCCGCCGGCGAGCACGACATGAGCGCCAACATCATTCACCTGGTGCTGGCCAAATTGCCGGACGCACCGGCCGGGACCAAGGGCATTTCGCTGTTCATCGTGCCCAAGTTCCTGCCCGATGCGACGGGCGAAGCGGGCGAGCGCAACGGCGTGTCCTGCGGCTCGATCGAACACAAAATGGGCATCAAGGCCTCGGCCACCTGCGTGCTGAATTTCGACGAGGCCAAGGGCTTCCTGATCGGCGAGCCGAACAAGGGCCTCAACTGTATGTTCACCATGATGAACCACGCGCGGCTGGGCACTGGCATGCAAGGGCTGTGTCTGGGGGAGGCGAGCTTCCAGGGCGCGATCAAATACGCCAACGACCGTTTGCAGATGCGCGCGCTGACCGGCCCGAAAGCCCCGGAAAAAGCCGCCGACCCGATCATCGTGCACCCTGATGTGCGGCGGATGTTGCTGACCATGAAAGCCTTCAACGAGGGCAACCGCGCGCTGACCTACTTCACCGCGCAACTACTGGACGTGGCGCACCAGAGCCCGGATGAAACGGCGCGTCAGGATGCCGAAGACCTGCTGGCGTTCCTCACACCGATCTGCAAAGCCTTCATGACCGACACCGGGCTGGAGGTGACCAACCACGGCATGCAGGTGTTTGGCGGCCACGGGTTCATTCGCGAATGGGGTATGGAGCAACTGGTACGCGACTGCCGGATCGCACCGATCTATGAGGGCACCAACGGCATTCAGGCGCTGGACTTGCTCGGGCGTAAGGTACTCGGCAGCCAGGGCAAGCTGCTGCGCGGTTTCACCAAAATCGTCCACAAGTTCTGCGCGGCGAACGCTGAGCATCCACAACTGGCCGGGTATGTGGCGCAGCTCAATCAACTGAACCAGCAGTGGGGTGAGCTGACCATCAGGGTCGGCATGGCGGCGATGAAAAACCCTGACGAAGTCGGTGCCGCGTCGGTGGATTACCTGATGTACAGCGGTTACATCATCCTCGGCTACCTGTGGTTACGCATGGCGCTGGTGGCTCAGGCGCAGCTCGATGCTGGCAGCGGCGATGGCGATTTCTGCCGGGGCAAACTGGCGACCAGCGAGTTTTACTTCAAGCGTCTGTTGCCACGCACTGCCGCTCATCGGGCGGCCATCGAAGCCGGGAGCGATTGCCTGATGCAACTGCCAGCGGAGTTGTTTGCTCTTTAGTCATGTAAATCCGTTACAAAGAAGCTCGCCTTGCGCGGGCTTTTTTGTTGGTGACTAAAAATAACAAAATGGTCATGAGTTGACCCTATGTGTCGCAAAAGTTGTTGAGGTACACTCCGACCCAACGAAAACACTCTTCCTGTGAATTACCTGTATAGATCTTGCGAGGTTTGCCATGGCTGACTACAAAGCGCCCCTGCGCGATATGCGCTTCGTCCTCAATGAAGTTTTCGAGGTCGCCAAACTCTGGGCCGAGCTGCCTGCACTGGCCGAGACTGTGGATGCAGAAACGGTCGAAGCCATCCTGGAAGAAGCCGGCAAAGTCACCAGTAAAAGCATCGCACCGCTGAGCCGTGCCGCTGACGAAGAAGGTTGCCATTGGGCGGACGGTGCCGTCACCACGCCGGCAGGTTTCCCACAGGCCTATCAGACCTATGCTGAAGGCGGCTGGGTCGGTGTCGGTGGCGATCCGTCCTACGGCGGCATGGGCATGCCCAAAGCCGTTTCGGCCCAGGTCGAAGAAATGGTCAACTCCGCCAGCCTGTCATTCGGTCTGTATCCGATGCTGACCGCCGGCGCTTGCCTGTCGATCAACGCCCACGCCAGCGAAGCGCTGAAAGCCGCGTACCTGCCGAACATGTACGCCGGCATCTGGGCCGGTTCCATGTGCCTGACCGAGCCACACGCTGGTACTGACCTTGGGATCATCCGTACCAAGGCCGAGCCTCAGGCCGACGGTTCCTACAAGGTCAGCGGCACCAAGATCTTCATCACCGGTGGCGAACACGACCTGACCGAAAACATCATCCACCTGGTGCTGGCCAAGCTGCCGGATGCACCGGCGGGGCCGAAAGGCATTTCGCTGTTCCTGGTACCCAAGTTCATGGTCAATGCCGATGGCAGCCTGGGCGCGCGCAACCCGGCCAACTGCGGCTCGATCGAGCACAAGATGGGCATCCAGGCGTCCGCGACCTGCGTGATGAACTTCGATGAAGCCGTGGGTTACCTGGTCGGCGAGCCAAACAAAGGCCTGGCGGCGATGTTCACCATGATGAACTACGAGCGACTGGGCGTCGGTATCCAGGGCCTGGCCACTGGCGAGCGTTCGTACCAGAACGCCGTGGAATACGCCCGTGACCGTCTGCAAAGCCGTTCGCCGACCGGCGCACAGAACAAGGACAAAGTGGCTGACCCGATCATCGTCCACCCGGACGTACGTCGCATGCTGCTGACCATGAAAGCCTCGAACGAAGGTGGCCGTGCGTTCTCCACCTATGTGGCGATGCAACTGGACACCGCCAAGTTCAGCGAAGACGTGACCACCCGCAAGCGTGCGGAAGACCTGGTGGCATTGCTGACCCCGGTGGCCAAGGCGTTCCTGACCGACCTCGGCCTGGAAACCACTGTTCACGGTCAGCAGATTTTCGGCGGCCACGGCTACATCCGTGAGTGGGGCCAGGAGCAACTGGTGCGTGACGTGCGCATCACCCAGATCTACGAAGGCACCAATGGCATTCAGGCGCTGGACCTGGTCGGGCGCAAGATCGTGGGTAGCGGCGGGGCGTTCTACAACCTGTTCGCCGACGAGATTCGCCACTTCACGGCGACCGCCAGCGCGGACCTCGCCGAGTTCACCAAGCCGCTGAACGACGCAGTGACCACCCTCGATGAACTGACCGCGTGGTTGCTTGACCGTGCGAAGAGCAATCCGAACGAAATCGGCGCGGCGTCGGTCGAGTATCTGCAGGTTTTCGGTTACGTGGCGTACGCCTACATGTGGGCCCTGATGGCCAAGGCGGCTTTCGGCAAGGAAGCGCAAGACGATTTCTATGCCAGCAAACTGGGCACGGCGCGGTTCTATTTTGCCCGCCTGCTGCCGCGCATTCACTCGTTGAGCGCGTCGGTGAAGGCCGGTAGCGAATCGTTGTTCCTGCTGGATGCAGGACAATTCTGAAGAAGTAACGTTATGTAAGCATTCTCTTACATAACGTGCTGCTGTTCTCCCATAGATACAAATTGGATCCACAGCTAATCTACTTCTCATGGACGTAGCGCAGGAAGCGCAAAGCAACAACAGGGACACGTAGGATTCTGCCAGGACGGCGGAGTGAAATGGATGTCAGGGAAACAGTCTGCAAAGCCCCGCTTCGGCGGGGTTTTCTTTTGCCCAAAGAAAAGTTTCTAGCCCAGCCCATCCAGAGCCTGCGCGCTGTTCAAGCGCCCATCCGGGCCGTTTATCACCTCTTCCAGCAATGTCCGCAGCAAGGCCAGCGAGGCCTGCTGCCGTTGCACATCCCGACACACCAAACCGACTTTCAGCGGCACTCGTGGTTCGCTCAGGGGTTTCCACAGCAGTTCGTGGTTGCCATGAATCTTTTGCGAGCGTCCGGGCAGCACCGTCGCCAGGCGTGTGTGCGGCAGGCTGTCGAGGATGCCGGCCATGTTGTTCAGTTCGGCTTGCACCTGTGGGCGACGTCCCATGCTTGTCAGCTGTGCCTGCCAGATCTGCCTGATCTGAAATTCCTCGCCCAGCAGCAACATCGGCAGTTCGGCGGCCTGACTCATGGACACTTTCTTGAATTCACGCAGCGGATGCTCTGCCGGGATGACCAGTGTCAGTTCATCTTCGTACAGCATCACGCCATGCAAGCCAGGCTGGCGGGGCGGCAGGTAGCCGATGCCGATATCCAGAGAACCGTTGAGCAGTCGCCGCTCGATTTCCAGCCCGGTCAGTTCATAGATCTGCACCACCAGATGCGGCTGCGCCTTGCGCACCCGTTCGAGCATCTGCGGAACGAGGCTGGTATGCACCGTCTGCAATACACCGATGGCCAGGGTGCGTAGCGCCTGACCCTTGAAGTTGCCGAGCGCTTCCCGTGCCCGTTGCAGGCCATCGAGCAAAGGCAGGGCGTGGTTGTACAGCGTGTGGGCCGCGAGGGTCGGCAACAGGCGTTTGCTGCTGCGCTCGAACAGGCTCACATCGAGGTTTTGTTCCAAGTGACGGATTTGCTGGGACAGCGCCGGCTGGGAGATGGACAGGCGCTCGGCGGCCCGGCCCACGTGGCCTTCTTCATAGACCGCGACGAAATAACGCAGTTGTTTGAAATCCATAAGTAATACTTATCGAAAATGCTGGGAAATCGAAATGGCTTAACACCTCGCCTGAGCCTAGTCTAACCGCATTCACAGGGCTTACAGGGCCACAGAACGCGATGAATACCCTTTGCTTCGATGGTATTTACATAGGTAAGGCAAAAAACCTCATCAGAGGTTTTTTCAGATGAATCTGTTCAGTCTGCGCCGCAGTCCTCCCAGTCTTGATGATCTGGTCATGGACGCCTCCCTGCCATCCCAAGGCGATAACCTTTCCAGCGAGTACTTGATGCCCAGTGTCGAGCGGCCGAAACAGGTGTTTGTGCGTGGCCAGGGTTCATGGTTGTGGGACAGCGATGACCGTGCGTACCTGGATTTTTCCCAGGGCGGCGGGGCCAACAGCCTTGGTCATAGTCCTTCGGTTCTGGTCAACGCAATCACTGCCCAGGCTCAATCGCTGATCAACCCGGGTTTCGGCCTGCACAACCGCTGCATGCTCAGCCTCGGCGAACATCTGTGTGCCAGCACCGGCAGTGATCAGGCCTACCTGCTCAATACCGGCAGCGAAGCCTGTGAGGCGGCGATCAAACTGGCGCGCAAATGGGGGCAACAGCATCGCGGCGGTGCGTCGCGAATCATTGTGGCCAACAACGGATGCCATGGCCGGAGCCTGGCGACGATTTCGGCATCGGACAGTTCGACATTGATCAACCGATTCGAGCCGCAACTGCCAGGCTTCAGTCGTGTTCCTTTCAATGACCTGCCAGCGTTGCATGCGGCCGTGGATGAACGGACCGTAGCGATCATGCTCGAGCCGATCCAGAACGAAGCCGGCGTGATCCCGGCCACCGCGCACTACCTCAAGGGCGTCGAACGCTTGTGCCGTGAACTCGGCATTTTGCTGATCTTCGACGAAGTGCAGACCGGCATCGGCCGTTGCGGCACCTTGCTGGCGGAACAGTCCTGCGGCGTCACGGCGGATATCGTCGTGCTCGGCAAAGGCTTGGGCGGCGGCGTGCCATTGGCCGCGCTGCTGGCGCGGGGCAAGGCTTGCTGTTTCGACATTGGCGAGGTGACAGGCACTCATCACGGTAATGCGTTGATGGCCGCGGCGGGACTCTCGGTGCTCGATACCGTGCAAGACAAGGCTTTCCTCAAGCACGTCGCAGAAGCCGGTCAACACCTGCGTGAAGGCTTGGAGCGGTTGGCCCATCGTTACGATCACGGCGAGTTGCGCGGACAAGGGCTGCTTTGGGGGCTGACGCTGTCGGACGATTCCGCTGACGCGGTGGTCAAGGCCGCACTGTACGAAGGCTTGCTGCTCAATGCCCCGCAACCCGACTGCCTGCGCTTTACCCCAGCGCTGAATGTCAGCAACGCCAATATCGATGAAATGCTCCTGCGCCTGGCGCGCGCCTTCTCCCGAGTACGCACCGCGCAATTGCAATGCCGCAAAGGGATTGCCGTCTGATCCGACGCGCCCTGCACACATTCCAGAACCGTCTCGCGGTAATACGCACGCCCCACGCCCGATACTTTTGGCGTGGGGCGTTTTTTTGTCTGCGAAACTCAACGAAGGGGCGGAGCTTGGGAATAGAGGGACTGAACCCTGACAAACGGCACAGGTCGATTAGCTGTAGGGCTCGAACGAGTCCACCCCAATCAGGAGCTGTCCCATGGACTTTATTCGCATCATCATCGCCATCCTGTTGCCGCCACTGGGTGTGTTTCTGCAAGTAGGATTCGGCGGGGCGTTCTGGCTGAATATTCTGCTGACGTTGTGCGGTTACATTCCGGGGATCGTGCATGCGGTGTACATCATCGCCAAGCGCTGAGTTGAGCGTCGACAGGTAGATCGCCTTCGCGAGCAGGTCGGATCGCCGCACCGTCACTCCCACATTCGACCGAGTTCTCCCAAAGGAACGCGATTAATTGTGGGAGCGAGCCTGCTCGCGATTGAGGCGCCACCGTTTCGGCAATGAACGCAGGCTTCAGTCCACTGAATCCATCACCCGCCGATAAAACAACCACTCCTGCTCCAGCGCATGGGCCTGATTGCCGGCCTTGCGAAAACCATGGCGTTCGTCCGCGTAGTAATGCGCTTCGACCAGGATGCCGTTGTCCTGCAGCGCCGTGACCATGTCGCGGGTCTGCTGCGGGACGACCACGGCATCCAGTTCTCCTTGAAAGAAGATCACTGGCACGCGGATGTTGCCGGTATGCAGCAGCGGCGTGCGGGCCGCGTAGCGTTCGGCATCCCGCAGAGGATCGCCGATCAACCAATCCAGATAATCACTTTCGAATTTGTGGGTCGTGCGCCCCAGCGCCACCGGATCGCTGACCCCATACAGACTGGCGCCGGCGCGGAACACGTTGTGAAATGCCAAGGCGCAAAGGGTGGTGTAACCGCCAGCACTGCCGCCGCGGATGAACGCTTTGTCGCCATCGATCAAGCCACGTTCGGCGAGATGGCTGACCACCGCGCAAGCGTCTTCGACATCCACATCACCCCAGCTCAAATGCAGCGCCTGACGATAGTCCCTGCCATAACCGCTGCTGCCGCGATAGTTGAGGTCGGCCACAGCGAAGCCCCGCTGTGCCCAATACTGGATACGCGGATCGAACATCGGGTAACACGCCGAAGTCGGGCCACCATGGACGAACACCACCAATGGCGGTTTCGCCGCGCCGGTCATCGCCGGGTAGAAGAAGCCGTGTGCTTCGCCTGAGCCACTTGGGTAGCGCAAGGTTTGCGGGCGGCTGATCTGTTCGGGAGCAAGCGGTGCGATGCCGCCGGCCAGCACTTGCACTTGCCGGCTCTGGCGGTCGATGGCGATGACGGCGGTTGAACTGACGGGCGACGCCGCGATGCAATAGATGAACTGCTTATCCACGGCGAGATGGCGGAAGCGGCTGTAGTCGCCGGTGAAGTCGGCGCTGGAATCGCCGCCTATGCCCAATCGGCCAAACCCGCCTTCGGTCCAACTGGCCAGATAGCTGTCGTTGCCCAGCGGCAACCAGGTGCTGCCACCGAGTTGCCAGGGCGCGGGGCCATGGTCGGCGGCGGCGCTTGGCAATGGGCTCAGGCCTTTTTCAGATTCCATCCATGGCTGCCAGAAACCGGCGCGATCGGTCAGGCAATACAAGCGACCGTTGGCATCAAACCGCGGTTGTTGCACAGACTCTTGCGCGCCTTCGCCCGCCACACAACGAGCTTCGGCAAGCCCGCCATTGGCGAGGCGTTCGGCAACCATCAAGCGGGTCGTTGTCCATGGCTGATCCGGACGACTCCATTCGATCCAGGCCAGGCGCCGGGCATCAGGGCTCAGCGTCGGTGCCGCGTAGAAGTCAGCACCCTCGGCCAGCAGGTGACGTGCGCCATCGAACAGATCGATCGCCATCAGTCGGTGTTGATCGCGAAGTTCCTCGACCGCCAGCACCTGCCCGTTGGCGAACTGTAAATCACCATAACGGCACGCACTGGACGTCAGCCTTTCGGGCGCTTCGCCTTGCAGTGATTGCCGATACAGTTGCTGGTCTGCCTCGTTGACGAAAACGATACCGTCGTCCGTCAGGCAAAACGCGCCGCCGCCATATTCGTACACCCGACTGCGCACGCTGAACCCCAGTGGCGTCAGGCATTTCGCTGCACCGTCACGCCAATGCCAGATCCGGCACGCCGCGTCTTCGGGTCGGTACTCGTTCCAGAACAGGCCCTGTCGACCGACCTGCAGTTCGGCAAAGTCGATACCGGCGGCCACGGCTTTGGCAGCGCTGAAAGGTTCAGCTTTTGGCGATGAGGCGTGAGTTTCGTTCATTGCGAAAGGCCAGTTGGTCGATGGTCTGGGTAGCGTGCCCGGCTTCTTCGCGAGCCTTGAGGATCACGCCGTGTTGTGGCGACTTGCTGCACACCGGGTCGGCGTTGCTGGCATCACCGGTGAGCATGAACGCCTGGCAGCGGCAGCCGCCGAAGTCTTTTTCTTTCTCGTCGCAGGAGCGGCACGGCTCGGGCATCCAGTCATAACCGCGAAAGCGGTTGAAGCCGAACGAGTCGTACCAGATGTGCTGCATGCTGTGGTCGCGCACGTTGGGAAACTGCACCGGCATCTGTCGGGCGCCGTGACAGGGCAGGGCGGTTCCGTCTGGCGTGACCGTCAGAAAAATACTGCCCCAGCCATTCATGCAGGCTTTCGGGCGTTCTTCGTAATAGTCCGGGGTGACGAAAATCAACTTGCACGGATGCCCTTCGGCTTCGAGTTTGGCGCGGTACTCGTTGGTGATGCGTTCGGCGCGCACCAGTTGTTCTTTGGTCGGCAATAGCCCAACGCGATTGAGTTGCGCCCAGCCGTAGAACTGGCAAGTGGCGAGTTCGACGAAGTCCGCTTCCAGAGCGATGCACAGCTCGATGATGCGGTCGATCTGGTCGATGTTGTGCCGATGGGTCACGAAATTCAGCACCATCGGATAACCGTGGGCCTTCACCGCCCGGGCCATTTCCAGTTTCTGCGCAAAGGCCTTTTTCGACCCGGCCAGCAGATTGTTCACCTGTTCGTCGCTGGCCTGGAAGCTGATCTGGATGTGATCGAGACCGGCCTTCTTGAAGTCGCTGATTTTCTGCTCGGTCAGGCCGATGCCGGAGGTGATCAGGTTGGTGTAGAAACCCAGTTTGCGGGCTTCACCAATCAACTCGGCAAGGTCCTGGCGCACCAGCGGCTCGCCACCGGAAAAGCCCAGTTGCGCGGCACCCATTTCCCGCGCTTCGCGGAACACCTTGATCCACTGTTCGGTGCTCAGCTCCTTGCCTTGTTCGGCGAAATCCAGCGGATTGGAGCAGTACGGGCATTGCAGCGGGCAGCGGTACGTCAGCTCGGCCAGCAGCCACAGCGGCAAGCCGATTTCAGGTTTGGGCGGCACTTGCACCGATGAATCAGGCAAGTTCGATCCAGTGTTGCGCACGGGCAACCTCCATGAATTGCTCGATGTCGTCACCAAGCTCGGGCACGCCGGGGAACTGTCGGTCGAGCTCATTGATGATTGCCGCGACATCCCGTTCACCGTCAATCAAACCGCCGATCAGCGCGGCACTTTCGTTGAGCTTGATCATGCCTTCCGGGTACAGCAGCACATGGCCTTTTTGCGCCGGCTCGTACTGGAAGCGGTAGCCAGGGCGCCAGGTCGGGGTCTTGCTGCGATCGAAACTCATAAGGTGATTCCTTTGTGCCAGACCCGTTCTCCGGTCACGCTGTGATACGGCGGGCGTTTCAGTTCGTAGGCCATGCTCATGGCATCGAGCATGCTCCAAAGAATGTCCAGTTTGAACTGGAGAATTTCCAGCATGCGCTCCTGGCCTTCACGAGTAGTGTAGTGCTGCAACGTGATCGCCAGACCATGCTCGACATCACGCCGTGCCTGACCCAGGCGCGTGCGGAAATACTCGTAGCCGGCCGGGTCGATCCATGGGTAATGCTGGGGCCAGCTGTCCAGGCGCGATTGGTGGATCTGCGGGGCGAACAGTTCGGTCAGCGAGCTGCTCGCGGCTTCCTGCCAACTGGCGCGGCGGGCGAAATTGACATAGGCGTCCACGGCGAAGCGTACGCCGGGCAGCACCAGCTCCTGGGAACGCAGTTGGTCGGGGTCGAGGCCCACGGCCTGGCCCAGGCGCAGCCAGGCTTCGATGCCGCCGTCTTCACCGGGCGCACCGTCGTGGTCGAGCAGGCGCTGAATCCACTCGCGGCGGATCTCGCGGTCAGGGCAGTTGGCGAGGATAGCCGCGTCCTTCAGGGGGATGTTCACCTGATAGTAGAAACGGTTGGCGACCCAGCCCTGGATTTGTTCGCGGGTGGCCCGACCTTCATACATCGCCACGTGATAGGGGTGATGGATGTGGTAATAGGCGCCCTTGGCGCGCAGGGCCGCTTCGAATTCGGCGGGGGACATTGGGGTGTCGGTCATTGCGGTTCTCCGGGGAACAACCGTAGAGGTGTAGTGCTTGTGCCGGCCTCATCGCGAGCAAGCTCGCTCCCACAGGGGAATGCGGTCAACTGTGGGAGCGAGCTTGCTCGCGATAGACCGCGCAGCGGTCTCGACTACTTACAAAACAATACTCATGCCGTCATACGCCACTTCCACCTGGCGCCGATCCAGCTCCGTGCGCTCCGGCGAGTCCTCATCAAGAATCGGGTTGGTGTTGTTGATGTGGATAAGCACCTTGCGCTGCTCGGGCAGTTGTTCCAGCACTTCGAGCATGCCGCCAGGGCCGTTCTGCGCCAGGTGGCCCATCTCGCGACCGGTGCGGGTGCCTACGCCACGCCGCTGCATTTCATCGTCATCCCACAGCGTGCCGTCGACCAGCAGGCAATCGCTGCCAGCCATGATTTCCAGAAGCTCTGCATCCACCTTGCCCAGGCCCGGTGCGTAGAACAGCTTGCCGCCTGTGTTGAGGTCTTCGACGATCAGGCCGATGTTGTCGCCCGGATGCGGGTCGAAGCGGTGCGGCGAGTACGGCGGCGCGGCACTGCGTAAAGGCAGCGGGGTGAAGCGCAGGTTCGGGCAGGCGGGGATGGTGAAGCTTTGATCGAGTTCGATACGGTTCCAGTTCAGCCCGCCGTTCCAGTGAGTCAGCATGTTGAACAGTGGGAAACCAGTGCTCAGGTCCTCGTGGACCATGTCGGTACACCAGACCTGATGCGGGCATCCCTCGCGCAGCATGAGCAGGCCGGTGGTGTGGTCGATCTGGCTGTCCATCAGGATGATCGCGCCGATCCCGGTATCGCGCAGGGCGCGGCCCGGCTGCATCGGGGCGAAGCTCTGGAGTTGGGCGCGAATGTCCGGGGAGGTGTTGCACAGCACCCAGTTCACGCCGTCATCGGAAATCGCGATGGACGATTGCGTCCGCGCCTTGGCCCGCAGGCTGCCGTCACGAAAGCCTGCGCAGTTCACACAGTTGCAGTTCCACTGGGGGAAGCCGCCGCCGGCAGCGGAACCTAGAATCTGGACAAACATGGACGCTCCATCATTTCAACGCTGAAAATAAAACGCCTCGGGATAACCGAGGCGTTAGCTGCAGTCCGCCAAGGCAGATTAGCGGCTGGCGAAGTACATGGTGACTTCAAAGCCGATACGCAGGTCGGTGTAGGCAGGTTTGGTCCAGGCCATAGATTGAACTCCTTCAAGTGGGGTGGGACAGCGCTATCTATAGGTATAGTCCACCTCAATTCAGAGATGTTCCAGATAGTTAGGTGGCAATGTTACTCAAAATTTCAAAGGGATTGTCCGTGAAACTTTGAGAAAGCTCCTTACAGCCCCGGTAATGATCATTTTGTCGCTCGCCAGGGAGTGCCGGGTGCAGGGCTGTTGGCCAGGCTCAGCCAGCCGCCCTCGGCCTGATTCAATCGCTGTGCGGCGGCCAGCAGTTCGGCGCGGTCGATCAGCAGGATTGCCTCTGGTAATTGCGTCAGATAATCCGACGAGCGGCCGCCCAACTTGCCCTGCCAAAGCAATTCGGCCGCTTGGCTCGTGGTGAGCGCGGCGCTGGAAAATTGATCCGCCAGAGCCTGGCGTTGAGCATTGAAGGTGGTGTCGTCGAGCGCGTGGATCAGCTCCGGCAATCGATTCAGGAATTGCTCGATGTGTTGCAGCAACGCCGTTGGTGCAGCGCTTGGCGATTGCACGCCGAACAGCAGCCCGGTTTGGCCGTGAATCTGCCGCGTGGCGCTGAACACCGCATAGCCGAGTTGCAGCTCCACCCGCAGGCGCTGGTAGAACGGCGTCTGTGAGAGGTGAGCGAGCAAACGCCACGCGGCTTCGTCGGCCATTTCCTGGGTGGCTGTCGGACAGAACAGCAGCAACGCGTGCTCGCTGGAGGCGGTATCGACAGTGCTCCACAGATGCTGTGCAAGGATCGAAGAGGGCTGCGTCAGTTGATTGTCCGGCGCGCCGGGTATGCGGCTCAAGGCCAGGCCCATGGCCGCTTGAGTCTGAGCCGATAACCCGATGGCCAACCCATCCCATCGCGCACTCGACCAGAGTTGCTGCAGGTCATCCGAGCTCGCGCTGTGCTCGAGGCAGTGATCGGGCAATGTTTTGAGCAGTTGTCGAATCGGTATCAACGCAACGCTGGTCGATTCGGCTTGTGAGACAGCGGCATCAGGTTTTGTCAGTTCTTTCAGCGCATGCTCCAGGACGCTGGGCATCGGCTCCTGAAGCCCGCTCAGTTTCAGCAGCCATTCGTTGCCCGACGCACTGAAGGAAACATCCACGCCGGCCTGACGCGCGTCTTCGCGCAATGGTTGCAGGTGGTTTTCCAGCTGTGATTGAAGGTGGCTGCCGGGAGTCGAACCTAGGCGCCAGCGCAGATAAATCGCACCTTCAGCACCGTTGTCCGGCCATGCCTGGCTGAATTGCATCGGCGAACGTTCACGACGGCTGCGCGAGCGATCCTGGGCAAAAGTGCGCAGGCCACGGTGGGCGCTGGTCTGGCCGCGAATCAATCCGGCGTTGGCTGTCGGTGCTTCGCAGGGCAAGAACGGGTTGGGTGCTGGCAATTGCCAGCGGCCGCTGAAGTTATCCACAGCGCCGATTTGTTTGAGGACTTGCTTGAGGGCTGTAACGCCTTGGTCAGATAACCCGACTTCGCGTTGTTCGCTGTCCAGTCGGGCCAGTTGCAAGGCGCTGCTGACTTGCTGTTGGCGCTGGAGCAGGGTTGCGTATTCTTCGCGCAATCGGCTCCAGTCTTGCCTGGCGAAGAAGCCCAGCCAATCCATCAGCCGCTCGCGAATCCCGGTTGCCAAAGAGTTGGCGGGCAATGTGAACGCCAAGTGCAGCAAGGCTTGCCCGGCGAATTGATACAGCGACTCGGCCTTCAGTTTTTCGGCCAATCCACGCTCACGCAAATCCGCCAGCAAACCGCCCGGTTTCTCGGCATTCAGCCAGTGACACAGAAAACCCAGTGCTTCGGCGGCGGAGTCGGGTAGCGCTTCGAGGGCAAACAGCAAATCCAGTCGGCGCTCGCCAGCCTGTTGATAACTGGCGTTTGAGGTCGCCATCAGCGGTGCCGGGGATTGTTGCGTGGCCTTTTCACCGCCGGCAATGACGCTGGCAAATGTCTCGGCCAAACCTCTTAGTTCATCGAGGCTCTGTGGCCCGGCCAGGCTCAAGGTCATCTGCCCGGTCTGGTAAAACCGCTGATAAAAATCCTGCAATACCTGCTGAAATTCGGGTTGCGACACCGGGAGGCTGTCGCGATTGCCAGCATGGAAACCTCGCAGCGGATGAGCCTCAGAAAGCCCATCGAACAATGCCCGCTGTTGTTGCGCCACCGGATCCTGCGACCAGGCGATAAATTCCGCCTGCAGCACTTCCCGTTCCCGCTGTTGATCGTCCGGATTCATGCGTGGATGGGCGAGCATGTCTGACAGACGCTCAAGCCCACCGGTAAACGCTTGGGGTGGCAGTTCAAAAAAGTAGTCCGTGGTGCGTTCGCTGGTCCGCGCATTCACTTGCCCGCCATGCCCCTGGACGTAGGCCATCAGCCCTTGGCCCGCAGGAAATCGCTCAGTCCCCAGAAACAACAAATGCTCAAGAAAATGCGCCAGACCGGGCCAGGCCAGCGGCACATCATGGCTGCCGGCAGCCACGCGCAACGCCGCCGCGCAACGCTTCAGGTTCGGGGCATGACGCAGCGTCACCCGCAGGCCGTTGGCCAGGGTTTCCGTAGGGGGGCGAGGTTGATTCAGCGCGAGCATGGGCACTTCCAGAACAGTGAAGTGCCAATGCTAGCGGATTACAGTGGACTAGCGCTTGTTCAGGTTGCCGTAAAGCTCAGGGCGGCGATCGAGGAAATAGCGATTGGCGGCGCGGGAGTCGAGCATCAACTGGCGATCCAGCTCGCCGACGATCAGCGCCTCATCCAGACCCGCCTGGGCGATACGGCTGCCATCCGGTGCGGCGATGCTGCTCTGGCCGCAATAATGAATGTCGCCTTCGCTGCCGCAGTAGTTGGCGTAGGCCACGTAGCACTGGTTCTCAAAGGCCCGGGCGCGGACGGTGACGTCAGCGATGAAGTCGTAGGGAATCATGTTGGCGGTCGGCACCAGGATCAGCTCGGCACCGGCCAGGGCCAGGCGTCGGGCATTTTCCGGAAATTCCAGGTCGTAGCAGATCAGGAAACCGAGCTTCCAGCCGTTGAGCTCAACGATGGGAAACTCGTCTGAGCCGGCGCTGAACATCGAGTGATCGAGGTCGCCGAACAAGTGAGTTTTGCGGTAGTTGCAGACGCGCTCGCCATTGGCATCGATCAACTGCACGGCGTTGTAGATCTGCCCGTCGGCGGTGCGCTCCGGGTAGCCATACAGGATGGCGATCCCGGCTGCCTTGGCAATGCGCGCGATCTGCTGCGCCGACTCACCGTTGTACACCTCCGCCAACACGCTGACGGCATCGACGCCGATGTTGTAGCCGGTCAGGAACATCTCCGGCAGCACCAGCAGGTCGGCGCCTTTTGCCTCCAGCGCAAGCTGCTGCAAGCGTTGCAGGTTGCCGGCGACATCCAGAGGCAGCGGTGGACATTGGTAAAGGGCTACGCGCATTTCGGATTCCTCTTACTCGGGCAGGGCGATCGGTCCGATCTCGTTGAACACATCTCCTGGACCCGGATTCTCGGCGTGAGTTGCACCGCCGAAGTGTTTCATGATGCCCCACACCGCATTGAGCGACGTCTGCACCGCGCCTTCGACCCAGGCCGGCGTCCACGAAACATCGTCGCCGGCGATGAAAATCCCGCGTTGTTCGGCTGGCATGTCGTCCTGCATGAAGTGTGCGTACATACGCTGGTTGTAGCGGTAATGGCCGGGCAGGGCGCCTTTGAATGCACCGAGGAAATGTGGGTCGGCTTCCCAGGACACGGTGATCGGATCGCCGATGATCCGCGCGGCGATGTCGACTTTCGGGTAGATCTTCTTCAACGCATCCAGCGCCAGCTTCACGCGTTTTTCCACCGGCTGCGGCAGCATCTTCAGGGCGTCGCTCATCCACGAGTACGACAGGCAAATCACTCCCGGTTTGTCGTCGCCGTTGTCGAACAAATAAGTGCCGCGGGTCAAACGATCGGTGAGGGTCATGCTCATCAGGTCGCGGCCGGTTTCCGGATCTTTGTCTTTCCAGAACGGGCGGTCGACCATCACGAAAGTCTTCGACGACTGCATGTAGCGGGTGCGGTCCAGGGCCATCCACATTTTTTGCGAGAACAGGGTTTCGTCGCATTCGATCTGGGTGGTCAGCAGCCAGCTCTGGCAAGTGGTTAGCACTGCGGCGTATTCGCGTGTGTCGCCCCAGTTGTCGGTGACGGCGAAACGGCCGCCCGGTGCGTGGGCAATTTTCTTCACACCGGTACGTGGTGCGCCGTTGTGCAGGGAACTGAGGCTGGTGCCGGCCGGCCAATGCGCGCAACGTTCCGGCACATGGCGCCAGATGCCCTGTGGCACCTGTTCCACACCGCCGACCACCAGATGCTGATGGTCGTCGCAGTTGGTCATCACCACGCGGAAAATTTCCAGCATCGAGTTGGGGAAGTCCGAGTCCCAGCCGCCGGTGCCGAAACCGACCTGGCCGAA
The DNA here is from genome assembly GCF_056398125.1 of Pseudomonas sp. 05L36. Classification (NCBI taxonomy): domain Bacteria; kingdom Pseudomonadati; phylum Pseudomonadota; class Gammaproteobacteria; order Pseudomonadales; family Pseudomonadaceae; genus Pseudomonas; species Pseudomonas sp. 05L36. The sequence continues at coordinate 66,048 of NZ_JBFTOU010000002.1, read as the reverse complement.
CACTTCGCGGTGATGGAACGAGAGCTTGGCGAAGGCCTTGGAGGTGGCGACGAAATCGTAGAAGGTGCGGTCGTCCCACAGCGGCACCAGGGTGTTCCACAGCTCTTTCAGGCGTGGAACATCACGATCACGAATGGCTTGCTGGATATCGGAGAACTGCGAACCGGCTTCCAGGGCATCGGCCCAGGCGTCAGCCACTTCCTGGAACAGCGCAGGAAGGTCCGACAGCTTCTGTGCGTAATGGGTCTGACCTTCGAGGTCGATCACCGTGCTGCCCGACGCGGGCGTCAGCGGGTTAGGGAAAGGTTTGGTTTCCAGACCCAGTTTGTCGACGTAGTGATAAAACGCGGTGGACGACACCGGGAAGCGCATCCCGCCCAGTTCGGCAACGATGCCTTCGGCGCCATTGAACGCCTGGGAACGCAGGCGGCCGCCCATTTTCGAAGCTTCGTAGACGACCGGCTTCAGGCCCAGCTTCATCAGCTCATACGCCGCTACCAGGCCGGCGATCCCGCCGCCGACAATCGCCACTTCAGCACCGTGACTATGCTCAGGAATGCTGCCCAGCCCGGCCGGGTGTTCGATCCAGTCGTCGAAGGCGAAAGGAAAATCCGGGCCGAAAATGGTGACTGGTTTCTTACCGTCTGCAGGATGGCGATTGTTCTTGTTCATGGCTGACCTTGCTGGCGACCCGACGCGGAATGCGCGTCTGAGTATAGGAAAAGATGCCAGCCATTCTAGAGAGCACAGAACACGTTAATAAGACGCAAAGTGTCGTCATTTTGCCATTTTATTGGTCGATATGACGAACTTGATATGCACACTGACCACTGTAGGAGCGAGCCTGCTCGCGATGACGTCAGTTCAGACACCCATGAAACCTGAATTGGAATCTCAAACCGGCTGCCCCCGATCAATCTTGCTGCTCAAGATGATCGAGGTCGTGGTCTTCTCCACCCCATCCACGCTGCCAATCTGATCCAGCAATTGATCCAGCTGCTCCGGTGAATCGGTGCGCAACCACGCCACATAATCAAATTCACCACTCACCGCACACAATTGTTGCACCTGCGCCATCGCGCTCAGGCGCCGCAACACCTCCTTGCCGGAACGCGGTTGCACAGTGATCCCGACATACGCCTGCAACCCGCCATCCACCACCCGCTGCCCGAGGCGCACGCCATAGCCGGTGATCACTTTGGCCTTTTCCAGCCGCGCCAGGCGCGAAGTGACCGTGGTACGGGCGATGCCCAGTTGCCGGGCAAGCATGGCCACGCTCTCGCGGGCGTTGATCTGTAGGGCGGCAATCAATTGGCGGTCGATTTCATCGAGAACAGGGGGGCGAGTGTCGGGCAACGGCGTGGCTCCAGAGGCGTGAATCAATGGTCCAGCATGTTACAGGCTCGTTCGACGCGACGCTTGTGGCCGAAAGAGAGTGGGCAATCGACTAAGATTGATGCAGTCGAGGGCGAGAGGCCAAGGACATGACAACAAAGCTACCTGCTGCTGTACGGGACCGTGCATTGCAGATCGCCCATCACGAAATGGGGCACTACGTGGTGGCCCGCGCCCTGGGATTTGAAACGGGCGGCGTGACGCTGACAGTGACCAAGGATTTGCGGCACCAGGGAGGGGCCTCCATTACCTTGGTGCGCCCAATTTCGTCGATGGAAGCCATGAAGGAACATCTGGAAGCCCGGATGATGGTGCTCCTGGCTGGCGCAATGGCGCAGACACTGCCTTCAAAGCCTTCAGCGTCAAAACTCGTCGACAAGCCCAAAGCCGCCGCCATCCTCAAAGGCGAGCAGGGGGCGGAACAGGATTACGCAAAAATCAGGGAGCTTCAGCATCTGTTGCGTAACATCGCCTGTCCCGATACCGATCCAGCGTCGTCTGAGCGCATAGCGGCGCAGCTCAAAGCGATGACTGATCGGGTGTGGGATCGGACGCAAAAAATCATAGAGGATCAGGCCGGGACGATTGCCGAATTGGCGGGGGCGCTGGTGGACGGCATGGTCATCGTGGAGCAGTGGGGGCGGGCGGCGGATACGTATGAGGTCGTGTTGACGGGGCAGATGCTGGAGCGGCTGCGGGCAGTCCAGGCTATCCCTTCGCTGCGTGTTTGGACTGACAGTTGCAGTGATGTCGTTCAGCACTGGAAATAACGAAAGCCCGAAGAGGCTGGCTCTATCAGTCCCAAAAAGGGAATTCTCGGTCCCTTTTTGGGAATTTTCCGGTCCTGTGAACAGTGTTCTATTGATCTGCATCCGTTCTCGATTGAACAGGCCTTCGCGTCAGCACCTTCACCACATCATCAATCACCGCTTTGCTCATCGTCGTTAGATAGTGCGCGGCCCTGGCGTGGCGGTCGGAGTCTTGGGCGTAGGCGGTGTCCACGGTGAGGGACTTGGCGAGGAACAGCAGGTCGGAGGCTTGGGCCAGAGCGTCGGCGATGGGGACGTCGCGGCAGACGTGGAACAGTGGTTGATTCGAGAGATACAGGAAGGGGGTGAAGCCGACGGTTTTCAGTTCTGAATGATCAGATGGATTTGCTTTTGTCATGATGTAACTCCTTGGCTTAAAGAGCCGCCTCGTTCGTTTCCAAGCGAATGGGTGGCAGCTGTGCGCAGGTTGGAAACCGGGAGCCAAGGAAACCGGCACGTCCGAAGACGTCCCACGCACAGCTGCCATAACACTGAGTCGCAGCCGTAAAAACGTCTGGAGTCGTGATGGGACTGTTGCGCTTGACCTGACTAGACGGGTTTCCAAGCCCGATCGCTGAATGGTCAGCGACGTTCGGAGACTATCCCGTCGAGGAAAAGCGCAACAAGGCGGCAAAGTGCCCAAATAGAAGATTCGGAGTTTGCCTACAAGGTCCTAAGGCGTCATCCGATATTTCGACACCTTAAGTAAACAAAACTAAACAATCAGGCAAAACAGCGGCATATGAACGAGGCATTTAAGTTTTACGTATAAGCCCAAGTGCGGTCGCACAGCCTCCAATCAGTACCAGCACGATAATCAGGGTGGTCGTAAAATGGCTTGACTGGAAAACTTTTCTTGTGCGACAAGTGTCCACGTTTTATGGAATGTGGACGGCGGGGCTTTTGGAGTTCATGAAGAGTCAAGATATTTTGCTTCTTTTTAAAATGGCTAGCCTCCACGCGCAGGAGGAGAAGCTATTTGGAAGAATGGAATCGGAGTCAATGGCGGATTTATTTGAAACGCTACTGGAGCCCAGTGTGAGCCCGCCAATGGTGGCTGGCGATCCGGTGGGTCGCGCATTGGCTGCTCACAATCCTGATCCTGAAGACACAGTTTATCGCGTGCAGGAGCTTGATAGCCCCAGGGGCGATGCTGACAAGTGGGAGGGGTGGTCGGACGCGGTTCCATCCCCTCCAGTGTCGAGCTGGATTGAAAGCTACTCCTTGCGCGCACTCTCGGCATCTCTTGGTTTGAGTAAAAGTGAGGTTTCGAACTCGATGGCACGGTGTCGTGAGGCGGGGTTGCTCACCAACGACTACGACACCTCTCTTCCGAAGGTGAACCGCCGAGAGCTCGTGAAAATCACGGAGCATGCCCTCAAATACTTTTACCCGGTAAAGCTAGGTGCAATTGTTCGCGGCATCCCCACCGGCTTTGCAGCGCCAGCGCTGTCCAAGAGCCTCAAAAGTGCTGGTGGGCTCATTCCAGTTTGGCCTGATGCTTTCGGGAGTGAGCGCGGTCAGGCGATTGAGCCGCTCTACAAAACCGTTCCAGACGCGGTGAAGAAGGACCGAACCCTTTATCATTACTTGGCGCTCGTTGATGCGATCCGCGTTGGCGGACCGAGAGAGTGCGCAGTAGCGGTCAACATACTCAAGGCGGGGATGGGGCTGAAATAAGATGGCATCAAATGCTGACCACAATTACGAGCTGATCGAGTACGTGGCTGAAGGTCTGGGCAAAGAATTATTGACTGAAGTTGCCTTTGTCGGTGGATGCACGACGGCAATGCTGGTGACCGACACCGCTGTCATGGATGACATCCGGTTTACTGATGATGTCGACTTGGTAATCGAGTTGGCTGGTGTGAGTGCCTGGCAACGCCTCACAGAACGCCTGGCGGCCAAAAAATTCAAAATCACAGGGGAAGACGAGGTCAACTGTCGATTTCGTTTCAACGATGTCATCGTCGATGTGATGCCTTCGGATCCCGCTGTTCTCGGCTATGCGAACCGCTGGTTTGTGGAAGGGCTCGCTCACGCTGTGAAGTTCGAGCTACCCAGTGGTCTGGAGATACAGATCTTCAAGTCGACTTACTTTCTTGCTACGAAGTTGGAAGCCTTCAGTGGGCGCGGAGAAGGCGATCCTTATCACAAGGATGTCGAGGACATCGTTATCCTGATTGATGGGCGTCCGGAGCTGTTGGAGGAGGTCCGAGGGGCGGAAACTGAATTGCTGCAGTTCATCGCCAAGGGCGTTGGTGAACTGTTTAGGCTCAGTGGCATCGACTATGCGATTCAAAGCTCGGGCTCGGTTCGGGCAAACCCCGCTCGTGGCATGCTCATCCATCAGCGTATGAAGGATCTGAGCCTGCTCGCATGAGATACGAAATCAGATCGGTAAAAGGGCGAGCCCGAGAAGCCAACCATGATTGCGCTGGCGCGGTATTCGATGGCGTCAGGGGGCTGTTTGTTGTCGTGGATGGCACTTCGAAGCCCGGTAGCGGCCAGTTGGCCCATGGGTTTGTGCAAGCAGTGATGGAAGCCTGTCAGGCCCGTATTAGTCAAGGCGCTGAAGACACTACTCATAGTGGCGTCCAGCAGCTGCTACGGTCTGTACTTACAGATTTACACGCTCCACTGTTTGCTAAGCAGACCGGTACAACAAGCTACTTGGTTGGTATTGCTTCTCATGGGCAGCTCACCCTTGCATATGAGGGCGACTGTTCATGTGGCTTTGCCAGTGCGGAGGGTGGAATCGAGTGGTTCACACCACCGCATTGCAAGGCGAACTGGAGGCGTGACCGATCACATCGGGAACTTGCGCTTGACCCGGCCCGCAATCAGATCACCCGTTGCTATAGGGCCAACCGTTCCCCGGATCCAGATTTTGTTTTCCGTTCAGTGGCTGCAGGCGAGCGCCTGGTGTTTGCAACGGATGGCTTTTGGGCGGAGCTGACCGATGCTCGACAGGATGACGTGCTTGCAGCTCCTGCCATTGAAATCACCGATGTAGACGATGATGTGACTTGGATTGATGTGAGGCTGTAAAACATTGCGAGCTGGCCGGTTTTTTCATTGAAGGCGCGCCACTTGCTTATGAAGTGGGTCGAAGGGCTTGAAATGGGGCCGAAGTCATTCCAGCTGAAGAGTTCCAGTCGCTCCCGCCGACCAGACACGAAAAAGCCGCGCATTGCGCGGCTTTCTTGTTTGGTGGGCCCACACGGACTTGAACCGTGGACCAAAGGATTATGAGTCCTCTGCTCTAACCAACTGAGCTATAGGCCCTCAGTAGGCCGCGGATTATAACGACGGTTTCGCGGCTGTGCCATCTGAAAAAGCCATTACGTTTGTACGAAGAAATGTCGCGGCAAATTCGTCGGGGGGCAGGGGTAGGCTGACGATGTAGCCCTGGATTTGTTCACAGCCCTCGGCAGCGAGGAATTGCTGTTGCGCCAGTGTCTCGACCCCTTCGGCAATCACGGTGAATGGCATGCTGCGTCCGAGCGCGATGATGGCGCGTACGATCGCCGCATCGTGGGGATCGTCCGGCAGGCCGCGGACGAAGGACTGGTCGATCTTGAGGATGTCCAGTGGCAGGCGCTTGAGGTAGCTCAGGGACGAGTAACCGGTACCGAAGTCATCGATGGCCAGTTGCACGCCCAGTTTTTTGAGTTGATGCAGCACCGCCAGCGCTTCTTCGGCCTGGCTCATGATGAAGTTTTCGGTGATTTCCAGTTGCAGGAAACCGGGGTTGAGGCCGTTGTCCTTGAGCAACTGTTCGATACGGCCCAGCAGATTGGGTTGACGCAATTGGGCGCCGGCAAGGTTGACCGACAGCGGGCCGGGACTGTCGTACAGCCGGTGCCATTCGGCCATCTGCCGGCAGGCGGTTTCCAGGACCCAGTCGCCGATTTGCAGGATCATGCCGTTTTCTTCCGCCAACGGGATGAAGTGTTCCCGCGGCACGTCGCCAAAGGTCGGATGGCGCCAACGGATCAGGGCTTCGGCGCCGACCAGGCTGTAGTCCGCGAGGCTGATTTTCGGTTGGTAGCACAGGTGCAACTCGTTGCGTTCGATGGCGCGGCGCAGTTCGTGTTCCAGCGCCACGCGTTCGCTGGCCTGGGCGGTGAGGTCGCGGGTGTAGCTTTCGACGCGGTTGCGGCCCTTGGCCTTGGAGCGGTACATCGCGGCGTCGGCGTTCTTGATCAGTGTGGCAACGTCGCAGCCATCCTTCGGATAGAGGCTGGTGCCGATACTGGCGCTGATGAAAAACTCGTGTTCGCCGGCCTGGAACGGCGCGGCGAAACAATTGAGCAATTTGGTGGCGATGTGGTCGGCATCGCTGGATTGTTGCAGGCCCGGCAATAGAATGATGAATTCGTCACCACCCAGGCGCGCCACGGTGTCGATGTCACGCAACTGCTCCTTGAGACGTACGGCAATACCCTTGAGCAGCAGGTCGCCGACCGGGTGGCCGAGGCTGTCGTTGATGTGCTTGAAGCGGTCAAGGTCGAGGAACAGCACGGCGCCCTGGCCGCCGTTTTCCTGTTGGTTGTTGAGCGCCGTCAGCAGGCGGCTTTCGAACAGCGTGCGGTTCGGCAGGCCGGTCAGTGGGTCGTGGTGCGCCTGGTAGTCGAGTTTGGCCTGGGCATGCTTGAGGCTGGAAATGTCGGCGAACACCGCGACAAAGTGGGTGATGAACTTGTCGCGGTTGCGCACGGCGCTAATGGTCAGCCAGCTCGGGTACAGCTCGCCATTCTTGCGCCGATTGGAAATCTCGCCCTGCCAATGACCTTCGGCGGTCAATTGATGCCACATGGCCGCGTAGAACGCGCTGTCATGCAGGCCTGAGGCGAGCAGGCGTGGCGTGTGGCCCAGGGCTTCGTTTTCGCTGTAACCGGTGATTTCGGTGAACGCACGGTTGACCGCGCTGATGTGCTGTTGGGTATCGGTGATCAACACGCCTTCGGCAGTGCTTTCGAACACGGTGGCGGCCTGTTGCAGTTTTTCCTGCATCAGGTGCCGCTCGGTGATGTCCCGGGCGATGGTCAGCATGCAGTCTTCATCGCCAATCGGCAGCGGACGGCTGGACACTTCACAGAGGCGGATCTGCCCGTCGCTGCGGCGGATATGGCAGCTGAAGTCGCGGACAAAGCCGTCGCGGTGCAGCAGGTCGAGCATTTGCTTGCGTTCATTGAGGTTGACCCAGATTCCCAGGTCCAGCGCCGAACGATCCACCGACATGGCACTGTTGAACCCGGTGATGCGGCTAAAACCATCGTTGACCTCCAGCAGCAAGCCATCACTTTGCCGAGACAGCAACAAACCGTCGGGAGAGGCGTGGAAGGCCTTGGCGAATTTTTCTTCGGAAGTTTGCAGCTGTTGCTGGGTTTCCTTGAGCTGGGTGATGTCCCGCACTACGACCACCAGCGCCGGTGTCATGTCGAGGTTGAACGGTTCGGCAGAGATCAGGCCGGTAAACACCTGGCCGTTGCTGCGACGAAAGGGCATCTCCAGGTTGCGGATGCTGCCGGCCTGCAAGCGTTGCAACAGGCCTGGCCCAACACCGGGAATCCCCCAGATGTTCAGGTTGGTGGCGGTCTGGCCAATGACGTCCTCGGCCTTGAGGCCGATCTGTTCTTCGAACGCTTCGTTGACTTCCAGCAGGCAGCCGTCGCTCAGGCGCGCGATCACCAGCATGTCCGGGCATTGCTGGAACACGGAAGCGAATTTCTGCTCCGACAGGCGTAGCGCTTCCTCGGTGCGCTTGGCGTCGGTGATATCGATCATCAACCCGCGCAGCACCGGCTCATGCCCGTGTTCGATCAGGCTGACGATATCGCGCACCCACAGGCAGCGGCCATCGGCGGTGATCACCCGGTAATCGAGGCGGTGATCGCGCCCGGCCAGCACTTCGTGATCGCAGAAGGTCTGGGCGCGGGTCAGGTCGGCGGGGTGAATGATGTTGCGCCAGAAACCCGGAATCAGCCAATGGGACAGGGGATAACCGAGAAGGTCTTCGGCGTGGGGCGATACATAGCTGTAGGTGAAGTCGGTGACTTTTGCTTCCCAGGCGATGGCCGACAGGCTCTCCACCAGGCCGCGGTAGTGGTATTCGCTGCTGCGCAGTTCCTGTTCAAGGTTGACCCGGCGGGCGATTTCCGAGCTCAAGCGGCGGTTGATGCGGATAACCACCGCCAGCACGGTAGTCAGCAGCAGCAATCCGGGCAGGCCATACACCAGCAGGTCATTCCAGAACGTTCGATGATCGAGGACGTTGCCGACCCAATGCTCCTGAATGGCGCTGATTTCAGCAGGGCTCATGTCTGCCAGGACTTTGTCGAGAATGCCGACCAGCATCTTGTTGTCGCGGGGTACAGCCATGGCCAGTTGATAGCGATAGGGGGTTTCACCGCTGACATACAACCCATCGAGCTTGAGTTGGCGCAGTCCCCAGACGCTGGAAGCCAGATCGCCCACCACGGCGTCCACTTCGTCGGTGGCCAGCGCCTGTAGCGCCGAGCTGACGTTGGGTACCGCCACCAGGTTCAAGTCGGGATGGTGGCTGCGCAGCAGCTCGTGGGGGGCGTAGTTTTCCACCACGGCGATTTTCAGGCCGTACAAGTCTTGCAGGTTATGTGGCTGGGGGCCGCCGACATGGGCCAGGATGACAATCGGAAAATCCAGATAGGGGCGAGTGAACGACAGGTATTTCTGGCGTTCCGGGGTCGACATGATGCCCGGCAGCAGGTCCAGTTTGCCCTTTTTGGCTTGTTCCAGGACAGCGGTCCAGCTCACCGGCTCGATGGGCGTGAGCCGGGTTGCCAGCCTTTTGCGGATGACCTCGATGTAATCCGCGGCAAGGCCCTGGTAGCGGCCCCCATCGTCACGAAACTCGAAGGGCGGCCACGACGCATCGACACCCAGGCGCAATTCCGGGTGAGCCGCCAGCCAGCTACGTTCATCGTCAGTGAGAGTCAGCGCGCCAGCCGTTGCGGTCCAGGTCATCAGCGACAGCAAAAAAAACACGGTCGGCAGTCTGGGCATAACGGTCTCGTTATGGCTCGGGGGAATGTTTCGAGTGTAGACGGCTACAGGGAGGAGGGGGGAAGCGGGGAGATTTAATCTGTACAAAGCAAAACCCCCGGCCTGGGCCGGGGGTTCTGTGATCACTCGTCGAGGAAGGAGCGCAGATGCTCGCTTCTCGTCGGGTGGCGCAGCTTGCGCAGCGCCTTGGCTTCGATCTGACGAATCCGTTCACGGGTCACGTCGAACTGCTTACCAACCTCCTCGAGGGTGTGGTCGGTATTCATGTCGATACCGAAGCGCATGCGCAGAACCTTGGCTTCACGGGCAGTGAGGCCGGACAGGACTTCGCGAGTCGCTTCTTTAAGGCTCTCAACAGTGGCGACATCGATTGGCGACTGCATGGTCGAGTCTTCGATGAAGTCACCCAGATGAGAATCTTCGTCATCACCGATCGGGGTTTCCATGGAGATCGGCTCTTTAGCGATCTTCAATACCTTGCGGATCTTGTCCTCAGGCATTTCCATGCGTTCGCCCAGCTCTTCCGGGGTCGGTTCGCGACCCATTTCCTGCAGCATCTGACGGGAAATGCGGTTGAGCTTGTTGATCGTCTCGATCATGTGCACCGGAATACGGATGGTGCGGGCCTGGTCGGCGATCGAGCGAGTGATCGCCTGACGGATCCACCAGGTGGCATAAGTCGAGAACTTGTAGCCGCGACGGTATTCGAACTTGTCTACTGCTTTCATCAAGCCGATGTTGCCTTCCTGGATCAGATCGAGGAATTGCAGGCCGCGGTTGGTGTACTTCTTGGCGATGGAGATCACCAGACGCAAGTTGGCTTCAACCATCTCTTTCTTCGCGCGGCGGGCCTTGGCCTCACCGATCGACATGCGACGGTTGATGTCCTTGATCTCGGCGATGGTCAAACCGGTTTCGGTTTCCAGCGCGGTCAGCTTCTGCTGGCAACGGATGATATCCGGCTGCAGACGACCAATGGCTTCAGCGTATTTGCCTTTGCCTTTGGCCAGGGCGTCACTCCAGCTTTCGTCGACTTCGTTGCCCGGGAACTGGCGCAGGAAGTCGGCACGCGGCATGCGTGCATCACGAACGCAGAGCTGCATGATTGCGCGCTCTTGCTGACGCAGGCGATCCAGGGCACTGCGAACACGCTCGACCAGGCCTTCGAATTGCTTCGGCACCAATTTGATCGGCATGAACAGCTCGGCCAGGGCCAACAGCTCGGCAATTGCTGCCTTGTTGTTGCGACCGTGCTTTTTCAGCGCCTTGCGGGTGATTTCCATCTGATCGGCCACAGCGCCAAAGCGCTGTGCAGCGATGACCGGATCCGGACCGCTTTCGGCTTCTTCCTCGTCATCCGAGGCTTCACCGTCTTCGTCGTCGGAATCGTCATCCGCCTTGACGGCTTTCGCGTCAATTGGCGGCGGCACTTCTGCCGCAGGCGGCGCGATGCCGTCGTCCGGGTCGATATAACCGCTCAGGACGTCGGACAGGCGGCCACCTTCGGTGGTGACGCGGGTGTACTCGGAGAGAATATGATCAACCGTGCCAGGGAAGTGCGCGATTGCGCTCATCACCTCACGGATGCCCTCTTCAATACGCTTGGCGATTTCGATTTCGCCTTCACGCGTGAGGAGCTCCACCGTACCCATTTCGCGCATGTACATGCGCACCGGGTCGGTAGTGCGACCAATGTCGGTCTCGACCGCAGCCAACGCTGCAGCGGCCTCTTCGGCTGCGGCTTCGTCGGTATCGGCGTCGGCCAGCATAAGGGAATCCTTATCTGGCGCAACCTCGAACACGTTGATCCCCATGTCGTTGATCATGCGGATGATGTCTTCCACCTGTTCCGGATCTGAAATATCCTCCGGCAGGTGGTCGTTGACCTCCGCGTAAGTCAGGTAGCCCTGCTCACGACCAAGTGTGATCAACTCTTTGATACGAGACTGCTGTTGCGCTTTTCCGGACATAACACCCTATCCACTGAAGGTCTTGGCGGGCAAAAAACAAGCCGAGGATTATACCTGAGCTATGACCTCACGCGCCAGTTGAGGTCGGGTTTGTTGCGGAAACATTGCGACTCAAGAGATCGCGCAGTTGATTTTTCTCTTCGCTGGTCAATTCGCTTTGACGCGCTTTTCGCAGAAGTTGTTCCAGGTTTCGCTCGCGTTGGCGGGCTGACAAGCTAGTAATGGTGTCGAAAAACTGTTGTTCAAGGTTATCTCCGTCAATCAGCCATTCCTTTTCGGCCAGCGCCCTGAGCAAACGGCCTTGTTCTGTGCCGTGCCAACGCGCAATCAGTTGAATTGAGTTTAGCTTGGGATTCTTCTGCACGGCTTCGAGCAGCGCCACCAGCAATTGTGTGTTGGTGTGATCTTCGGCGGCGAAGTGCCCGGCATCCTCGACTTTTTCCGCCAGTTGCGGGTGATGCAGCAACGTGCGCAAGGCGGCGAGGGTTGGCGGTTCTACGGCGGCGGGCACCCGTGGCGCGCGGGGTTGATCGCGATCACCGCCTCGCTTGCCATTCTTGTCCCATGGTTTCTTGTCCCATTTCTTGCCTCCTGCACCGGGCTTCTTCGGCGTCCATTCTTGCTGCGGCACATACATTTCCTGTGCCTGCGGCTGATGATAGTCGCTGTAATCGGGCATTGCGTCGTAATCGATGCCCGGGTCGTAGGCCGGCGGTGCTTCTTGCGGGGCGCTTTGTGCCAGCTGGCTCACCGCTTCGCCGCTAAGGCCGGTGATTTCGCTCAGGCGCTGACGCATCAAGGTGCGCAGGTTGGCACCGGGGACTTTGTCGATCAGTGGCGCGGCGAGGGTGGCCATGTGGGCCTTGCCCTCGAGCGAGCGCGGGTCGGCTTCTTCCGTCAGCTGCTGGAAGAAATAATCGGCCAGAGGCTGCGCGTGCTGGTTGATCCGTGCGCGGAAGGCATCGGTGCCTTCGGAGCGGACCAGGGTGTCCGGGTCTTCGCCTTCGGGCAGGAACAGAAAGCGTGCGCGACGACCGTCCTGCAGGCTCGAAAGTGTCGCCTCCAGCGCCCGCCATGCCGCATTGCGGCCGGCCTGATCGCCGTCGAAGCAGAACAGCACGCTGGGCACGACGCGAAACAGCCGCTTGAGGTGTTCCTCGCTAGTAGCGGTGCCCAGGGTCGCAACGGCATTGCGCAGGCCTTGCTGGGCCAGGGCTATGACGTCCATGTAACCCTCGACGACGATGATCTCGTCGAGGTTGCGGTTGGTCTTGCGCGCTTCGTACAGGCCGTAGAGTTCCTGGCCTTTATGGAAAACAGGGGTTTCCGGGGAGTTCAGGTACTTCGGCTTGTCGTCGCCCAATACCCGGCCGCCGAAGGCGATGACGCGCCCGCGACTGTCGCGGATCGGAAACATCACGCGGTCGCGGAAGCGGTCGTAACGTTTACCGCTTTCGGCGTTTTCGATCAGCAGGCCGGCATCGATCATGGCTTTTTGTTGCAGGGTATCGCTGCTCAAGTGCTTGAACAGGTTGTCCCAGCCGGGTGGAGCAAAGCCGAGGCCGAAGTCCCGGGCGATTTCGCCGGTCAGCCCGCGACCTTTCAGGTAATCCACGGCGGCCTTGCGCGATGGATGACTTTTCAGGGCCTGGCGATAAAAGTCGGCAGCGGCGCTGAGTAGTGGATACAGCGGCGAATCGGTCGGCTGTCGCGGTTTGTGCGGGCGGCCGCTTTCTTCGCGGGGGATTTCCATGCCGGCGGCTTTGGCCAGCTCTTCGACGGCCTGGACGAAATCCAGGTTGTCGTGGTCCATGATGAAGCCGAGGGCGTTGCCGCCAGCGCCGCAACCGAAGCAGTAATAGAACTGCTTGTCGGGGCTGACGCTGAACGATGGAGTCTTTTCCTTGTGGAACGGGCAGCAGGCGGTGTGGTTCTTGCCGGCCTTTTTCAATTGCAGGCGCGAGCTGACCACATCGACGATGTCGGTGCGGTTCAGAAGGTCGTCAATGAAGCTCTGGGGAATTAACCCGGCCATGGCGTTCTCGTCATCTGCGCTGAAAGGAGCCCGAAACGTGCGGCGATCGAACGCGGTCATTGTTTGAGGCGCGCAAAGTGTGCGGCTCGACCAGTGTCGTCTGCGTAATCGCTGTCGGGAAGTGTATCTGCCGAAAATCCACTGACGTTAATGCTAATCAGTATTCGACTGTTTGAATGTGTTGCGCTGAATCCGCTGTGGCCAATCATGGGCCCCGGATAGCTCATCATCTGGCACGCAAGCAGGTGCCTTGGGCTGATCGTCGTGAGAGGAATCAGTGGGTGTGCTCGTCAGTAGCCTTGAAAGGCTCGTCAGAAAAGACGTGCACCGCTGGCAAAAGAGCCAGGTCTGACGCGGTGAAGCAGATTTGTCTCGGTCGCGTCTGCGGCTTTGACAGTGAAGCATCAAGCGTTTTACGCAAATGCCATAAGCCCGGCTGAGGGCCGGGCTTGGCAGAAGCTTGCTACGATCGTCTGTGTATTAGTACAGACGAACGGCGCGGCGCTGTTCGCGCTGAACTTTCTTGGCGTGACGCTTAACAGCGGCTGCTGCTTTGCGCTTACGCTCAGAAGTTGGCTTCTCGTAAAATTCGCGGCTACGAACTTCAGCCAGTACACCGGCTTTTTCGCAGGAGCGCTTGAAACGACGCAGAGCTACGTCGAAGGGTTCGTTCTCTTTTACTTTGACGGCTGGCATCCAGAGCTACCTTCATTCATTACCGGGGTCAACATCCTCGCGGCAAAAGAGCACTTGAAGACGTCGGTTTTTAAGGGTTGCGGATGTTAACCCCTCAACGCTCGGAATGCAAAGCCTCTGATCGAAAACCGCTGGTCGGGGCATCACGCGACGACTATTATGCGCGCCTTCGAATTCAGCCTAAACAAGGCGCAAACCCATGCTAGTACTGGGATTAGAAACCTCCTGCGACGAAACCGGTGTCGCATTATATGACAGTGAGCGCGGCCTGCTGGCCGACGCATTGTTCAGTCAGATCGACCTGCACCGCGCCTATGGTGGCGTGGTGCCGGAGCTGGCTTCGCGCGATCACGTCAAACGCATGCTGCCCTTGATTCGTCAGGTGCTGGCTGAGGCCGACTGCGTGCCGACCGAGATCGATGCGATCGCCTACACCGCGGGTCCTGGCCTGGTCGGTGCCTTGTTGGTAGGGGCTTCCTGCGCTCAGGCGCTGGCCTTTGCCTGGGGCATTCCGGCTCTTGGCGTGCATCACATGGAAGGCCATTTGCTGGCGCCGATGCTGGAGCCGCAACCGCCGGAGTTTCCGTTCGTCGCTTTGTTGGTGTCGGGTGGTCATACGCAACTGGTTCAGGTCGACGGAATTGGTCAGTACACGCTCTTGGGCGAGACCCTGGATGACGCCGCTGGCGAGGCCTTCGACAAGACGGCCAAGATGATGGGCCTCAATTATCCCGGCGGACCGGAGATCGCTCGCCTTGCAGAACTGGGTGTTGCAGGACGTTTCGTCTTCCCGCGTCCAATGTGCGACCGCCCGGGCCTGGATTTCAGCTTCAGTGGCTTGAAAACCTTCGCACTGAATACCTGGCAACAGTGCGTCAGCGCCGGGGACGACAGCGAACAAACCCGTTGCGACATCGCGCTGGCATTCCAGCAGGCCGTGGTGGAGACTTTGACCATCAAGTGCAAGCGTGCCCTGAAGGCCGCCGGCATGAAGCGCCTGGTGATTGCAGGGGGCGTCAGTGCCAACAAGGCGTTGCGCACTTCCCTGGAGAAAATGCTCGGCGACATGAAGGGTGATGTGTTTTATGCCCGTCCGCAGTTTTGCACCGATAACGGCGCGATGATCGCCTTTGCTGGCTGCCAGCGCTTGCAGGCCGGTCAGCAGGAAAGCCTGGCGATCAGCGTGCAGGCACGCTGGCCGATGGAGCAGTTGTCCGCATTGTGATGAGCGGCGCTCATGTCCGGCTGCTAGAAATGCCGTTCGCGCCCGGCAAACAGGTCGCGTAGATTGCCGCGATGACGCCAGACGATCAGCCCGGTGAGCGCGCTCATGGGCAGCAGGGCGGCCGGTTCTTGCCAGGCCAGCAACGGCAGGCTCAGCGGTGTGGCGATGAGGGCGGCCAGGGAGCTGGTGCGGGTCAGGTAGAACGTCAAGAGCCAGGCGCAGACCGCCAGAAGGGCAGCGGGCGGGTACAATCCCAGCAACATGCCCGCAGCGGTGGCGACACCCTTGCCGCCGCGAAAGCGGAAGTACAACGGAAACAGATGGCCGATGACGGCATAGACGCCGATCCAGGCTTGTTCCTGCTGCGAAAGGCCCGCAAGGCGCGCAATCAGTACCGGCAGCAGGCCTTTGCAAAGGTCGCCGAGCAGGGTCAGGATGGCGAGTTTCTTGCCGGCCAGGCGCAACATGTTGGTGGCGCCGGCATTGCCCGAGCCACTCATTCGCGGATCGGGGTTGCCGGTCAGGCGGCTGAGCAAAATGGCAAAGGACAGAGAGCCGAGCAGGTAGGCGAGGATCGCCAATAACCAAAACATGCTAACTATTCCGGGCGAGGAAGCCCTGATTCTAACGGCGCATTGCGCCCTTGTCGTGTAGCGGAGAGAAGTGCTTGGACAGAGTGTTTATCGAGGGCCTGGAAGTCGACACGGTGATTGGTGCCTACGATTGGGAGCGAGGCATCCGACAGTGCTTGCGTCTTGACCTGAGCTTCGCCTGGGATAATCGCCCGGCCGCAGCCGGTGATGACCTGACCCTGGCGCTCGACTACGCCAGTGTTTCCTCGCGCATCCAGGCGTTTGCCGAGCAGGCGCAATTCCAGCTGGTGGAAACCTTTGCCGAGCGCCTGGTTGAAGTGCTGATGAGCGAATTCAAGATCACCTGGATGCGCATCAAGCTGACCAAGCCAGGTGCGATTCCTGCCGCCACCGGCGGCGTGGGCGTGGAGATCGAGCGCGGATGTCGCTGACTCAGGTGTACCTCGGGCTCGGTAGCAATATCGAGCGTGAAGCCCATTTGCGGGCGGGGCTCGATGCATTGGCGACATTCCTTGTCGATATCCGCTGTTCGGCGGTGTTCGAAAGCCAGCCGGTGGGCATCAAGAGCGGGCCGTTCTTCAATTTCGTGGTGTCGGCGTATACCGATCTGCCGCTGATGGAGCTTGATCGTCGACTGAAGTTCATCGAGGCGGATAACGGTCGTTACGCACCGGATCGCCGAGGTTTGCCGCTGGATATCGACGTGTTGTTGTTCGGTGACCTGGTGGGCAACTTCGATGGACTGATCTTGCCGCGCGCAGAAATTCTGAAAAATGCGTTCGTTCTGTGGCCGTTGTCGTTGATAGCGCCGGATCGCGTGCACCCGGGCGCAGGCAAGAGCTTTGCGACCTTGTGGGCTGAAGCGCAGATTGATCAGGTGTTGGCGCCAGTGGCTTTCGAATGGCGTGGTGAGCAGCTGACGCCCTCTGATTTACTGTAAAGCAAAAAGATCGCAGCCTTCGGCAGCTCCTACAAAGCAAAAAGATCGCAGCCTTCGGCAGCTCCTACATGGATTGATGCGTCCTGTAGGAGCTGCCGAAGGCTGCGATCTTTTATCCTGGTCAGGTTTTTTCTTTGTAAGCCTTCAGTGCCTTTAGCCGCTCGCGCTTGATCGCCTCCCCCAGCTCTGGTCCCTTGAAGCCTTGCTCCAGCAATGGCTGAACCGCCACGCTGCGAGCAGCGGTTGCTGCGCCGCGCAAATAATCCGCCTGTGGATAACTTCTTTCTTCCAGCCCTTTGCGCCCCCGCGCATCCATCTCGCATGCCGCGATGAACTCCTCGAACCGCTGTGGCCGACGGTAAATGTCGAAGCTTTGCAGCAAGTCCAGCAATGTCGATGGCTTCAGCTCAAGGGCGCGATGCCCGTGGGTGTGATACTCGCCCACCAGCAGCGCCAGTTCCTGGCAGTCTCTCGGCACCTTGAAACGTTCGTTGATCGCTTTGATCAGCTTCAGGCCTTTGCACTCGTGGGCAATGTGTCGCGGCCATTCTTTCTCTGGCGTCAGGCCTTTGCCCAGGTCATGCAGCAGGGAGGCCCAGCGCACGGTCAGCGGCTGTTTGTACAACGCCGCTTGCTGCAACACGCTCAGGGTATGCGCGCCTGTATCGATTTCCGGGTGATGGGCCGGGGGTTGTGGTACGCCGAACAGCGCGTCGACCTCGGGCATCAGTACCTTGAGTGCGCCGCATGCGCGTAAAACCTCAACAAACACTTGTGGCTGATCTTCCATCAGGGCGCGGGAAATTTCCTTCCAGCTGCGCTCCGGGGTCAGCGCCTCAAGCTCGCCTGATTCGCTGAGTTGGCGCATCAGCGCCAGGGTTTCCGGGGCGACGGTAAAACCCAGCGTCGCGTAGCGCGCCGCGAAGCGGGCAACACGCAGGACCCGGAGCGGATCTTCGGCAAATGCCGGGGAGACGTGGCGAAGCAGGCGTGCTTCGAGATCGCGCTGGCCGTGGTACGGGTCGGTCAGGTTCTGCTGATCGTCTTCAGCCATGGCATTGATGGTCAGGTCGCGACGGATCAGGTCTTCTTCGAGGGTGACTTCAGGGCTGGCGTGAAAAGTGAACCCGCCGTATCCGCGCCCGCTTTTGCGCTCGGTGCGGGCGAGGGCGTATTCCTCACCGCTTTTGGGATGAAGGAACACCGGGAAATCCGCGCCCACCGGGCGAAAGCCCTTGGCGAGCATCTCTTCGGTCGTCGCGCCGACCACGACCCAGTCGATATCGGTAACCGGTTTGCCCAGCAGGCGATCGCGTACCGCACCACCGACTTTATAAATCCGCATAAAAAACCTCCGTTAGCTCGACAGGATAACCGTTGCATCGAGCTTTCGGAGGCACAAACCGGATCAAAGATGGATGACGGCCAGGTCCAGGCGGCCGTAATCGCCTTCGCTGTGCTCGCTTCTGGGCGGCACATGATGGGTTTTCATGACCTGATCGCCCTGCAGGGTTTCCAGGTGAATGTCGAAACCCCAGAGGCGGTGCAAGTGCTTGAGCACTTCCTCGGTGGACTCTCCCAGCGGTTTGCGGTCGTGCTGTTGGTGGCGCAGGGTCAGAGAACGGTCACCACGCCGGTCGATGCTATAGATCTGCACGTTGGGCTCGCGATTGCCCAGGTTGTACTGTGCCGCGAGAGTTTCACGGATGATGCGGTAGCCTCCTTCGTCGTGAATGGCGGGCACCAGCAGGTCGTCCTTCTGGTCGTCATCGAGAATGCTGAACAGCTTCAGGTCGCGGATCACCTTGGGCGACAGGTACTGCAGGATGAAGCTCTCATCCTTGAAGCTGCTCATGGCGAACTTGATGGCTGCCAGCCAATCTGTGCCAGCAATTTCCGGGAACCAGTGGCGATCTTCCTCGGTGGGTTCTTCGCACATGCGCCGGATGTCCCGGTACATGGCAAACCCGAGAGTGTAGGGGTTGATTCCGCTGTAGTAAGGGCTGTCGAAGCCCGGCTGAAAGACCACGCTGGTGTGGGATGTCAGGAACTCCATCATGAAGCCGTCGGTGACCAGGCCCTCGTCGTACAGGTCGTTCATCAGGGTGTAGTGCCAGAACGTGGCCCAACCTTCATTCATCACCTGGGTCTGACGCTGTGGATAAAAATACTGGGCGATCTTGCGCACGATGCGCACGATTTCCCGCTGCCATGGCTCCAGCAGCGGCGCGTGTTTTTCGATGAAGTACAGGATGTTTTCCTGAGGTTCGGCGGGAAAGCGTGCGTTGTCCTTGTCGCTGTACTTGTCCGCGCCCTTGGGAATGGTGCGCCACAGATCGTTGATCTGTTTCTGTAGATGTTCTTCCCGGTCCTTTTGCCGGCGACGTTCTTCTTCCGCGGAGATCGGATAGGGGCGTTTGTAGCGGTCGACACCATAGTTCATCAGTGCATGGCAGGAGTCGAGCAGGTCCTCGACCGCGTCGATACCGTGGCGCTCTTCGCATTGCATGATGTACTGCTTGGCAAACACCAGGTAATCGATGATCGAACTGGCGTCGGTCCAGGTGCGGAACAGGTAATTGCCTTTGAAAAAGCTGTTGTGCCCGTAGCAGGCATGGGCCACCACCAGCGCCTGCATGCAGATGGTGTTTTCTTCCATCAGGTAGGCGATGCACGGGTCGGAGTTGATCACGATCTCGTACGCCAGGCCCATCTGGCCGCGTGTGTAGGACTTTTCGGTGCTGAGGAAGTGCTTGCCGTAGGACCAGTGGTGATAACCCAGCGGCATACCGACCGAGGCGTAGGCGTCCATCATTTGCTCGGCGGTGATCACTTCGATCTGGTTGGGGTACGTATCGAGTGCATAGCCAGCCGCAATACGACTGATTTCGCGGTCGTAGGCCTGGATCAGCTCGAACGTCCATTCGGAGCCGGTGGAAATGGGTTGGCGTTTCTGCTCTTTGGCGGTCATGTCACTAACCTGCGCTGGAAGAGTTCACGGAAGACCGGATAGATATCCCCGGCCGAGACCAGTTGTTGCTGGGCAAAAGTGTCGGAAAAGGCTTCGGCGATGCGCTCGTACTCGAACCACAGGGCCTGGTGTTCGCGCGGGGTGATCTCAACGTAAGTGTAGTACTGCACGAATGGCATGATCTGGTTGATCAGGATGTCGCGGCAGATCGGAGAGTCGTCGTTCCAGTTATCACCGTCGGAAGCCTGGGCGGCGTAGATGTTCCACTCGTTGCTCGGATAACGCTCGGCCATGATCTCCTGCATCAGTTTCAGGGCGCTGGAGACGATGGTGCCGCCGGTTTCCCGGGAGTAGAAAAATTCCTCCTCATCCACTTCGCGGGCGCTGGTGTGATGGCGGATGAACACGACGTCGATCTTTTCGTAGTTCCGCTTGAGAAACAGGTACAGCAGGATAAAGAAGCGCTTGGCGATGTCCTTGGTCGCCTGGGTCATCGAGCCGGACACGTCCATCAGGCAGAACATCACGGCCTTGGAACTGGGGTTGGGTTGCTTGATGAGCAGGTTGTATTTGAGGTCGAATGTGTCGAGAAAAGGTATGCGGTGGATGCGCGCGCTGAGTTTTTCGATTTCAGCTTCTATTTCCTGAATATCGCCGAAGTTGTCTGGTTCTTCCTGCTTGAGTCGCAGAAGTTCTTCCTTGGCTTCGCGCAGTTTTGCCCGGCTGCTGCCGGACAGGGCGATTCGCCGGGCGTGGGCTGAACGCAGGGTGCGGATGATGTTGATCCGCGACGGGTTGCCCTCGTTGCTGATCCCGGCCCGCACGGTCTTGAAGGTATCGGTGCCGGTCAGGTTGCGCTTGACCAGGTTGGGCAGTTCGAGATCCTCGAACATGAATTCGAGGAACTCTTCCTGGGTGATCTGAAAGACGAATTCGTCCATCCCTTCGCCGGAATTACCGGCCTTGCCGGGGCCTCTACCGCCACCGCCTCCCGGTGGGCGGGCGATATGTTCGCCGCTGGTGAATTCCTTGTTGCCCGGGTGCACGACCGTTTGCTTGCCGCCGCGACCGTGGTGGAGCACCGGCTCGTCGATGTCGCGGCCGGGAATGCTGATTTGTTCGCCGTGTTCCATATCGGTAATGGAGCGCCGGCTGACCGCCTCTTCGACAGCCTTTTTGATGTGATCACGGTAGCGCCGCAGAAACCGCTGGCGGTTCACCGTGCTCTTGTTCTTGCCATTGAGACGTCGGTCGATCACATAGCTCATGACTGCTCCTTAGAAGCTGTCCTGAAAGGGGCGAGCGGTGATACAGCATCGAACCGAGAGCCGAGGGATATTGAACGCTCCCCCAAGCGCTTTGGATGCTGCCTGAACTCGCTACCGACTTTCGAACACCTCCCAGAGGCCTGTGTAACAGAAAAGCCCACACAGGTCTCTGGCTGACGACAACCGGTCTGACCGGCAGCGGTTTATTGTGATTTTCTGACCCGCAGGTACCACTCGGACAGCAGTCGCACCTGTTTGTCTGTGTAGCCCCGCTCGACCATCCGTGTGACGAAGTCGTTGTGTTTCTGCTGGTCCTCTTTGCTGGCCTTGGCATTGAAGCTGATGACTGGCAGCAGGTCCTCGGTGTTGGAGAACATTTTCTTCTCGATGACCACCCGCAGTTTTTCGTAGCTGAGCCAGGTCGGGTTCTTGCCGTTGTTGTTGGCCCGGGCACGCAGGACGAAGTTGACGATTTCGTTGCGGAAATCCTTCGGATTGCTGATGCCGGCCGGTTTCTCGATTTTCTCCAGTTCTTCGTTCAACGCTACGCGGTTGAGGATCTCGCCGGTTTCCGGGTCGCGGTATTCCTGGTCCTGGATCCAGAAGTCGGCGTACAGCACATAGCGATCGAAGATGTTCTGGCCGTACTCGCTGTAGGACTCGAGGTAGGCGGTTTGGATCTCCTTGCCGATGAATTCGATATAGCGCGGTGCCAGGTACTCCTTGAGGAAGCGCAGATAGCGTTCGCGGGTCTCCGCCTGGAACTGTTCCTGTTCGATCTGTTGTTCCAACACGTAGAGCAAGTGCACCGGGTTGGCGGCGATTTCGTGCGGATCGAAGTTGAACACCTTCGACAGGATCTTGAACGCGAACCGGGTGGAGAGACCGTTCATGCCTTCGTCGACACCGGCGTTGTCGCGGTATTCCTGGATCGACTTGGCTTTCGGATCGGTGTCCTTGAGGTTCTCGCCGTCGTACACGCGCATCTTCGAGTAGATGTTGGAGTTTTCCGGCTCCTTGAGGCGCGAGAGCACGGTGAACTGGGCCAGCATCTTCAGGGTATCCGGCGCGCAATGAGCCTTGGCCAGCGAGCTGTTGAACAGCAGCTTGTCGTAGATCTTCACTTCGTCACTGACCCGCAGGCAGTACGGCACTTTGACGATGTAGATCCGGTCGATGAAGGCTTCGTTGTTCTTGTTGTTGCGGAAGGTATGCCATTCCGATTCGTTGGAGTGGGCCAGCAGGATCCCGGTGAACGGAATCGCACCAAGACCTTCGGTGCTGTTGTAGTTGCCTTCCTGGGTAGCCGTCAGCAATGGGTGCAGCACCTTGATCGGTGCCTTGAACATTTCGACGAATTCCATCAGACCCTGGTTGGACCGGCACAGTGCGCCCGAGTAGCTGTAGGCATCGGCGTCGTTCTGTGGGAATTCCTCCAGTTTGCGGATATCGACCTTACCCACCAGTGCCGAGATGTCCTGGTTGTTTTCATCGCCCGGTTCGGTCTTGGCCACGGCGATCTGGTTGAGGATCGACGGATAGAGTTTGACCACGCGGAACTGGCTGATGTCGCCACCGAATTCGGCCAGGCGTTTGGTGGCCCATGGCGACATGATGGTGTTGAGGTAGCGCCGTGGAATGCCGAAGTCTTCCTCGAGGATCGCGCCATCTTCGGTGGCGTTGAACAGACCCAGGGGTGATTCGAAAACCGGCGAGCCCTTGATCGCATAGAAGGGTATTTTTTCCATCAGTTGCTTGAGCTTCTCGGCCAGGGACGATTTACCGCCACCGACGGGGCCAAGCAGGTAGAGGATCTGTTTCTTCTCTTCCAGGCCCTGAGCGGCGTGGCGGAAATACGATACGATCTGGTCGATGCATTCTTCCATCCCGTGGAAGTCTTCAAAGGCCGGATAGCGGCGGATCACCTTGTTGGAAAAGATTCGCGACAGTCTCGAGTTGGTCGAGGTGTCGAGCAGCTCCGGTTCTCCGATGGCCAGCAGCAGACGCTCGGCGGCGGAAACGTAGGCGCTGCGGTCCTTTTTGCACAGCTCCAGGTACTCTTGCAGAGAGAGTTCTTCCTGGCGTGTGGACTCGAAGCGTTGTTGGAAGTGGCTAAAGATACTCATGACGTCACCTCGCTCGATACGTGGAGCCGACGCCGGATCACTCAGTCGATGCTGGCAGCAACCGAACAGGCGGTTGCTGTTTACCCCCCAGAACTCCCTCAAGGCTTACCGCCCCGAAAGCTACTCCCGATGACCCGTGCGCCGGTGTACCGGCTCTCCCCTGTTTTGGATGGCCTGCGCTTAAGGATAGTTGGGAATTCGGCAGGTAAAGGCGAGATACGAAATTGTTTGTGGCAGACCGTTCGTCTGCCACCGCGCCAGCCCGCGGGAGCCGGGGCCTGCAACGTTACAAAAAAATTATTCGGAGGTGCCTTGTGCGGTTTCTGCTGGATACGTCGTACGCCACAACTCAAATCCGCCATCCATGCTGTAGACGTCGGAGAAGCCCTGGCTGATCAGGTAGGCGGCCGCGCCCTGGCTGGAATTGCCGTGATAGCAGACCACCACGGTCGGTGCGTCGAGGTCGGCATCCTGGATGAAAGCGTGCAGGGAATGATTGTCCAGATGCCTGGAGCCTGCGATGTGCAGGGCGGCAAAAGTGGCCGGGTCGCGGACGTCGACCACCACCGCGCCTTGTTCGCGCAGGGCCTGGGCCTGTTCCGGGGGGATACGTTTGAATTCGCTCATGGCGGGCTCCTGTGGCTCGGCTGAATGGGCAGTCTAGCGCGGGGCGCCGGCTGACGATGTTTGGGGAATGGATAAGGCGACTGGCGGCACGACATGACCGTGTTCGTCGCATTTGCAGGAAAGGCGCTCACCGCTGTCGACGTTCATCAGGGTCAGGGCGCCGCCCCAGACGCAACCGGTGTCGAGGGCCGAGATGCCCGGCTCGTCGCACTTGCCTTCCAGTGCTGCCCAGTGACCGAAGATGATTTTCACATCCCTGGTCTTGCGCTCCTTGTGCTGGAACCAGGGCTTGTAGCCGGCGGGCGCGGTATCGAGGCCTTCCTTGCTCTTGAGGTCGAGTTTGCCTTCGGCGGTGCAAAAACGCATGCGCGTGAAATAGTTGGTGATCGCCCGCAGGCGCGTTACGCCTTTGAGGTCGTTGTCCCATTTCGCCGGATCGTTGCCGTACATGCCATCGAGGTAAGGCGGCAACAGGTTGTCGTCACGCAAGGCAGTCTCGACTTCGGCAGCACACTTCAAGGCTTTGCGCAGCGACCACTGGGGTGGAATGCCGGCATGGACCAGTGCAATGTTGCGCTGTTCGTCGTAGTGCATGAGCTTTTGCTGGCGCAGCCATTCGAGCAGTTCGGCGCAATCCGGCGCTTCAACGATCTCGCGCAGGGTGTCGGCCTTCTTCAGGCGCTCGATGTTGCGTCCGGCCGCCAGCAGGTGCAGGTCGTGGTTGCCGAGCACGCACACCAGCGATTCGCGAATGCCGTAGAGGAAGCGCAAGGTTTCCAGAGACTGCGGGCCGCGGTTGACCAGGTCGCCCACCAGCCACAGACGATCCCGTTGTGGGTCGAACGCCACTTGTTTGAGCAGGCATTGCAGGGCTTGAAGGCAGCCTTGCAGGTCACCAACCGCGTACGTCGCCATCAGTGCAGGGCTCCGGGCACCGCCAGGCGGAAGGGCGCGATGATGGCATCGAAATGTTTGCCGTCGTCGGAAAGCATCTGATAGGTGCCTTGCATGGTGCCGACTTTGGTGGTCATGACCGTGCCGCTGCTGTAGGTGTGGCTCTTGCCGGGGTCGATCAACGGCTGCTGACCTACCACGCCTGCGCCGCGCACTTCTTCGACATGCCCGTCACCATCGGTGATGACCCAGTGCCGTGAAAGCAGTTTGGCGGGCATTTCGCCGTTGTTTTGCACGGTGATGGTGTAGGCGAAGGCAAAGCGGTCGTGCTCGGGTTGCGATTGTTCTGCCAGATAGCGGGTGACGACGCTGACGTCGACCTGATAACGAGGATCGGACATGCAAGGGGCCTTAAAAACGAAGCGGGACGCGGGGCGTAGCTGATGGGTTCAGTCTAGGCCAAGTATCGGGTAGTAGACCAGAGTGGTGTCCTACCCGATAGCGCTTATCGCCTGTCAGACTGCAACTGGCGTTTGTGGCGCTTGCTCGCTGAGCTTGTCGGCCAGACGCACGAAGGCGGCCAGGTCGAGTTGCTCGGGACGCAGGCTGCCATCGACGCCGGCGGCTTCGATTTCGGCATTGCTCAGCAGCAGCTTGAGGGTGTTGCGCAGGGTTTTGCGGCGCTGGTTGAACGCTTCGCGCACGACGCGCTCCAGCAAGCGGTGATCCTTGGCCGGGTGCGGCAATACCGCGTGGGGCACCAGGCGCACGATGGCCGAGTCGACTTTCGGTGGCGGGTTGAACGCGCCTGGACCAACGTTGAACAGGTGCTCGACCCGACAGTGGTACTGAACCATGATCGACAGGCGGCCCCAGTCACCTCCACCAGGACCGGCAGCCAGGCGCTCGACCACTTCCTTTTGCAGCATGAAGTGCATGTCGCGGATCAGGTGCGAGTTGTGCAACAGGTGAAAAATCAGTGGCGTGGAGATGTTGTACGGCAGGTTGCCGACCACGCGCAGGCTACCTGGCGCGGCATTCAGGCTGTTGAAGTCGAACTTCAGTGCATCGCCCTGATGCAGATTGAAGTTGCTCCTGCCGGCAAACTGCTGGTTGAGGATCGGGATCAGGTCCTTGTCCAGTTCCACCACGTCGAGTTGCGCGCCGCTGCTGAGCAGGCCTTGCGTCAGTGCGCCCTGGCCCGGGCCGATTTCCAGCAGGCGGTCTTCTGCCTTGGCATGAATGGAACGCAGGATACGGTCGATAACGCCGGCATCGTGCAGGAAGTTCTGGCCAAAGCGTTTACGCGCCTTGTGTTGGTATTGCTCGGTCATAAACGGGTCTCGGCCATCTGGTAGGCGGTTTCCAGGGCGACTTGCAGGCTGCCGGTGTCGATCTTTCCACTGCCGGCCAGGTCCAGGGCAGTGCCGTGGTCGACCGAGGTGCGGATGATCGGCAAGCCGAGGGTCACGTTGACTGCTGCGCCAAAGCCTTTGTACTTCAGCACCGGCAGGCCCTGGTCATGGTACATCGCCAGCACCGCATCGCAGTGCTCCAGATATTTGGGGGTAAACAGAGTGTCGGCGGGCAGGGGGCCGCGAAGGTCCATGCCCTCGCCGCGCAAGCGCTCTAATGTGGGTTCGATGATATCGATTTCTTCATGGCCCAGGTGTCCGCCTTCGCCGGCATGGGGGTTGAGCCCGCAGACCAGGATACGTGGCTGGGCGATGCCGAATTTGTTTTGCAGGTCGGCGTGCAGGATTCGCGTGACGCGTTCCAGGCGCTCCGGCGTGATTGCATCGGCAATCTCGCGAAGGGGCAGGTGAGTGGTCACCAGGGCCACGCGCAAGCCACGTGTGGCCAGCATCATCACCACTTGCGCGGTGTGGGTCAGGTCGGCGAGGAATTCCGTGTGCCCGGAAAAGGCGATGCCGGATTCGTTGATCACGCCTTTGTGCACCGGTGCGGTGATCATGCCGGCAAAATCCCCGCTCAGGCAGCCCTGGCCGGCACGGGTCAGGGTTTCCAGAACGAAGGCAGCGTTGGCCTTGTCCAGTTGCCCGGTGACGACCTTGGCATTGAGCGGTGTATCCCAGACATACAGGCTGTTGGCTGGCGCGGGTACATCCGGCCAGTTGTCCGGTTTTACCGGCAGCAAGTCGACAGCCACGCCCAGTTGCGCGGCCCGCTCAGTGAGCAGGTCGCGGCTGGTAATGGCAATCAGGGGGTGGGGCTGGGCTTGGGAGGCGAGCAGCAGGCACAGGTCAGGACCTATGCCGGCTGGTTCACCGGGTGTCAGCGCGAAACGTTGGGTTTTCACTGCGCTGCCTGGTCGGCGCCAGGGAGTTTGATTTCCACGTACGCTTCATCACGGATCTGACGCAGCCAGGTTTGCAGCTCTTCGTCGTATTTGCGGTTACGCAAAACGGTCATTGCCTGTTGCTCGCGGGCCTGTGAGGTGCTGTCGGTGGCGCGACGGCCAAGGACTTCCAGGACGTGCCAGCCGTATTGAGTCTGGAACGGCCTGGACAGCTGACCTTGCGGGGTCTTGGCCATCACTGCGCGGAACTCGGGCACCAGCGCGTTCGGGTCGATCCAGTTCAGGTCGCCGCCGTTGAGGGCGGAACCCGGGTCTTCCGAGTAGCTTTTCGCCAGCTCACCGAAGTCTTCACCAGCCGCGATACGGCTGTAGAGCGACTCGGCCAGGGCCTTGGTTTTCGCTTCGTCGCGGATCGGGCTCGGTTTGACCAGGATGTGGCGCACATGCACTTCATCGCGCATCTGGGTCTCGCCGCCACGCTTGTCGAGAATCTTCAGGATGATGAAACCACCCGGGGTGCGCATTGGCTGGGTGACATCACCCACCGGCATGGTGCTCAGCAGCCGATCGAACGGCGGAGGCAGTTGAGCGGCCTTACGCCAGCCCATGTCGCCACCTTCCAGTGCGGTTTCGCTGGCGGACTTGGCGATGGCCAACTGACCGAAGTCAGCGCCTTGCTTGAGTTGCTGGTAAATCGCATTGGCCTGTTTGGCTGCATTCTGAATCGCGTCGGAGTTGGCGCTTTCCGGCGTAGGAATCAGGATGTTGGCCAGGTGGAACTCTTCGGACAGCTGCATTTTGCCCAAGTCGGACGCCAGGAAGTTCTTCACTTCCTGCTCGGAGACCTGAATGCGTTCGGCAACCCGACGCTGGCGCACACGGCTAATGACCATTTCGCGGCGAATCTGCTCACGCGCGTCGTCGTAGGACAGGCCGTCGCGAGTCAGGGCGGCGCGGAACTGCTCGACTGACATGTTGTTGCGCTGGGCAATGGTGCCGACAGCCTGGTTCAACTCTTCATCGGTAATGCGGATGCCGGAGCGATCGCCGATCTGCAATTGCAGGTTTTCGACGATCAGGCGCTCAAGTACCTGCTGCTCCAGCACACTGGCCGGCGGCACGGCAGAGCCACGCTTGGCAATGGTTTGCTGAACGTCATGAACGCGCTGGTCCAGTTGGCTCTGCATGACCACGTCGTTGTCGACGATGGCCACCACCTTATCGATGGACTGTACGGCGGCACTGGCCGCCGTGCTCAGGAACAGCGCGCCCAGCATCAGCGGGCGCAGACAATCAGAAAGCTTGGTCTTCACGTTCACGATAACCTTGAATGCCTTTGTCGAGGAAGCTCTCTGCCTTGGCGCCGGTGAGGCCGCCGAGTCCCTTCAGAACAATTTGGAGGAAGACGCCATGGTCGCCTTTTTCGTTTTGCGGTGCTTGCTGGCTGAACTCGTCATAATCAACGAAGTAGCGGTTGATCAGGCGCAGTTTCCAGCAGCAGCTGTCGTACTCGAAACCACCGAAGGCTTCCAGGGTACGGTTGCGGTTGTAGTCATACTGCCAACGGCTGATAGCGCTCCATTGCGGCACGATCGGCCAGATCACCGAGAAGTCGTGCTGCTGGATCTTGTAGTAATCCTTCACGAAGCCAGGCTGGCCAGGGGTGCCGTAGTCACCGCCGAACTGCCATTTACCGGTGTTCTGGTTGTAGATCACCTGGTCGTTACGATAGCGATAGCCAACGTTGACGACCTTGTTCGGGTTGTCTTCAGGCTGGTAGTGGAACATCGCGCTGCCCGAACGAGGGCTGCGGCTGTCCGGGTCCCAGTTGTAGTCGGCCGTGGTACGCCAGTCGCGGTTCCAGCGATACTCGTATTCCAGTGCATATGGGGAAACGCTGGCTTTGGCGTCGTCACGGTCGTTGAAGTTCACGCCTGGCAACTGGACTTCACGGTCCTTGAAGTACAAGGCCTGGCCGACACTGATGCGTTGACGCTCGAAACCGTTGTCTTCGATCCAGCGGCTGGTCACACCCAGGGACAATTTGTTCTCGTCGCCGACACGGTCGGAACCGGAGAAGCGGTTGTCACGGAACAGCGATGCAAAGTTGAAGGTGTTTTCGCTGGTGTCGAATACCGGGATGTCTTCCTGGTCGACTTCAGGCACGTACAGGTAGAACAGGCGCGGCTCGAGGGTCTGGCGGTAGTTCTTGCCGAAATACTGGGTATTGCGATCGAAGTATAGGCCGCTGTCGATGCTGGCGATCGGCACGCCGCGGTTCTGGTTGCTGTCGAAGGTCCCGCTGAGCTTGTCCTGCTCTGCGCTTTGCGCGGCGATCTGCGCCTTACCGGTGTTGTCCAGATCCAGTTGGTACTGGGTGTACTGGTACTTGAGCGTCGGTTTCAGGAAGCCGTAGGTCCAGTTCAATGGCAGGCTGACAGCCGGAGCCAGGTTGAGTCGGTCGCCATTGGCGCGAGCCAGACCTTGAATGTTGTTATCAAGACGGGGAGAGCCGACGCCGTCTTCGTCAAAGTATTCCCCGTTCTGCAGATCCCGGTCAAACCGTACGACTTCGGTGTTGTACGTGAAATCCAGGCCTTCCGGATGATAAGGCAGCATACCGTCGAGGGTGATCTGCGGCAGGCGGTCGTACGGCGTAATGTTCGAAACGGTCGCCAGCTGAAAGGCCTGGGCATTTACGCGAGCGGTATAGCTGTCGCCGCGATAGGTGACAGAGCCCTGCTGGTTCACGTAGTCCTGGCTTTTCACGCCAATCTGGTCGGTCTGCAGATCCTGGAAGTAATACGGATCGCTGATCTTGGTGTAGTCGACTTGCGTGAGCACTCGCGAGTCGAGACCACCCTTGTGCTGCCAGTTGTACATGTAGCGGGTTTTTTCGGCGTCTGACTGTTTGTCGCGCTCGTCGCTTTCGTCGTTGAGGTACGCCGCGCCGAACTGGCCTTCGCTGGACTTGGTCAGGTAGCGGAATTCGCCTTCCATCAACAAGCCGTGCTTTTCCATGTAGCGCGGGTACAACGTGGCATCGTAGTTCGGCGCCAGGTTGAAGTAGTACGGGGTGACCAGCATGAAGCCGGTATCGCTGCCGGTGCCAATGGTCGGCGGCAGGAAGCCGGACTGGCGACGGTCGTCGATCGGGAAATAGATGTACGGCGTGTACAGGACCGGAATGTCCTTGACCCGCAGCGTCACGTTGGTCGCCGTACCGAAACCGGTGGCCGGGTTCAGGGTGATGTTGTTGCCCTTGAGCTGCCAGGCGTTGCTGTTCGGTTCGCACGTGGTGTACGTACCATCCTTGAGGCGGATGATCGCGTTCTCGGCACGTTTGGCGTACAGCGCATTACCGCGGATACGGGATTTGTGCATCACGTATTCGGCGTTGTCGACCTTGGCTTCACCGGTGTCGAGCTGCACGTCGGCGTGGTCGCCGACGATCAGTGCGCCGTTGTCGCGAATGCGCACGTTGCCGTTCAGGTCGCCACGGCTCTCGGCCTGGTACAGGTTGGCTTCGTCGGCTTCGACCTGCATGCTGCCCTGGCGCATGACAACGTCGCCGGCCAGGGTCGCGACCTGCTCATCCTGCTTATAGCGGGAGGCTTTTGCGCCGATAAAGGTTGGAGCGTCACTTTTATCCGTCTTGTCATCCATGCCAGGACGAATCGGTTCGATATAGGAACCAGAGCAATAAGGACCGGTTTCGGCCAATTGTGCGGCGGTGAGCTGCTCGCGGGGAACCCAGTCGAGGTGACTGTAGTCTGCGCTACGCGACTTCAGGCCACGGCCTTTGGACTCGGTGACCAGCACCGGCTTGGCGCCAGTGTCTTGGCTGGAACCGTTCTCGGCCGGGGCTTCGCCGGTGGCGGAAGCTGCGCTGCCATCATGAACGGGACGCGGTGGCAATGCAGCCGCCGGCGACTTTGGTGCACAGTCCCAGGAACCCGAAGCAGAGACTGAGCAGTCAAACTGTTCCGCGGCGACCACGTAGGAAGTGGCAAGGGGTTGCAGCGCCAGCAAACTGCCGGTAACCAACAACGGAAATTTTTTACGAAACGCGGGGGATTTCAATGCCATCTTATTAGTCCGGGCTTCCTGCGTGCCATCTGCCCGCGGTGTGGGCCGCACGCCTCTCGATGGTCTGAAAAAGATGCTGGATAATAAAGCATGACCCGCTTGACGGCTAGCGCCGTCGGAGACCCTTGCAATGCCTGATCAAGATGTACGCTTGCAACACCTGAATGTTTGGCTCGATGAACAATTGGCGACCCTTTTTGCCGAGCAGGGCTGGGGCGCCGTCCCCCCGGCCACGTTGACTGCGGCCAGCAGCGACGCGAGCTTTCGGCGGTATTTTCGCTGGGAAGGCGGTGGCAAAAGTTTCATTGTGATGGACGCGCCGCCGCCCCAGGAAAACTGCAAACCCTTCGTGGATATCGCCTTTTTGCTGGCCAAGTCCGGAATAAATGTGCCGAAAATTTATGCCGAAGACCTCGAGCGCGGTTTTCTTTTGCTCAATGACCTGGGCAACAAGACCTATCTGGACGTCATCGACAACGAAAACGCCGACGATTTGTTCAAGGATGCCCTGCAGGCGTTGCTGGCTTTCCAGCAGTTGCCGATGGTTGCGCCATTGCCGAGCTATGACGTGGCCTTGCTGCGTCGTGAGCTGGAACTGTTCCCTGAGTGGTACGTGAAGCGCGAATTGGGCATCGAATTCGACGCGGCGCAGCAAGTGCTCTGGCAGCAGGTCAGCGAACTGTTGATCGACAGTGCCCTGGCACAGCCAAAAGTCCTGGTGCATCGTGACTACATGCCGCGCAACCTGATGCTCAGCGAGCCCAATCCCGGTGTGCTGGATTTCCAGGATGCGGTGTACGGCCCGGTGACCTACGATGTGACCTGCCTGTTCAAGGATGCGTTTCTCAGCTGGCCCGAGGCGCGCGTGAACGGCTGGCTTGAAAACTACTGGCAGCAAGCAAGCGCCCTCGGCATTGCGGTGCAACCCGAGTTCGAGGACTTCCTGCGGGCCAGCGATTTGATGGGTGTGCAACGCCATCTGAAAGTCATCGGCATTTTTGCGCGCATCTGCCATCGCGACGGCAAACCGCGTTATCTGGGCGATGTGCCACGTTTCTTTGCGTACATAGAAGCGGTGATCGCTCGCCGTCCTGAACTGGCCGAGCTGGATGTGTTGCTGGCCAGTCTGCGCGCCGGAGTGAAAGCATGAAGGCAATGATTCTGGCAGCGGGCAAAGGCGAGCGCATGCGCCCGCTGACCCTGACCACGCCAAAACCTCTGGTTCGTGCAGGCGGCGTGCCGCTGATCGAATATCACCTGCGAGCACTGGCCGCGGCCGGGTTCACCGACATCGTGATCAATCACGCCTGGCTCGGTCAGCAGATCGAAGACTATCTGGGCGATGGTTCGAATTATGGCGTGAGCATCCAGTACTCGGCGGAAGGTGAGCCCCTGGAAACCGGCGGCGGGATTTTCCGCGCATTGCCGTTGCTGGGGGATGAAGCGTTTGTGGTGGTCAACGGCGACATCTGGACCGATTACGACTTCAGCGTGCTGCATCAACCCATCAACGGCCTGGCGCACCTGGTACTGGCCAGCAACCCGCCCCATCATCCGGCCGGGGACTTCAGCCTGGTCGGAACCCGGGTGACCGACGGGCAGCCGCAAGCCGACACTCTGACCTACAGCGGCATCGCCGTGTTGCATCCGCAGTTGTTCGACGGTTGCACCGCGGGGGCCTTCAAGCTCGCGCCGCTGTTGCGCAAGGCCATGGCTGACGGTCAAGTGACTGGCGAACAGCTGAATGGGCACTGGGTCGATGTCGGCACTCACGAGCGTCTGGCCGAAGTTGAAACATTAATCGAAGCGAGCCGCTGACATGTTGTGGCCAGGGACTCTGATTGGAGCCGGAGCAGGCTTTGCCTTAGCCAGTATTCCGGGGGCCTTGCTTGGCGCGTTGTTGGGGCAGGCGCTGGACCGGCGCTTGCACCTGCAGAGCTGGGGACATTTGTGGGAAAAACTGGGCGGTCGCCCGGTGTTGCGTAACGATGAATTGCTATTTGTCCTGTTGGGGCGCCTGGCCAAGTGCGACGGCCAGGTGATGGCCGGGCACATCGATCAGGCCCGAGCGGAAATGCGTGCGCTGGACATGTCCGAGCCGGCCCGGCGTCGTGCGATAGCCGCGTTCAATCGCGGCAAGTCGGGCCGCGACCGGCTACGTGGTTATCTGCGTCGCCTGAGTGCCCAGCCCCATGCGGCGGAAGGCGTGTTGCGCGCCTGCTGGCGAATGGTCTGGGCCGATGGTCGTGCCGGCAGCAGTGAGCGTGAGTTGATCGGCCAATGGGGCCAGTGGCTGGGCTGGACGCCGCGCCAGGTACAGGCGTTGGCCCATGACTATGAGCCGCAGAAGCGGCCATTGGGCAGCAGCGTGCCAAGTTATCAGGAAGCGTTAAGGCTTTTGGGGGTGTCGGCCACCACTGAACCGGCGCAGATCAAGCGTGCCTATCGGCGTCTGCTCAGTCGCCATCATCCGGACAAGATTGCCGGCAGTGGCGCGACGGCGTTGCAGGTGCGTGAGGCTACCGAGCGAACGCGTGAGCTGCATAACGCCTACACGCTGATTCGGGAGCGGCGGGATTTTCGCTAACAGGAAAGGCTTGTGTCGTCTGTAATGACCCTATCGTCGGAACGCCGCCCGGAGCAAGCTCGCTCCCACAGGTTTTATGTCGATAACAAAAATTGTGTACGACGTTAATCCTGTGGGAGCGAGCTTGCTCGCGATGAGGGCGACACAGTCTTTCAGTCTGTCGCAGGCTGCGGATTCAACCAACCCCGCACCCGACGGAACAATTGCTCCTGTTCAGCCTTGGTATCCGGTAACGCCTTGAGTGCGACCTGGTTGAATGCCGATGACTTCAGGCGTTTGCTGGCCTGCAGGCGCTCCAGTGCTGCGTCGCGATCCAGCGCTTTGTCCTTGTAGAAAATATCCGCGGTCGGCAGTTTCAGGGTCGGGGTCAGCTCTGCCAGCCCGGGCGTGGCTGCCACAGGTGTCCGGGCGGCAACCATTACCAGTTTTTCGACTTGCGACGGCTGCTTCTCGCTCAGGTAACGCGTGGCCCAATAGGCGCCGGAACCATGCCCCAACACCACGATACTGCGGGCGCTTTGCTGTTCGGCGAAGGCGATCGCGGCGTCGATCCGGGCGAAGATGCGCTCGGCATCTGCCTTGGACTGTTCCTCAGTGGTCTCGGCAATGGCCTTGTCGGCCACGTCGGCCACGTCGGCCTCGCCACCGGCCACTTGTTCGATGGGGGCCACGGTGGTCGAGTCTTTGCTGCCGGTTTCGGGGGCCTTGGGAGCCGGCGCTGCTTCCACGACTCGTGGCGCAATGGCATCGCTTTGCAGGTCCGGCAAGGTGATACTCAGGCTGCTCCACTCGGCGTCCGGCAGTTTGCGCCGTAAAGGGCCAACCGCTTGCGGCCAGTCAACGGTTTCGCCGGTGCCGGGGATGATAATCACCGCACCTTTGGGGTCGGCGGTATTGGCAGGTTTCCACAATGCCAGAAACGTGTCGGTTCCCACTTGCAGTTGTTGCTGTTCCTGAGCCGGGATTTTTCGCTCAAGTGCAGTCGCTTCTTCCTTACTACGCTCAGGCAACGGCTGACGCTCGAGTGGTTTTTCTTCGGCGGTTTTTTCTGCTGCTGCAGGCGCCGGGTCGGCCGCCTCAACGGAAAAAGCGCATGGCAGGATCAGCGACAGGCACAATGCTGGCAGTGCCAGGCGGTAGACAGGGGGCATTGGATATTCCAGGCCAGAAGTTGTTCCGGCAGCCTAATGGGTTGGTCAGTATTTGTCAGTGTGTGAGAGTTCAATGATGCGTTTACGCTGCCTGTGGGTTATCGGCTGTTTGTGGTTTCCCTTGATGGGTTGGGCGGCGGCCATGCCCCCGGAGCACGTTGCCCAGTTGACCCCGAAACAACAACACTGGCTGGCGCAGCAGGACGAGTTGCGGGTCGGCGTGGTGTTGCAGGCGCCCTATGCGCAATATGATCGCCGCTTGCAGCGCCTGTCCGGGGTGAATGTCGACTTGATGAAGTGGCTGGCAAAGACCCTCAACGTCGAACTGAGCTGGCGTAACTTTCCCGACCTTGAACAACTGGAGGCGGCTGCACGCGAGGGCGAAATCGACATCGCCCCGGGGCTGACCCAAACCCCTGGCGGATTACGCCTGTGGCAGTTTTCCGACCCTTACATGCGAGTGCCGCAACTGGTGGTCAGCGACCAGAAAAGCGCCGGCGCTGTCGAGCTGGAAAAGCTCGACAGCCAGACCCGCGTCGCCGTGCGCATGCCCAGCGCCATCGCCGATTACCTGCGTAGCAACTATCCGCACCTGAATCTGCAAGGCGTCCCGATGGAGCGTCAGGCATTGCAATTACTGATTGGCCAGCAGGCGGGTTATGCGGTGGTTGATGAGGCGCAATTGGGACGCTTGTCGGTCGAGACGGAGTTCGCGGGGTTGGTGGTGGTGGGGGATGTCGGCCTGCCGCAGCTGCTGCGGGTGGCCACGCGCCGCGACAAGCCGGAACTGGCGGGCATCGTCGAAAGCGCATTGCGGGCGATCCCGGCCAAGGATCTGGAGCAACTGCACAATCAATGGCTGCAGCCCAAGTATCCACGGCTCTCCGAGTCTCCGGGTTTTTGGCAGAACCTCTGCCTGTTACTGGCTGTGCTGACGTTAAGCTGCATGGCCATCGTGTTCTGGCAGCGTCGCCAGCAACACAACCTGGAACAGCGCCTGCTGGCCGCGCAGGAAGACATCGCCTTGCGCGCCGCCAGCGAAGAGGCGTTACAGCTCACCCAGTTTTCCATCGACCAGAGCACTGTCGGCATCCTCTGGGTCAACTGGGACAGCCATGTGCGCTACGCCAACCGCGCGGCGGAAAGCATGCTGGGCTATCCGGCCGGAGGGATCATCGATCGACCCCTGATCGACTTCGAGCCTGGTCTGCACATGGACCGTTGGCTGAACCTGTGGAAGCGCGCCCGGGCCAGTGAAGACGGCCCGCAAAGTTTCGAATCCAATTGCGTGCGGGCCGATGGCAGCATCCTGCCGGCCGATGTCTCGTTGAGCTTTCTGCGCTTTCGCGATGGCGAATACCTGGTGGTTTACCTCAACGACGTCACCGAGCGGCGCCGCGCCCTGGCCGCCTTGCAGGAAAGCGAGGCGCGGCTGCAAGGCATCGCCGCCAATGTTCCGGGGCTGGTATTCCGCCTGGAGCGGGCGCCGGTGACCGGTCAGATCGACTTTGCCTACATCAGCGAAGGCAGCGAAAGCCTGGTGGGTTATTCGCCGGCCACGCTGGCGCATCGCGACAAAGGCCTGCGCAGCCTCGTGCATCCGGATGACAAGGCCAGCTATCACCAGACCCAGGATCATGCGCTGGATACCGACAGCGACTGGTCGTGGCAAGGTCGAATTCTCACGCGCCAGGGCGAACAGCGCTGGGCAGAAATCAAGGCCATCACCCGCCGGCTGGAAGACGGAGCCTATGTCTGGGACGGTATTGTCTGGGACATCAGCGAGAGCAAGCGCATAGAGCTTGAACTGGCCAGCTCCCGGGAACAACTGCGTGAGTTGTCCGCGCACCTGGAAAGCGTGCGCGAAGAAGAAAAGGCGCGCATCGCCCGGGAAGTTCACGATGAGCTGGGTCAGATGCTGACCGTGCTCAAGCTGGAAACCTCCATGTGTGAACTGGCTTACGCGCAACTCGATCCAGGCCTTAACGAGCGCCTGGGCAGCATGAAGCGCCTGATCGCTCAACTCTTCCAATTGGTTCGCGACGTGGCGACTGCATTGCGCCCACCGATTCTCGATGCGGGTATTGCCTCGGCCATCGAATGGCAGGCCCGACGGTTTGAGGCGCGCACGCAGATCCCGTGTCTGGTGCAAGTGCCGGACAATCTTCCGGTGCTCAGCGACGCCAAGGCTATCGGCCTGTTCCGGATCCTTCAGGAAGCGCTGACCAATGTCATGCGCCACGCTCAGGCGCATACTGTTGAACTGACGCTGGCGCTGGAAGGCGACGAGTTGTGTCTGACGGTCAGCGATGACGGTGTAGGATTTGTCGCCGCGCTTGGCAGGCCAGCGTCCTTTGGGATCGTCGGAATGCGTGAGCGGGTATTGATCATGGGTGGTGAGTTATCCCTTGAGAGTGAACCGGGTGAAGGCACGACCCTGAGTGTGCGCGTGCCGCTGGACCGCCGACAGTCGTAATCAATGAGGAGGGGTAAGTGATTCGTGTACTGGTAGCCGAAGACCACACCATCGTTCGCGAAGGCATCAAGCAGTTGATCGGCCTGGCCAAGGACTTGCTGGTGGTGGGGGAGGCGAGCAATGGCGAGCAGTTGCTCGACACCTTGCGTCATGTGCCCTGCGAAGTGGTGTTGCTGGACATCTCCATGCCAGGCGTCAACGGTCTGGAAGCCATTCCGCGGATTCGCGCGCTGAATAATCCGCCGGCGATCCTGGTGTTGTCGATGCACGACGAAGCGCAGATGGCCGCCCGGGCGCTGAAGGTGGGCGCTGCCGGTTATGCGACCAAGGACAGCGACCCGGCGCTGTTGCTGACGGCCATTCGCAAAGTGGCGTCGGGCGGGCGTTATATCGACCCGGAACTGGCAGACCGCATGGTCTTCGAGGTCGGCCTGACCGACTCGCGTCCTTTGCATTCGCTGCTCTCCGAGCGCGAATTTTCTGTGTTCGAACGCTTGGCCCAGGGCGCCAACGTCAACGATATCGCCCAGCAACTGGCACTGAGCAGCAAAACCATCAGCACCCAC
Organism: Pseudomonas sp. 05L36; assembly: GCF_056398125.1. NCBI lineage: Bacteria > Pseudomonadati > Pseudomonadota > Gammaproteobacteria > Pseudomonadales > Pseudomonadaceae > Pseudomonas > Pseudomonas sp. 05L36. The sequence continues at coordinate 28,260 of NZ_JBFTOU010000002.1, read as the reverse complement.
AAGGCGCGGCTGATGCAGAAACTCAACATCACCTCGTTGGCGGAACTGGTGAAGTACGCGATGGAACACAAGCTCCTCTAAACCACACCGCTGTACCTGTGGGAGCGAGCTTGCTCGCGATGAGGCCCTATCAGTCAATACTGATGTCGACTGACAGTCCGCTATCGTCGGAACGCCGCCCGGAGCAAGCTCGCTCCCACAGGGTTCTCCATCAGTCGTTGAACCGTGCGCATATCCAATAGCGACGTGCCTGACGAGCTGCTTTCACCGTTACTTGTGGCTTGTAGCTGACCCCTTGCCACTACATTTGCCAAAACGCGCCATCCTTGTAGGGCAATCCCTACCCCCAACCTTCCATCCGGCTGAGGCGAATCTCTCTTGCCCCCCGATTTGCGTGGTCTCCAGCGTCCACTAGGCTTAATCCCACAGCAGTCATCAATAACAAAGGTGTGGGTATGAGCCAGGTCGATTCAAGTGCAGGGGCCAATGATGTTCTGGTCAGCTTTCGTGGAGTGCAGAAGAGCTACGACGGCGAGAACCTGATCGTCAAAGACCTCAACCTGGACATTCGCAAAGGCGAATTCCTCACCTTGCTCGGGCCTTCCGGTTCCGGCAAGACCACCAGCCTGATGATGCTCGCCGGCTTCGAAACGCCGACCGCGGGCGAAATCCTGTTGGCGGGGCGTGCCATCAACAACGTGCCGCCGCACAAGCGCGACATCGGCATGGTATTTCAGAACTATGCATTGTTCCCGCACATGACGGTGGCCGAGAACCTGGCGTTCCCGCTGACCGTGCGTGGCATGAACAAGAGCGACGTCAGTGCCCGGGTCAAGCGGGTCCTGAGCATGGTCCAGCTCGATGCCTTCGCCCAACGCTACCCGGCGCAGCTCTCCGGTGGTCAGCAACAGCGTGTGGCATTGGCCCGCGCACTGGTGTTCGAGCCGCAATTGGTGCTGATGGACGAACCCCTCGGCGCACTCGACAAACAACTGCGTGAACACATGCAGATGGAGATCAAGCACCTGCACCAGCGCCTGGGCGTAACCGTGGTCTACGTGACCCACGATCAGGGCGAAGCCTTGACCATGTCCGACCGTGTGGCGGTGTTCCATCAGGGCGAAATCCAGCAGATCGCGCCGCCGCGCACCCTCTATGAAGAGCCAAAGAACACCTTCGTCGCCAACTTCATCGGCGAGAACAACCGCCTCAATGGCCGCCTGCACAGCCAAACCGGCGACCGTTGCATTGTCGAACTCGGACGCGGTGAAAAGGTGGAAGCCCTGGCGGTTAACGTCGGCCAGACCGGTGAGCCGGTGACCCTGTCCATTCGTCCGGAGCGCGTGAGCCTCAATGGCTCCAGCGACCAATGCGTCAACCGCTTCACCGGGCGAGTCGAAGAATTCATCTATCTGGGCGACCACGTCCGGGTGCGCATGGAAGTCTGCGGCAAGACCGACTTCTTCGTGAAACAGCCGATTGCCGAGCTTGATCCCTCGCTCGCCGTCGGCGACGTGGTACCGCTTGGCTGGCAGGTCGAGCACGTTCGCGCACTCGACCCACTTCTAGAGGCGCATTGATCGCCCCGGCAATACCAACACCAACCCTGCACGTGGAGAGAACAATAAATGTTGAGATCCCTGAAATTCACCGCTTTGGCACTGGGCATGATGGGCGCGGCACACGCAATGGCGGCTGGCCCGGACCTGACCGTGGTGTCCTTTGGCGGCGCGAACAAGGCGGCTCAGGTCAAAGCCTTCTACGCACCGTGGGAAGCGGCAGGTAACGGCAAGATCGTGGCCGGCGAGTACAACGGCGAAATGGCCAAGGTCAAGGCCATGGTCGACACCAAAAGCGTGTCCTGGGATCTGGTAGAGGTTGAATCGCCGGAACTGTCCCGTGGTTGCGACGAAGACATGTTCGAGCAGCTCGATCCGAAGTTGTTCGGCAAGAACGAAGACTACGTCAAGGGCGCCATCCAGCCTTGCGGCGTGGGTTTCTTCGTGTGGTCGACCGTGCTGGCCTACAACGCCGACAAGCTGAAAAGCGCACCGACCAGTTGGGTGGATTTCTGGGACACCAAGCAGTTCCCGGGCAAGCGTGGTCTGCGTAAAGGCGCCAAGTACACCCTGGAATTCGCACTGATGGCCGACGGCGTTGCGCCGAAAGACGTCTACAAAGTGCTGGCCGGCAAGGACGGTCAGGACCGCGCATTCAAGAAGCTCGATGAACTCAAGCCGAACATCCAGTGGTGGGAAGCCGGCGCACAACCGCCGCAATACCTCGCTTCCGGTGACGTGGTCATGAGTTCGGCCTACAACGGCCGGATCGCTGCCGTGCAGAAAGAAAGCAACCTGAAAGTGGTGTGGAACGGCGGCATCTACGACTTCGACGCATGGGCCATTCCAAAAGGCCTGGACAAGGCGCGTGCCGAAGCGGCGAAGAAGTTCATCGCTTACTCGGTGATGCCACAACAGCAGAAGACCTACTCGGAAAACATCGCCTACGGCCCGGCCAACACCCAAGCCGTACCGTTGCTGTCCAAGGATGTCCTGAAAGACATGCCGACCACCCCGGAGAACATCGCCAACCAGGTGCAGATCGACGTCAGCTTCTGGGCTGACAACGGCGAGCAACTGGAACAGCGCTTCAACGCCTGGGCTGCGAAATAATCCTTCGCCCGTAGGAGCTGCCGAAGGCTGCGATCTTTTGATTTTGGTTTTGACTTTGCCTTTCCAGGATCAAGAGATCGCAGCCTCGTTGCACTCGACAGCTCCTACAGGGGGCGGTGTGTTTCATGAGTGTTGATGTAATGCGGCATCACCGTGGGTGGTGCCGCCCATTCAAAGATTCCCGGAGTACGTCATGGCTATCGCCGTTCCCCTGAACGAGGGCACCAGCCCCACCTTGAAGCAGCGGCTCAAGCATGCCGAGCGGGTCAACCGCTGGAAGGCCCAGGCGTTGATCGCGCCGCTGGTGCTGTTTCTGTTGCTGGTGTTCCTGGTGCCGATCGTGGCGCTGCTCTACAAAAGCGTTGGCAACCCGGAAGTGGTCGGCGGCATGCCGCGCACCGTGACCGCCATCGCCAGTTGGGACGGCCGCGGCCTGCCCGCTGAACCGGTTTACAAAGCGGCGGCCGAAGATCTCGCCGACGCTCGCAAGAACCAGACCCTGGGCGATTTGTCCAAGCGCCTGAACATGGAACTGGCCGGCTACCGCAGCCTGCTGACCAAAACCGCCCGCGCCTTGCCGCTCGCCACTGAGCCGGCTTCTTATAAAGAAGCGCTGGAAGGTCTCGATGAACGTTGGGGCGACCCGGCCTACTGGCAAGCGGTACGCCGCAACACCAGCAGCATCACCCCGTATTACCTGCTGGCGGCCGTCGATCATCGCATCGACGACCTCGGCGAAATCGCCCCGGCCACCCCGGACCAGGCGATCTACCTCGACATCTTCGCCCGCACCTTCTGGATGGGCCTGATCATCACCGTGATCTGCCTGGTGCTGGCGTATCCACTGGCTTACCTGCTGGCCAACCTGCCGTCGCGGCAGAGCAACCTGCTGATGATTCTGGTGCTGTTGCCGTTCTGGACGTCGATCCTGGTGCGGGTCGCGGCGTGGATCGTATTGCTGCAATCGGGTGGCCTGATCAACAGCGGCCTGATGGCCATGGGCATCATCGATAAGCCGATCGAGCTGGTGTTCAACCGCGTCGGTGTCTACATCTCGATGGTGCACATCCTGCTGCCGTTCATGATCCTGCCGATCTACAGCGTGATGAAAGGCATCTCGCCGACCTACATGCGTGCCGCGATTTCCCTCGGCTGCCATCCGTTCGCCAGTTTCTGGCGGGTGTACTTCCCGCAGACCTATGCCGGTGTCGGCGCCGGATGCCTGTTGGTGTTCATCCTCGCCATCGGCTACTACATCACCCCGGCATTGCTGGGCAGCCCGAACGATCAGATGGTCAGCTATTTCGTCGCCTTCTACACCAACACCAGCATCAACTGGGGCATGGCGACCGCACTCGGTGGATTGTTGCTGCTGGCGACTGTGGTGCTTTATCTGATTTACAGCTGGCTGGTGGGCGCCAGCCGCCTGCGCCTGAGCTAAGGGGAGAACGAAATGCTGAGTCCTTATATGTCGCCCATCGAACGGGTGTGGTTCTACAGCTTGCGGATTCTCTGCGGCTTGATTCTGTTGTTCCTGATCCTGCCGGTACTGGTGATCATTCCGCTGTCGTTCAACTCGGGGAGTTTTCTGGTCTATCCGCTGCAAGGCTTTTCGCTGCACTGGTACCAGGACTTCTTTGCCTCGGCGGAATGGATGCGTTCGTTGAAGAACAGCATCATCGTGGCCCCGGCAGCGACGGTACTGGCGATGATCTTCGGCACGCTGGCGGCGATCGGCCTGACCCGAGGCGATTTCCCGGGCAAGCCGCTGGTGATGGCGCTAGTGATTTCGCCGATGGTGGTGCCGGTGGTGATCATTGGTGTGGCCAGTTACCTGACCTTCGCTCCACTGGGATTTGGCAACAGCTACACCTCGCTGATCGTCGTGCATGCCGTGCTCGGTGTGCCGTTTGTGATCATCACAGTGTCGGCGACCTTGCAGGGGTTCAACCAGAACCTGGTACGGGCCGCGGCAAGCCTGGGCGCTTCGCCGTTGACCACGTTCCGCCGGGTGACCTTGCCGCTGATTGCACCGGGCGTGATCTCGGGGGCGCTGTTTGCCTTTGCGACTTCGTTCGATGAGGTGGTGGTGACGCTGTTCCTCGCCGGCCCTGAACAAGCGACCCTGCCACGGCAGATGTTCAGCGGCATCCGCGAAAACCTCAGCCCGACCATCGCTGCCGCCGCGACGCTGCTGATTGCCTTCTCGGTGATCCTGCTGCTGACTCTGGAATGGCTGCGCGGTCGTAGCGAGAAACTGCGTACGGCGCAGGTTTAAGCCTTCACACCAATCAACTGTAGGAGCGAGCTTGCTCGCGATGGTCGTCAACGATAACGCGGGCCTTCTGAATGCCCGCGTCGCACTCAGGTTCATCGCGAGCAAGCTCGCTCCTACAGTGTATTTTGGTGTTCCCGGAAAACTCGGTCATTCATGACCTGAATGGAAGACAACCCGCAATCCCCAGCTACTATTGTGCCCAGCTCCCCTATCTATAAGAGGCTGCGCACATGAGTCTTTCCTCTTTCAAGATCGCTCACAAACTGATCACCGGCGCAGGTGCCATCGAGCAATTGTCTGCCGAGCTGGCGCGTCTGGACATCGACAACCCACTGATCGTCACTGATGTCGCTTTGGTGAAATCAGGCACAGTAGAACTGGCACTGGCGCAGCTGGGCGAACGCAGCTACGAGATTTTCGACCGGGTACTGCCGGACCCGGAAATTTCCATCGTCGAAGATTGCATGCAGATCTATCGCGACGGTGGGCATGACGGCTTGATCGGCCTGGGCGGCGGCAGTGCCATCGACATTGCCAAGAGCGTGGCGGCCTATGCCGGTTACCACGGCGCGCTGGAGGATCTGTTCGGTATCGATCAGGTCCCGCGCAAGGGCCCGCCGCTGATTGCCATCCCGACCACCGCCGGCACCGGCTCGGAAGTGACCAACGTCGCCATCCTTTCCGACAAGGTCGCGCAACTGAAGAAGGGCATTGTCAGCGACTACCTGTTGCCGGATGTGGCGCTGGTCAGTCCGCAAATGACCCTGACCTGTCCGCGCAGCGTCACGGCGGCCAGCGGCGTCGATGCGCTGGTGCACGCCATCGAGTCCTATCTGTCGGTCAACGCCTCGCCGATTACCGATGCGTTGGCCATCGGCGCCATCAAGTTGATCGCCAAGGCTTTGCCCAAGGCCTACGCCAACCCGTCGAACCTGCAAGCCCGGGAAGACATGGCCACTGCCAGCCTGATGGCCGGGATGGCGTTCGGCAATGCCGGGGTCGGCGCGGTGCATGCGCTGGCGTATTCGCTGGGCGGGCGTTTCAACATTGCCCATGGGGTCAGTAATGCCTTGCTACTGCCCCATGTCATGACCTGGAACAAGATGGCCTGCATCGAACGCATGCAGGATATCGCCGAGGCCATGGGTGTGAAGACCGCTCATTTGAGCATCAACGAAGCGGCCGACAAAGCCGTGCAAGCCATGAGCGAGCTGTGTACAGCCGTGGAAATTCCTCAGGGCCTGCGCAGTTTCGGTGTGCCCGAGGACGCCATCCCGTCCATGGCCGTGGAAGCGGCGGGGATCGAGCGCTTGATGCGCAACAATCCGCGCAAATTGAGTGCCACCGATATCGAAAAGATCTATCGCGCGGCGTATTAGGGCTTCTGCCGTTGATGGATGATGGCAAGGTCCAATCATCGCGCTCACGGTGCGCACGTCAAAGCATGAGGTATACAATGCGCGCCATCGTGATTCTGCTCAGAAAAGGTGCGTCATGCAGCCCTTCGTAATTGCTCCGTCGATTCTCTCCGCCGACTTCGCCCGCCTGGGTGAAGAAGTGGACAATGTCCTGGCCGCCGGCGCTGACTTCGTGCACTTCGATGTCATGGACAACCACTACGTGCCCAACCTGACCATCGGCCCGATGGTCTGCGCGGCACTGCGCAAGTACGGCGTGACCGCGCCGATCGACGCGCACCTGATGGTCAGCCCGGTGGACCGCATCGTCGGCGACTTCATCGAAGCCGGCGCTACTTACATCACCTTCCACCCGGAAGCCACCCAGCACATTGACCGCTCCCTGCAATTGATCCGCGAAGGCGGCTGCAAGTCGGGCCTGGTGTTCAACCCGGCGACCCCGCTGGATGTGCTCAAGTACGTCATGGACAAGGTCGACATGATCCTGTTGATGAGCGTCAACCCGGGCTTCGGCGGGCAGAAGTTCATCCCCGGCACCCTCGACAAGCTGCGTGAAGTGCGGGCGCTGATCGATGCCTCCGGCCGTGACATTCGCCTGGAAATCGACGGTGGCGTGAACGTGAACAACATCCGCGAAATCGCAGCGGCCGGTGCCGACACCTTCGTCGCCGGCTCGGCCATCTTCAATGCGCCGAACTATCAGGAAGTCATCGACAAGATGCGTTCCGAACTGGCGCTGGCTCGCCCATGAGTGGCTTTGAGCAGTTGTTCCCGGGGCAACTGCCGCGGCTGGTGATGTTCGATCTGGACGGTACCTTGATCGACTCGGTCCCGGACCTGGCAGTGGCTGTGGACAAGATGCTGCTCAAACTCGGTCGTAAGCCCGCTGGTCTGGAAGCAGTACGCGAATGGGTCGGCAACGGCGCGCCGGTATTGGTGCGTCGTGCGCTGGCTGGCGCTATCGATCATTCGGCGGTCGATAACCACGAGGCCGAACGGGCGCTGGAGTATTTCATGCAGGCTTATGGCGAGAGCCATGAGTTGACGGTGGTGTATCCCGGTGTGCGCGACTTCCTCAAGTGGCTGCAAAAGCAGGGCGTCGAGATGGCGCTGATCACCAACAAGCCGGAGCGTTTCGTCGCGCCGCTGCTGGATCAGATGAAAATCGGTCGTTACTTCCGCTGGATCATCGGCGGCGACACCCTGCCACAGAAAAAACCCGATCCGGCCGCGCTGTTTTTCGTGATGAAAATGGCCAACATTCCGGCTTCGCAGTCGTTGTTTGTCGGCGATTCGCGCAGCGATGTGCTGGCGGCGAAAGCGGCGGGGGTCAAGTGCGTGGCCCTGAGCTACGGCTATAACCACGGTCGGCCAATTGCCGAAGAGTCGCCGGCGCTGGTGATCGACGACCTGCGCAAACTAATTCCCGGTTGCCTGGATCCGGCCGCTGAGATAACGTTGGCCGACGCTGTCAAACCCCCTTCTGGAAACGCCATCGTGGTGGTCACTCGCAAACTCTGGATGAAAGTCATCAAGGCCCTGGCCCGCTGGCGTTGGCGCGCCTGACTTGATTCTGGCCGGTTATCCGGCGCGTTTGCATACCTGACTGTTCGACCCTCAAGCCACGAGGCACCTCATGATCCGCGAAGAATTCCTGCGTTTGGCCGCTGCCGGCTACAACCGCATCCCGCTTGCCTGCGAAACCCTGGCCGACTTCGACACGCCGCTGTCGATCTACCTGAAGCTGGCCGACGAGCCCAATTCCTACTTGCTGGAGTCCGTACAGGGCGGCGAGAAGTGGGGCCGTTACTCGATCATCGGCTTGCCGTGCCGCACCGTGCTGCGGGTTCACGATCATCACGTCAGCGTGACCGTCGATGGCGTCGAGACCGAAAGCCACGATGTGGAAGACCCGCTGGCCTTCGTCGAAACCTTCAAGGCCCGCTACAACGTGCCGACCATTGCGGGCCTGCCGCGCTTCAACGGCGGCCTGGTGGGCTACTTCGGTTACGACTGCGTGCGTTACGTGGAAAAGCGTCTGGGCAAGTGCCCGAACCCGGATCCGCTGGGCGTGCCGGACATTCTGCTGATGGTTTCCGACGCGGTGGTAGTGTTCGATAACCTGGCCGGCAAGATGCACGCCATCGTCTTGGCCGACCCGGCGCAGGAAGACGCCTTCGAACAAGGTCGCGCACGCCTGGAAGAGCTGCTGGAAAAACTCCGTCAGCCGATCACCCCACGCCGTGGCCTGGACTTCAGCAAACAACAATCGGCTGACCCGGTATTCCGCTCCAGCTTCACCCAGGACGATTACGAAAAAGCCGTCGACACCATCAAGGAATACATCCTGGCCGGTGACTGCATGCAGGTCGTGCCGTCCCAGCGCATGTCAATCGACTTCAAGGCGGCGCCGATCGATCTGTACCGCGCGCTGCGCTGCTTCAACCCGACGCCTTACATGTACTTCTTCAACTTCGGCGACTTCCACGTCGTCGGCAGTTCGCCGGAAGTGCTGGTGCGGGTCGAAGACAACCTGATCACCGTGCGCCCGATTGCCGGCACCCGTCCGCGGGGCGCCAACGAAGAGGCCGACCTGGCGCTGGAAAAAGACCTGCTGTCGGACGACAAGGAAATCGCCGAACACTTGATGCTGATCGACCTCGGTCGCAACGACACCGGTCGCGTATCGGAAATCGGTTCGGTGAAGCTCACCGAGAAGATGGTCATCGAGCGATACTCCAACGTGATGCACATCGTGTCCAACGTCACCGGGCAACTGAAAGCAGGGCTGACGGCCATGGACGCACTGCGAGCGATTCTGCCGGCGGGCACCTTGTCCGGCGCGCCGAAGATTCGCGCGATGGAAATCATCGACGAACTGGAGCCGGTCAAGCGTGGCGTCTACGGCGGTGCGGTCGGTTACTTCGCCTGGAACGGCAACATGGACACCGCCATTGCGATCCGCACGGCGGTGATCAAGAACGGCGAACTGCACGTGCAGGCCGGTGGCGGCATTGTGGCTGACTCGGTGCCGGCGCTGGAATGGGAAGAAACCCTGAACAAGCGTCGCGCGATGTTCCGCGCCGTTGCCCTGGCCGAACAAACCCCGAATACCTGATTCCACGCAAAACCTACTGTAGGAGCTAGCTTGCTAGCGAAGGCGTGTCAGCAACACAGTGTCGACTGACACACCTTCGCTAGCAAGCTAGCTCCTACAGGGGATTTGCGGACACCAAAAAAACGCGGCGCCTGTGAGGGTGCCGCGTTTTTTATTGCCTGCACATCAGAAGTCCAGCGCAACACCCAGGTTGATGCCCTGTTGGGTGAAGTCGTCGTCCTTGCGGATGTTGTAGCTGGCGCGCAGTGCCAGGTCCTTGGTGAGGTTGTGGCTCACCCCAAGGTTCACACGTTGCAAATGACTTTGCGGGGTGTAGCCTTCCAGCGTGAACTGATTGTTCGGCAGGCTGTTGAGGTTGATACCCACGTCCTGAGTGTCGTCGTTGTACTCACGCTCGATTGCCGCTTCGCCGAAAACCTGGGTTTGCGGGGTGATCTGGTATTTGCCCTGCAGGCCAGCGCCCAGACGCCGGGAAATACGCTCCTGATCGGCGAAGGTCAGCGCCGTGGAGTTGTTGCCGTCCTCCGAGTAACCGTCGACTTGTACCTTGGAGAAGTCGGCGCTGACAAACGGAGACAGGTGCCAGGGGCTGCTGGCTTGTTGCGCAATGTCGTAACCCACGCGTGCGCTGAAGGCTTCGACGTAGCCGCTGGTATCGCCTTTTTCGCCGCGTTCGTTGACGCCCAGCTGGAATTTACGCTTGAGGCTATCGTAATCCAGATGCCCGGCCGTCAACGCCGCATCAGCCCACACACGGTTTTGCTGGTACTGGGCGAATGCTGTGCCCAGGTAAGTGTTGAGCTTGTAGTCGGAATCGTTGTTGCCGGCTTCGAGTTTCTGGTTATAGAAACCGGCCACCAGGCCGACACGCCAGGCATCGTCGAGACGATAGCTGCCACCAATGTTCAGGTTGGCTCCGTTACCGTCGGCGCTTGCCACGCTGTCCTGACCGTCAAAGTCCTGATGCTGTCCGCCGCCGGAAACAATGGCTCGCCATTGGCCGACGCCTTGCCAGTTTTCCCAATCGGCCAGCCACTGATTGCGCAGTTCATCCTGATGCGCACGCACGGTGCCCTGGGCCATTTCCGGCAGCAAGGTCAGCTCCCACGGCGCCGCCAGTAGGGAATAGGCGTAATCGGCAATCAGGCGCTGCCCGGCTTCGGTGGGGTGCACCGAGTCGTTGTAGATCAGCTTGGTCGGGTCCGGCGTGGCGCTGTTGATGCCGTAGCGGGCGTTCTCGGTGCAGCCGTTGCCGCTGAAGCAGGTGGCGATGAGGTTCTGGTCGGTGGCCAGGCCAAACTGTGCCGGGTTGGCGAACGTCTCTTTGAGCAGTACCGGAATGTTGAGCGGGATGACTTCGGCATTGATGTTTTGCAGTCGGCTTACCAGTTCAGTGTTGAACTGGGCGCTGAGTTGGGACGTGAACGCTTGCAGCGGGGTGCCGTTGAACGCCGGGGTAAAGCCGATATCGGGCAGCAACCAGACCATGACGTACTTGGCGCCGGCGGTTTGCAGCGTCTGCACGCTGTCGGCCAGGCGGTCGGCGGCGGCACTGGCCTGGGGCAGACTGGTGACTCGACCTTGCAGGAAGTCGTTACCGCCGCCCGACAGGTAATACAGTGCGTTCGGGTCGGCACGGAAGTTATTGGATGGAAGGTAGCCGGCCCGGGTGCGTTCGCCGGTGGCGGAGGTGCTGGTAATCGAATCAAGAATCTGGTCGGTACGGTAGCCGCCTACAGCCCAGTTGTTACCATCAGGCAGGCCTTCGTTGGCGCGAACTGCTGAAGCAGAGGATGCCGTCTGGTCTGGTGAAAACCCCAGTTTTCCGCCCAGAATCTGCGTGGCGTTGAACGAGCGGACTTCGCCGCTGCCATCCAGGTACACCGGCCCCGTCCGGTTGGTGAAGCGCTGCGTCGCCCCGGCAGGCCCGCCCGTGTCGGCAAAGGTCCCAGCGTCGTTGAGGCTGTCCCCGAAGACAATGAAACTTGTATAAGGATTAGGTGCGGCGTTCGCCTGGGCGCATGCGATCGCGAGCAAGCATCCTGCGAGTGGTACAAACAACGACTGTTTGATCATGAGCAAGTCCGTTTATTTATTGTTGTAGTGAACGAAACGACAGTACCAAAAACTTTCGGCCTTTTGCCATCTGTCGCGAAGCCTTTGATAGTTTCGCGGGCAGCACCCCCGGCGATATTGCGCGCTCTGCCCAGCTAAGTTACTGTGCCGGAACGTACGAACGAGACCTTCCCCGTGTTGATCATCAGTAAACTCCTGGATCAAGTCATCAAGGCACACGCCCGCTGGCGTTGGCGCGCCTGAATTCTTTTGCCGGCCTTGCCGGACCTGTATCGCTTTGCCTTCTTTACCTGTTTGAAATGCCGCTTTGCTGGCGCTGCTCCAGCACCAGACAAAGCGCAGCGCTCTGCGGGTAAATCATTCGAAGGCCATCTTAAAAGTCAGTGAATTCAAGAGGTTCTAAACGCCATGTTGCTGATGATCGATAACTACGACTCCTTTACCTACAACGTTGTGCAGTACCTGGGCGAGCTCGGCTCCCAAGTCAAGGTCGTGCGCAACGATGAACTGACCATCGCTGAAATCGAAGCCCTCAACCCTGAGCGCATCGTTGTGTCCCCCGGTCCTTGCACGCCGACCGAAGCCGGCATCTCGATTGAAGCGATCAAGCATTTCGCCGGCAAACTGCCGATTCTTGGCGTCTGCCTCGGCCACCAGTCCATCGGCCAGGCTTTTGGTGGTGATGTGGTGCGCGCCCGCCAAGTGATGCACGGTAAGACTAGCCCGGTATTTCACGAGGACAAGGGTGTATTCGAGGGCCTGAATCGTCCGCTGACGGTCACGCGCTATCATTCATTGATCGTCAAGCGCGAAACCCTGCCAGATTGTCTGGAATTGACCGCCTGGACCCAGCTCGAAGACGGCTCGGTCGACGAGATCATGGGCCTGCGTCACAAGACGCTGAACATCGAGGGCGTGCAGTTTCACCCTGAGTCGATCCTCACCGAACAGGGCCACGAACTGTTCGCCAACTTCCTCAAACAAACCGGCGGCACGCGCTAAGGACTTTTCATGAATATCAAGACAGCCCTGAGCCGAATCGTCGATCACCTCGACCTCAGCACCGATGAAATGCGCGATGTCATGCGCGAAATCATGACCGGGCAATGCTCCGACGCGCAGATCGGCGCGTTCATGATGGCCATGCGCATGAAGAGCGAAAGCATCGACGAGATCGTCGGCGCGGTGTCGGTGATGCGCGAGCTGGCGGACAAAGTCGAACTCAAGACACTCGACGGTGTGGTCGATGTGGTCGGCACCGGCGGCGACGGCGCCAATATCTTCAACGTGTCGACCGCTGCTGCGTTCGTGGTTTCCGCTGCTGGCTGCACCGTGGCCAAGCACGGCAACCGTGCAGTCTCGGGCAAGAGCGGCAGTGCCGATCTGCTGGAGGCGGCCGGTATCTACCTGAACCTGACCCCAGTCCAAGTGGCGCGTTGCATTGACAACGTTGGTATTGGTTTCATGTTTGCCCAGACTCATCACTCTGCGATGAAATATGCCGCCAGCCCGCGCCGCGAACTGGGTCTGCGGACCTTGTTCAACATGCTCGGCCCGCTTACGAATCCGGCCGGTGTGAAGCATCAGGTGGTGGGCGTGTTCACCCAGGCATTGTGCCGGCCGCTGGCGGAAGTGTTGCAGCGTCTGGGCAGCAAGCATGTGCTGGTGGTGCATTCGAAGGATGGCCTGGATGAGTTCAGCCTGGCAGCACCGACCTTCGTGGCAGAGCTGAAAAACGACCAGATCACCGAGTATTGGGTCGAGCCGGAAGACCTGGGCATGAAGAGCCAGAGCTTGCATGGCCTGGCGGTGGATAGCCCGGCGGCGTCCCTGGAACTGATTCGCGATGCCCTGGGCAAGCGCAAGACCGAGAACGGTCAGAAAGCGGCCGAGATGATCATGCTCAATGCCGGTGCCGCGCTGTACGCAGCCGATCATGCCAGCAGTTTGAAAGAGGGAGTTGCGCTTGCGCACGATGCGCTGCACACCGGTCTCGCTCGAGAGAAGCTCGAGGAGCTGGGTGCGTTTACCGCGGTATTCAAAGTGGAGAATGAGGGATGAGTGTACCGACGGTTCTGCAAAAGATTCTGGCGCGCAAGGTCGAGGAAGTGGCCGAACGCAGCGCTCGCGTCAGCCTCGCCGAGCTGGAAAGCCTGGCCAAGGTGGCCGATGCACCTCGTGGTTTTGCCAAGGCCTTGCTGGCTCAGGCCAAGCTGAAGCAGCCGGCAGTCATTGCCGAAATCAAGAAAGCCTCGCCGAGCAAAGGTGTGATCCGCGAGAACTTCGTTCCTGCCGACATCGCCAGAAGCTACGAGAAGGGCGGCGCGACCTGCCTGTCGGTACTCACCGACATCGACTACTTCCAGGGCGCCGATGCGTACCTGCAGCAGGCCCGCGCGGCGTGCCAGCTGCCGGTGATCCGCAAGGACTTCATGATCGATCCATACCAGATCGTCGAAGCCCGTGCCTTGGGTGCCGACTGCGTGCTGTTGATCGTTTCCGCGCTGGATGACGTGAAAATGGCCGAACTGGCGGCCGTGGCCAAAAGCGTCAACCTCGATGTGCTGGTGGAAGTCCACGACGGCGACGAGTTGGAGCGGGCCTTGAAAACCCTCGACACTCCACTGGTTGGCGTGAACAACCGCAATCTGCACACCTTCGATGTCAGCCTGGAAACCACCCTCGACCTGTTGCCGCGTATTCCGCGCGATCGTCTGGTCATCACCGAGAGCGGCATTCTCAACCGCGCCGATGTCGAACTGATGGAAATCAGCGACGTCTACGCGTTCCTGGTCGGCGAAGCGTTCATGCGCGCCGAAAGCCCGGGTACCGAGTTGCAGCGTCTGTTCTTCCCTGAGCGCGGCGTGCCGGTCAGCGGTTCGACCCTCGACTGAAAAGCATCGCGAGCAAGCTCGCTCCCACAGGGTTTGATGGTGGCCACAAAATCTATGAGCTGCCGAGATCAAATGTGGGAGCGAGCTTGCTCGCGATAGCGGCATAAGAAGCACCACAGACTTTATGTCCTACGGAATACCTTATGACCTCACCTATTTCCCTGACCATCGAAGCCGGTCTGCAAGCCGAGCAGGATTTGCTGGCGTCGGTCTGTGCCGGCAACGCGGAATTTGGTCTGTTGTTCTGGCAACCGAGTGACCAGGCACTAGTGATGCCGCGTCGCTTGAATCGCTTGCCAGGCTTTGAATCCGCATGTGAAGTCTCGGCAGCGGCAGGCTGGCCAGTGTTGTTGCGCGATACCGGCGGAGAACCCGTTCCGCAATCCGACACCACGATCAACATCGCTCTGGTCTACGCACCGCCGCGCAGCGAAGGCGACCTTAACCGCATCGAATCCGGCTACCGGCGTCTATGCGATCCAATCTGTCAGTTGCTGGATGAGTTGGGTGGCACTTCGTCCCTGGGTGAAATCGAAGGCGCCTTCTGTGACGGTCGCTTCAACGTCAACCTCGACGGACGCAAAATGGTCGGTACCGCCCAGCGCTGGCGTCAGAGCCAGGGTGGGCAGCGTCCGGTAGGACTGGTGCACGGGGCGATGCTGATCGATAACGAGCGAGCGTCAATGGTCGCCGCGGTCAATCGTTTCAACGAGGCCTGCGGTCTGGAGCAACGCGTACGCGCCGAAAGCCACATCGCGCTGCATGAGAAGTTCACGGCACCCAATGCACTGGCACGTCTGGACGAACTCTACCGGTTGATGCTGGCACAGATGTTCAACACTTAACGCGTACCAAAGACCACCATGGTCTTGCCTTTGACGTTCACCAGTTCGCGTTCTTCCAGATCCTTGAGGACGCGACCGACCATCTCCCGGGAGCAACCGACTATCCGCCCGATCTCCTGACGGGTCACCTTGATTTGCATGCCATCGGGGTGAGTCATGGCATCTGGCTGTTTGCATAGCTCCAGCAGGCAGCGGGCGACTCGACCGGTTACATCAAAGAATGCCAGGTCACCGACCTTGCGCGTGGTGTTGCGCAGGCGCTGTGCGATTTGTCCGCTGAGGACGTAAAGAATGTCTGGATCCTGCTGGGACAACTCGCGGAATTTCGCGTAGCTGATTTCCGCGACTTCGCATTCAGCCTTGGCCCGCACCCAGGCGCTGCGCTCCTGCTCCAGGCCAGCTTGCTCAAACAGACCCAACTCGCCGAAAAAGTCCCCGGTGTTCAGGTAGGAAATGATCATTTCCCGGCCGTCGTCATCTTCGATCAGGATGGTGACTGAGCCTTTGATGATGTAGAACAGCGTTTCCGAACGGTCGCCGGCACAAATGATGTTGCTCTTGGCCTGATAGCGGCGGCGCTGGCAATGCATCAACAGCTTGTCGAGGTTCTTGATCTTGGGGTTGGGGGCAATCGCAACCATGGTTGTATCCCGAAAAGACTGCACGGTGTGTTTGGTTTTTTTATGAATAGCGAACGCTGGGGGAAAGCTGGCAATGCGCCATTGATTTGGCGTCAGCTTAACAGACACCTCCTGCAATATTCGAGCATTTACCTACAAGGCGGTGGGATATGTCCTAGGACGCCGGGCGCCGTCAGTCACGGGGCCTGTGCTAAGCTGGCGACCCTTTTTTATACAGTGGAGTCTTGGCGATGAAGGCACGCATCCAATGGGCTGGCGAAGCCATGTTCCTCGGCGAATCCGGTAGTGGTCATGTCGTGGTCATGGACGGTCCGCCCGATGCCGGCGGACGTAACCTGGGTGTCCGGCCGATGGAAATGCTGCTGCTGGGTGTCGGCGGTTGCAGCAATTTCGATGTGGTCAGCATCCTCAAGAAGTCCCGCCAGGCGGTCGAAAGCTGTGAAGCGTTCCTTGAAGCCGAGCGTGCGACCGAAGATCCAAAGGTTTTCACCAGGATCCACATGCATTTCGTGGTCAAGGGCCGTGGGCTGAAAGAAGCCCAGGTCAAGCGCGCCATCGAATTGTCTGCCGAGAAGTATTGCTCGGCCTCGATCATGCTCGGCGCGGCAGGCGTGGCAATTACCCACGACTACGAGATCATCGAGCTCGGTTGAATCGACATTCAACTATCATAAAAGCAGTGCAGACTCTGGCGAACACAAGCTGACGTCTGCATAATGCGCCACTTTTTTCAGGGTAGTGGCCCGTCAGCCGACAGGCCTCGCACCCGAGCAGACAACCAAAATCGCCATCGCGAAGAGGTGTTAACCGTCCTACGCAGGTGCGTTGTTCGCATTTGACGGGCATGCTTGATCACGCGGCCGGGCCGCAAACACATAGAGAGTTTTTAACGGTGAAAAGCAAACTCAAGCTCCACGGGTTCAATAACCTGACAAAGACCTTGAGCTTCAACATCTATGACATCTGCTACGCGGAAACCCCGCAAGACCAGCAGGCTTACGTCGAGTACATCAATAAAGAGTACAACGCGAAACGCCTGACGCAGATCCTCACGGAAGTTGTCGATATCATTGGTGCCAACATCCTGAACATTGCCAGTCAGGACTATGAGCCGCAGGGCGCCAGCGTCACGATCCTGATCTCGGAAGAGCCCGTAACCCCGACCGACAGTCAGATCGAAGAGTCCCCGGGCCCACTGCCCGAAATCATTCTGGCCCACCTCGACAAGAGCCACATCACGGTGCACACCTACCCGGAGATCCATCCGGTCAGCGGTATTGCAACCTTCCGTGTGGACATCGACGTGTCGACTTGCGGGGTCATTTCACCGCTTAAAGCGCTCAACTTCCTGATTCACCAGTTCGATTCGGACATCGTGACCGTGGACTACCGTGTGCGCGGCTTCACCCGTGACGTTGAAGGCAAAAAGCACTTCATCGACCATGAGATCAATTCGATCCAGAACTACCTCTCCGATGACACTTACGACGCGTACCAGATGACCGACGTGAACGTGTACCAGGAAAACCTGTTCCACACCAAGATGCTGCTGAAGAACTTCGAACTGGATAACTACCTGTTCGGCGACGCCACCAACAACCTGTCCTCTGAGCAACGTGCCCAGGTGACCGAGCGGGTGAAACACGAAATGCTCGAAATCTTCTACGCGCGCAATATGGCGTAAGACTCTCGAACACAAAAAAGGCGACTCCCTCACGGCAGTCGCCTTTTTTTATTCTGGCGCTGGCTCTTGTAGGAGCGAGCTTGCTCGCGATGGACCTGAGGGCGACACGTTTATCCAGAAAACACGCGTTATCGTTGACGTCTTTCGTCGGAACGCCGCCCGGAGCAAGCTCGCTCCTACAAAAAACGGAGTCAGATCCGATAAGTACTCTTGGTCATCACCTTGGCCATCAGACTCATCCCGAACTTCACCGGTGCCGGAAAGCGGAACCCGCCAGCCTCCAGCGCACTTTCGGCATGCTGTTCTTCATCGATGCGCATCTGTTCAAGAATCGCCCGGGACTTTTCGTCCTCGGCCGGCAATTGCTCCAGATGTTCGTTCAGGTGTTTGCACACCTGGTCTTCCGTCGCCGCAACGAACCCCAGGCTGACTTTATCGCTGATCAGGCCGGCCACTGCGCCGATCCCGAACGACATGCCATAGAACAGCGGATTGAGGATGCTGGTATGGCTGCCCAGTTGGTGAATGCGTTGTTCGCACCAGACCAGGTGATCGACTTCTTCTTCGGCGGCATGCTCCATCGCGGCACGCACTTGCGGCAGTTTGGCGGTCAGCGCCTGCCCCTGATACAGCGCCTGGGCGCAGACTTCGCCGGTGTGGTTGATGCGCATCAGGCCGGCAACGTGGCGTGTGTCTTCGTCGCTCATTTTCGCATCCGGCTGCACGATGGCAGGCGACGGACGGTACGGCTGGCCGCTGAAGGGCAGCAGGGTGCGCATTGCGGCATCGGCTTGCAGCAGAAGGCGGTCGATTGGCGAGTAGTGACGTTGGGTAGTCATGCTGACCTCCGGAGGAATCTCGGCGGCCAGTTTAACCCAATCGGCCAGGGAAGGTTTGCGCTGGGTCAAGATCAAAAGATCGCAGCCTTCGGCAGCTCCTACAGAGGTTCGCGATACACGTAGGAGCTGCCGAAGGCTGCGATCTTTTGAGAACCTATGCTCAGCCCGGCGGCCAGTGCATCTGGCGCTGACCCAGCACGTGCATATGAATGTGGTAGACGGTTTGTCCGCCTTCTTCATTGCAGTTCATGACGACGCGGAAACCTTTTTCGCAGCCCAGTTCCAGTGCCAGGCGCTGCGCGGTGAACAGAATATGCCCGGCCAGCGTCTTGTCGTCCTCGGTCAGGTCGTTCAAGGTGCGAACCGGTTTCTTCGGGACCACCAGAAAATGTACCGGTGCCTGTGGGGCAATGTCGTGGAAGGCCAGTACCTGGTCGTCCTCGTAAATGATCTTCGCCGGGATTTCCCGGTTGATGATCTTGGTGAACAGAGTATCCACAGCTGTTTTCTCCGTTATTTGGGCTGGCCTGAGTGTACTCATGGCGTATGCCAGCGCCCAGCTTTTTACCTTGAATTGGATCAGCGCGGGCAGTACGCCTTGTTGACCATGCCGGCGATTGTGCGCGTCAGCCAGCGCGAGCCGAGCCTTGGCAGGAAGGCGAACCAGCGGTTGCGCCGTCCGGGAATAATGATCGCTTGATTCTTTTCCAGTGCGCGCACGGTGTAGAGCGCCACTTCCTCGGGGCTCATCAGCAGTTTGCTGTTGGCCAGTTTGTCGCTGTCGAGTTGTGCGGTACGGAAAAATGCAGTGCGGGTCGGTCCGGGGCAGAGCACCGAAACCTTGATCGCACATTTTTTCAGCTCGACGCGCAATCCTTCGGAAAAGTGCAGCACATACGCTTTGCTGGCGTAATAAGTGCTCATCCACGGCCCCGGTTGAAACGCCGCCACCGAGGCCACATTCAGAATCTGCCCGCCGCCTTGCAGGGCCATGCTGTTGCCGATGGCGTGGCACAGGCGGGTGAGGGCGAGGATGTTCACTTCGATCAGGTCTTGCTCGGTCATCCAGTCCTGGGCCAGAAACGGGCCGCAGGTACCGATACCGGCGCAGTTGACCAACAGATCGATCTGCCGGTCGCCTTCTTCCAGCTCCAGCAGGAATCCGGACAGGCGCAGCGGTTCGCCCAGGTCACAGGCACGGAACAACACTTCCACGCCGAACCTTTGGGTCAGTTCAATCGCAATACTTTCCAGCTGATCACGTTGTCGGGCCACCAGAATCAGGCTGCGGCCGCGCCGGGCCAGCGCTTCGGCCATTGCCAGGCCGATGCCGCTGGAGGCGCCAGTGATCAGAGCGTAACGGGTCATGCAGTTCTCCATCGCAACAGCTCCGCGCCGCGACGCAGGTGTCACGGGCCAGGAGCGCTGTTCATTCTTTCGCAGAGTCTACAGGGGGCCGGGCCTCTTCGGCTGCATCGTCGGTGGAATTTGGCACCGGTTCGATCTCGACTTCGATTTCATCGGTGGTGACCGAACTGCTTTCGTAGCTGCTCTGGGCGGCGCTTTTGTATTCTTCCCGTATCGCCGTGAGACCACCGGCCAGCGAGCCGAACAGAACCAGCGCGATAACGATCAGCCACAGCGAAGACAATACCTTGACCGCGGTACTGTTCGGCGGAGGCGGCGGGCCGTAGCGGTTGGCGGTGTCGTTGCCCGGTACGACCATGATCATGAACGGAAAGAAACTGCCAACGAACGGCACCAGGTTCAGCAGCCACAGCCAGCCGGACCAGCCGACATCGTGCAAGCGTTGAACAGTGATCTGGATGCTGACGAATACAAATCCGACGAACAGGATCAAGGCCAGCAAGCTGCCCAATATCAGGCCGGCGGTCGAATCCGCGCCGATGAGAGCCAGGGCGACCAAGGCAAACACCCCGCAAACGGCCAGAAGCACAGTTGACAGCACCAGCGTCCAGGCGAGGTAACGCAAGCGGCCGATACGGCCATCGAAATTGAAGGGCTTGAGCGTGGCGAACTCTGCCACGGCTTCGCCGACTGGCGCGCGAGGCGGCGCGTAAGGGGACTGCGGATCTGCAAAAGACGCCTGGCTGCTGGCCGGAGCATGGTCATGAACGTCGGCGAGGTTCAGCTCGATCGGGGTTTCGGCTTCGATGCGGGCGTCGATACCGGTTTTGCTCAGCGCCTGGAGATAGGTCTGGGCATCGGCTTGCGACAGGTTGCGTTTGAGCGCTACCGGACGCCCGGTGAACAAGCGTTCAATGGCCGTGACATCGCTTTTGAACAAGTCGGCGAGATTGAGCTTTGCCGTGGTGATGTCGACACCGGGCAGCAAGGCGCCCTCGAATACGATCTTGAAATGATTTTCGCCCATGTGCGAAGCATCCTTGTCGCGAGAGGTTGAAAGAAGAATGTTGTGCCCGGGCGAGAGTAAGGCCAGCCGGGCAAGACTGGCCAAGGTTTGCTGTCAGCTCGGCCAGCGTTTGGTCAACTGGGCAGCCTGCTCCAGGGCCTTGCGGTACTCCGCGTCGAGACGTGCAATCAACTGCTCGACACTCGGCAAGTCCTCGATTTCTCCCACGCCCTGGCCGGCAGACCAAACGGTTTTCCAGGCTTTGGCCTCATCGCTCACGGGTTTGAGCTTGGAGCCGAAGTTGATCTCGCCCTTGCCTTGCAAGGCGGCCATGTCGAAACCGGCTGCTTCCAGACTCTGGCGCATGAAACTCGCGGGGACACCTGACACGGCTGGAGTATGGATGATGTCTGCCGCTTTGGATGTCAGCAGCATTTCTTTGTAGGCGTCGGGCGCGTGACTTTCGGTCGTGCCGATAAATCGTGTGCCAAAGTAGGCCAAATCCGCGCCGAGCAGTTGGGCGGCAAGAATTTCGTGGCCATGATTCAAGCAGCCGGCCAGCAACAGGGTCTTGTCGAAGAACTGGCGGATTTCGGCAATCAGCGAGAACGGGCTCCAGGTCCCGGCGTGTCCACCGGCGCCGGCAGCCACGGCGATCAAACCATCCACGCCGGCTTCGGCCGCTTTCTCGGCATGACGACGAGTCGTCACATCATGGAACACCAGGCCGCCGTAGCTGTGGACCGCGTCGACCAGTTCTTTCACGGCGCCGAGGCTGGTGATCACGATCGGCACTTTGTGCTCGACACAGATCTCAAGATCCGCCTGTAACCGTGGATTGCTGTTATGGACGATCAGGTTCACGGCATAAGGCGCGGGGTTTTCCAGTGTCGCCAGCCCGGCTTCGATTTCTTCCAGCCAGGCCTTGAAACCGCTGCTTTCGCGCTGGTTCAGCGCCGGGAAGCTGCCGACCACGCCCTGGCGACAACAGGCGAGTACCAATTGCGGATTGGAAATCAGGAACATCGGCGCCGCCACCACGGGCAGACGCAAACGTTGTTCGAGCAGAGCGGGCAGCGACATTGGAAGTACCCCGGTGAGTGGTGCCTGGTGGATTTAGAACGGCCGAACGACGACCAGAATTACGATAGCCAGCAATATCAGAACCGGCACTTCATTGAACCAGCGATAAAAGACATGGCTGCGGGTGTTCTCGCCACGGGCAAAACGTTTTACCTGGGCACCGCACATGTGGTGGTAGCCGATCAGAATCACCACCAGCGCCAGCTTGGCGTGCATCCAGCCACCCTGAGTGAAATACGCACTCGGGTTGAGGCTGATCAGCCAGCCGCCGAAGATCAGCGTAGCGATCATTGCCGGCCCCATGATGCCGCGATACAGCTTGCGCTCCATGACGCTGAAGCGTTCCTTGCTGACGGTATCTTCGCTTTGAGCGTGATAGACGAACAGCCGCGGCAAGTAAAACAGGCCGGCAAACCAGCAAACGATGCTGATGATGTGAAGTGCTTTGAGCCACAGATAAAGCATTTTTAGTTATTCCCAGGTTCACGGTAGCGGGAATAGTAGAGGCTAGAAGCTCCGCACGTCACCTTGACGGTTGTCGCAGGGGCGCGCGGCCCCTATTATCGACGGCTTTCCAGTGGGTTCGTTGAGGGCAGGTTTATGGTCAAGGTCGGTATCGTCGGCGGCACGGGTTACACCGGTGTCGAACTGCTGCGTCTGTTGGCGCAACATCCGCAAGCTGAGGTGGTTGTCATCACTTCCCGATCCGAGGCTGGCCTTGCCGTGGCCGACATGTACCCGAACCTGCGAGGCCACTACGACGGCCTGGCGTTCAGCGTTCCGGACATCAAGACCCTGGGTGCCTGCGATGTGGTGTTCTTCGCCACACCGCACGGTGTTGCCCATGCCTTGGCGGGCGAGTTGCTGGCGGCCGGGACCAAGGTCATCGACCTGTCGGCGGACTTCCGTCTGCAAGACGCGGATGAGTGGGCCAAGTGGTACGGCCAGCCGCACGGTGCACCGGAGTTGCTGGACGAAGCGGTCTATGGCTTGCCGGAAGTCAATCGCGAGCAGATCAAGAAAGCGCGCCTGATTGCTGTGCCGGGCTGCTACCCAACTGCAACGCAATTGGGTTTCCTGCCATTGCTCGAAGCCGGCCTGGCCGATACTGCGCATCTGATTGCTGACTGCAAATCCGGTGTCAGCGGCGCCGGTCGTGGTGCTTCCGTAGGCTCGCTGTACTCCGAGACATCGGAAAGCATGAAGGCCTATGCGGTCAAAGGGCACCGTCATTTGCCGGAAATCCGCCAGGGCCTGCGTCGTGCAGCAGGCAAGGACGTCGGTCTGACCTTCGTTCCGCACCTGACTCCGATGATTCGTGGCATTCATTCCACGCTCTACGCAACCGTTGTTGATCGCTCGGTGGATCTGCAGGTGCTGTTTGAAAAGCGTTATGCCAACGAACCGTTCGTCGATGTGATGCCGGCCGGCAGCCATCCGGAGACTCGTAGCGTACGGGGTGCCAACGTCTGCCGTATTGCCGTGCATCGCCCTCAGGATGGTGATCTGGTGGTTGTGCTGTCGGTGATCGACAACCTGGTCAAAGGCGCTTCGGGTCAGGCGGTGCAGAACATGAACATTCTGTTCGGGCTGGATGAGCGTCTGGGCCTGTCCCACGCCGGCATGCTGCCGTAAGCTTTATCGCGTACAGCAAAAGGCCCGTCTGACGGGCCTTTTTGCATTCCGGGCCGGCGATTGGATTGGTTGATATACCATAACAATAGTTGACCGCTTTTCTAGGAGAAGCGGATAATGCGCGTCATCACGCAATATGACGGCGTAACGCCGGGAGATAGTCAGCATGAGCGTCGAATCCTTCACCCCCACGGCTTTGCAATTCACCCACGGTGCCGCGCACAAGGTGAAGAGCCTGGTCGATGAAGAGGGGAATGATCGCTTGAAGCTGCGCGTATTCGTTACGGGCGGCGGTTGTTCAGGTTTTCAGTACGGCTTCACCTTCGATGAAGAAGTGGCCGATGACGACACCATCGTCGAGCGCGAAGGTGTGAGTCTGGTTGTCGATCCGATGAGCTTTCAGTACCTGGCAGGTGCCGAGGTGGACTACCAGGAAGGTCTGGAAGGTTCGCGTTTCGTCATCAAGAACCCGAATGCGACCACCACTTGTGGCTGCGGTTCTTCGTTCTCGATCTGATCAGCGCGCCTGCATTACAAAGCGCCGCATGGCCTCAGGGTCCTGCGGCGTTTTACTGTGTGGAGAATTTATGCGGGGTAGATGGCGCCCAGTACGCGCAAGCCGCGGGCACCGGTAACGCTCGGGCGGTTGGCCGCAATACCTTCGAGGCAGCAATGAGCCAGCCACGCGAAGGCCATGGCTTCGACCCAGTCGGGGTCTACGCCGTAAGTGGCAGTGCTGCTGACACTGGCGTTTGGCAATAGGCTGGCCAGGCGGTTCATCAACGCGGTGTTGTGGGCGCCGCCGCCGCAGACCAGTAGTTCCTGCGTGTCTGCCTGGGCGCTTTGCAGTGATTCGATGATGGTCAGCGCGGTCAGCTCAAGCAGCGTCGCCTGAACATCTTCGGCGGCGAAGGCTGGCAGTTGTGCCAGGTGCTGTGTCAGCCAAGGTAGGTTGAATACTTCCCGTCCGGTACTCTTCGGGCCTTTGGTTACGAAGAACGGATCGCTGAGCAGCTCATTCAATAGAGCCGGTTCAACCTTGCCGCTGGTGGCCCATTGGCCGTCGCGGTCATAGTTGTCGCCACGTTGCTGATGAATCCAGGCGTCCAACAGGACATTGCCCGGGCCGCAGTCGAACCCGGCAACAGGCTTACCGGGTTCGATCAGGCTCAGGTTGCTGAATCCACCGACGTTCAGCACGGCACGATTGCCGGTCCGTTCTTCAAACAGTGTCTCGTGGAAGGCAGGAACCAGCGGTGCACCTTGTCCGCCGGCAGCGACGTCACGGCTGCGGAAGTCGCTGACCACGGTGATGCCGGTCAGCTCCGTCAGCAGGGCCGGGTTGCCGATCTGCACGGTGAAACCGCGTGCCGGTTCGTGGCGGATGGTCTGGCCATGGCTGCCGATCGCACGAATGTCGTCAGGCTTCAGTTGCTGCTGAGCGAGAAGGGCATGAATCCCTTGGGCTGCCAGTTTCACCCAGTTCTGCTGGGCGATGGCGGAGCGGGCGATTTCGTCCGGGCCGCTGGCACACAAGCCGAGCAGCTCGGCGCGCAGGGAATCGGGCATCGGGATGTAGTGAGAGGCGATCAGCCTGATCGCCGGGGCTTGCTCGACCAGTGCGATGTCCAGGCCATCAAGGCTGGTCCCGGACATCACACCTATATAGAGCGCCATGACTTAGCGCTTGCTCGAAGCTAGCAGAGTGGCTTTTTCCTGTTCCATGCGCGCCATCAGTGGCTGGCTTTGGGCGAGGAAGCGTGGGCGTTCGGCCTTGGCAATCGGATCGGCCATTGGCAGTTTCTGGCCCAGCGGGTCGACGTGTACACCATTGACCTGGAACTCGTAGTGCAGGTGCGGCCCGGTGGAGAGGCCGGTGGTGCCGATATAGCCAATCACCTGGCCCTGTTTCACCGTGCCGCCAGTCTTCACGCCTTTGGCGAAGCCTTGCATGTGGCCGTAGAGCGTGGTGTAGGTATTGCCGTGCTGGAGAACCACGGTATTGCCGTAGCCACCACGGCGGCCGGCCAGCAAGACCTTGCCATCACCGGCAGCCTTGATCGGCGTGCCACGCGGTGCTGCGTAGTCGACGCCTTTGTGGGCGCGGATCTTGTTCAGGATCGGGTGTTTGCGGCCCATGGAAAATTTCGAGCTGATGCGGGCGAAGTCCACCGGTGTGCGGATGAATGCCTTGCGCATGCTGTTGCCGTCAGCGGTGTAGTAGCTGCTGTTGCCTTGTTTGTTGGTGTAGCGCACGGCGGTGTAGGTCTTGCCGCGGTTGGTGAAGCGCGCCGACAGGATCGGACCAGTGCCGACGGCCTTGCCGTTGACCACCTTTTGCTCGTAGATCACGTCGAACTCGTCGCCCTGGCGAATATCCTGGGCGAAGTCCACGTCGTAGCCAAACACACTGGCCATGTCCATGGTCAGGCTGTGAGACAGGCCCGCTCGGGCCGCGGATTGCGACAGCGAGCTGTTGATCACGCCATGAACGTAAGCCGAGCGCACGCTCGGTTTGGCGGTAATGCGGTTGAAGGTGTAGCCCTTGTCGTTCTTGGTCAGGCTGATGCTTTCGAGGTCGTTGAGCTTGCTGTGCAGGTTGGTCAACTGGCCGTCAGGGCTCAGTTCGAATTCGAGTTTTTGCCCATGCTTGAGCTGGCTGAACTGCTTGGCCTGCTTGTCGCTGGCCAGTATTTCACGCACTGAGGTGGCTGGGAGACCGACCTTCTCGAACAGTGTAGAGAGGGTGTCACCCTTGGTGACGATCACTTCCCTGTGGCTTGCCGGCTTCTTTTCTTCGACGACCGGCGCCGGTTCGGTTTGAGCGGTTTCCTGAGTGTCTTCGGCGCTGTTGTCGATCTGCGCGAAGGGGGAGGTTGCTGGCTCATTTGTGGCTTGAACGGTGTCAGCAGCGTCTTGATCTTGTGTCAGTTGTTCAGCAGGGCTTTCCAGTTCAAGACTCAGGGTTGTCTTTTTGGCTTCAACATCGCTGGAAGGGAATACCAGGAGCGCCAGACTGAGAAGGGCGGCGATGCCACTTGCGGCAAGCAAGTGGGTCTTCGGGTAAAGCGGCGGCGCTTTAGACGATTCTGTGGTCATAAGTGGTTTTGACTTTGAAAAAGATGAATTGGAAAAGATGAATGACATGATGAAGATGAAATAACTGTATAAAATATAACCAAATCATCTCTGAAGCAAGTCCGCAGGCGCTCTGTCTGCGGATTGGCGTCCGTGCGCCGGGCAAACCTTGTATTTGACGCGCGATCTTGTATGGTTGGTTCCCTTTGAATCTGAGCCTTGCAGGTTGGTTATGAAGTCGGTTGAAGAGCAGCTAGCGCTGATCAAACGTGGTGCGGAAGAACTGTTGGTCGAGTCCGAGCTGATTGAAAAGCTCAAGCGTGGCCAGCCGCTACGTATTAAGGCGGGCTTCGATCCAACGGCTCCGGATCTGCACTTGGGTCACACCGTGCTTATCAATAAGCTGCGCCAGTTCCAGGAGCTGGGGCATCAGGTGATCTTCCTTATAGGTGACTTCACCGGGATGATCGGCGATCCGAGCGGCAAGAGTGCTACGCGCCCGCCGCTCACTCGCGAGCAGGTCCTCGATAATGCCGAGACCTACAAGACTCAGGTCTTCAAGATTCTGGACCCGGCAAAGACCGAAGTGGCATTCAACTCCACCTGGATGGATCAGATGGGGCCGGCCGACTTCATTCGCCTGACTTCGCAGTACACCGTGGCTCGCATGCTCGAGCGCGATGACTTCGACAAGCGTTACACAACCAATCAGCCAATCGCCATTCATGAGTTCCTTTATCCGCTGGTTCAAGGGTACGACTCGGTAGCCCTGCGCGCAGACGTCGAGCTTGGCGGCACCGATCAGAAGTTCAACTTGCTGATGGGGCGTGAACTGCAGCGTGGTTATGGTCAGGAGGCCCAGTGCATTTTGACCATGCCGCTGCTTGAAGGCCTGGATGGCGTGAAGAAGATGTCCAAGTCCTTGGGCAACTACGTCGGTATCCAGGAAGCGCCGGGTGTGATGTACAGCAAGCTGGTTTCCATTCCGGATGCGCTGATGTGGCGTTACTTCGAGTTGCTCAGCTTCCGCTCCATGGATGAGATCAATGCGTTCCGCGCTGATGTGGAGGCGGGTGCCAATCCGCGCGATATCAAGATCAAGCTGGCTGAAGAGATCGTTGCACGCTTCCATGGTGAGGAGGCTGCGGCCAGTGCTCATCGTGCTGCCGGTAACCGTATGAAGGATGGCGAGCTGCCTGAAGATCTGCCGGAAATCGAATTGACTGCTACCGAGGATATGCCGATCGCTGCTGTCCTTAATAAGGCAGGGTTGGTCAAGAACTCGGCGGTGGCGCGAGATCTCCTGGGTTCCGGTGGTGTGCGTATAGATGGTGAGGTTGTCGATCGCACCTTTATATATGCACTGGGCGCGACCCATGTTTGCCAGGCTGGGAAGAAGGCATTTGCGCGTATTACGCTCAAATCCGAATAAAGCTGAGATAAAGGGTTGACGGCGAATTTTAGAAGCCTATAATTCGCCCCACTTCCGGCGCAGTCGAAACGGAAAACTCCTTGGTAAACAATGAGTTACGCAGTTTTCGGCAGCAGGTTGCTTCAGGTCATCGAAGCCAAAAGGGAGTTGAAAAAGAGGTGTTGACAGCAGCGTGTAACGCTGTAACGCTGTA